>NZ_CAJE01000013.1 GCF_000308215.1 Methanomassiliicoccus luminyensis B10
TTCGAGCACATGGACATCCGCTTCTATCACCGGCCCCGCGAGCGAACGGTGTCCGAGGTCCAGGGGTTCCTGGGCTCGCGGTCCGAGGGGTACGAGCTGAAGGAGGCCGGCAGGCGGACCACCGTGGTCCTGGCCAGGGCCAAGGTCACCATCACCGTGACCGCGCAGCCGGGGGGCGATTCCGAGGTCATCATCGAGTGCCTCGAGCCGGCCGGGACGGAGCTGTGCGACGAGCTGAAGAAGTGCCTGGACCGCCGTTAGGCCCGGCCGTGCGATTCCCCCAACACCATGGCGCCGGAGATCAGGTGGGCGATGCGCAGCGGCTCCGGCAGCGCGCCCTGCACCGTGCATTCCCTGATGATGTCATCGAGGGTGTCGCCGTCGATGCCCACCGCGGTCGCGTACAGCGACCTGTTCTTCGCGCCGACCCGGAACAGGGGGTTGCGCTTTATGACGGCGAGCCGGTCCCGCCAGTCCGGGAAATGAGCGCGGAGCGCGTCCTCCATCTTGAGGAAGTCGGGCATTTCCCGGGTCACGGTAGCGCACGGCACCCCGATGGCCTTGTGGATGCTGTCGATGTCGATCACGTTGAACCCGCCCACGGCCACGCCGTCGAACATGATGAGCTTCAGCTGCTCGGTGTACCGGGACCGCTCAAGCATGGCGATGACGGCGTCGTTGGCGTCACAGCCGTCCACGGCCACCTCGGTGCGCATGATGCCCTCGATGTACACGGGGAGGCGGGCCACCACCCCCACCACCAGGGCGCGCTCGGCGCGGAAAGAGAAGGGTGAATCGTCGATCCCGAGCACCCGCACCTGCTTTTTCATCGCCTACACCAGTTTGAGGTGGCCGGTCACCCTGTCCACGACGTCGTTCGGCCCGGGACCGATGCCCAGGCAGGTCACGGTGTTCGGGGGTATCTCGGTCATGCCCGCGTCCACTATCAGCGAGGTGGTTAGGCGAAGGTCCTCGGCTGACACCTTAAGCTCGAACAGCTCCTCCAGGTTCGGCACTTTCACCACCACCTTCCTCTGCCCCTCCGAGTACCACCGGTCGAACCACTCAGGGGTCTTCTTCTTGGCCGCCAGGGCGCAGTTGACCGCTGCGTGCGCGACCTGGGCCGCCATCTTGCCGGCGGACAGCCTTAGGTCCCACCGGACCGCTATGACCATCTTGTACGAGAAATCCATAATGATACCTGGATGGGGAAGGGACGGCTTTTCATGATTTAAAAGATGATGGATTGCATCCACGCTTCGGTCGGCGAGAACACGGCAATCGACGTGGGCGTTGATAATCAGCCCCAATAATCGGGACCATACCTACTATCACCCCTAAGAACGGTCCCCGTTCGACCCCGGAAGGGGCAAGCTATTTGGAGGGATGCATAATCGTAAGTAAAAAAATACCCAAGATAGCTGTAGCGCTGTCGGCACTGGCACTATTGCTGCCAGGGGTCTTCCTGGTGGGAGGCCCCGATACTGCCGCAGCGGCAACGTCAGCATCCGCCTATGGCCGGATATCGGTATCCGGCTCCGACATAACCGTCGATGGCGACGCGTCGGCGCAATTCTTCGGAGTGGTGGATACAACCGCCCTGCAGTTCGCGATCCTTGCGTACGTAGAGGGCGAGACCCAGTATGCGGGAAAGACCTCGGTGTTCAACGGCCCCGACACCTCTGACCAGGGCTACATATCGCAGAACGCCAACGCGGAGGAGTTCTGGAGCCAGTACTTCGCCTTGCTGGAATACTACGATTGCAACCTGGTCCGGATCGGCGCGGGGGACTCGTGGGGCAGCCAAATAGAGTACCGGGCATGGACCCAACACCACGATGCGTACCTATCCCTGCTGGAGACCATGCTGGAGCAGGCCGAGGCCCACAACGTGTGGGTAGTGCTGGTCCTGGCCGGATCGCAGGAATATCCCACCTACACATATGGCGGGAGCGGTTCGGTGTTCGACACCGGCTCGACGGCCTACGCGAACTACGTCGAGTACTGCAACGAGGTGATGGCGGCGCTGGAGGACTATGACGGCCTCGGGTGGTACGATCTCTTCAACGAGCCGGACCACAACAACTGCTACGCCAACTACTGGAGCTCCCACGGCGGCAAGACCGCGTTCCATGCCTGGGCCAGCGCGGTCGCCGCCGACACGGCGGACGCATCCACGCACCCCCGCAGCATGGGAGTGGCAGGCTATGGCAACATGTTCGGGTGGAGCCAGTCCGACTTCGACCTCGCCACCGGTACGGTGGGCTTTGAGATCGCCTCTCGGCACTACTATGCCTCGGCGAGCGACGCCAGCCTGTTCTCTACCCCCGAGCAGTGGGCCGAGAACGATAATATACCCCTGTTCTGGGGAGAACTGGCGTACAACGCGGTGTACCCCCTGACCAGGTGGACCTTTGGCGAGGAGGCCATCTACGCCAACGGCGGGCAGGCCATTGCATCGATGGTGCTGACCGGCACCTCTGGGTACCCGTACACTGGAGGGACCATAGTCGGCACCGGCGATGACGCCGATGACAGCGCCGACGACGGTACGACCGGGCCCGTGGACGAAACCCCCAGCGGCAACGACAGCTCCGTTCTTCCGACCGACAACGGGACGGGGAACGTCACCGGACCGACCGAGGGCACCCCCGGCGGCAATGAGACGGAGGGGCCCGGTCCCTCTGAGGGCAACGGCACCGCTCCGATAGGCGGGCCGTGCCAAGAGAGGCCGGACCGCTCGCCCCACCATGGCGATGCCTGGCATCACCATGGTAAGCGCTGGCACCACTTCGGAGCGCTTGACCGCTGGAGCGAGGGGGCATGGCATCAGGCCGGGAGGGCGCCCCGCTGCTGAGGCCAGAGCATCCCATCGGACCGACCCAAACCCATCCCTTTTTTATGCCGACCGTTCAGGGGGCTTGACGCATGAAACGATGAGAGGTGAACACACATGACCATGTTGATAGAGGAGCACACCTACATGCTGGGCGTTAGGGGAAAGACCGTAGAGAGGCTGAAAGCCGTCGACATCGAGACCCTGGAGGACCTGGCCGACGCGCCCATCGACCTCATTGTCAAGAACCTCCGGTGCACCGTCGAGCGGGCCAGGGTTTTGATCAACCGGGCCAAGAGGGCCGTCCGCATGAAGATGCCTGCCCGGCCTGCGGGCCGGGAGGATGGAACGAAAGCGCAGCGGACCGGCCGGGGCCGCGGTCCCCGGGAACGGGACGAGGAGCGGCCCGTGTTTTATGTGCGCGGCCCATAGACGGACCTGATCCGACAGCTCGCATGATGGGGCGTCCACTGAGGACTGTTCGGACACCGGAACGGCCGCCGTACCGAGCCGACGCGGTTGGGGCACTGCCGCAAAAAGCAGCCGAGAAAAAGTTCGAAGGCCGCCTCCGCGTGCCGTAGAGGCGGCCTCTGGCCCGGGGTTCACGAGCTCAGGCGGCGGTTGAAGATCGTTGTCGCCAGCCCGAGGATGACGATGGACAGTCCGATGCCGAGGGCCGCGGTGGCCTCCAGAGAGAACATGTTCTCCAGAGCTGGCAGGACCACGACGGCGGAGAGCTGGTTCCCGCCGTAGAGGGTCAAGATGACCCCGACCAGCACGGACCTGACCAAGCTGCCGAACAGCACCGCCGCGGCGGAGCAAAGGCAGGCCATGGTCAGGGTGACAAGCATCGGGCCCCGCAGCGCTCCAAGGTCCACCGTTCCGCTGACATACCAGTCATAGCCGTTCGCCAGCACCAGGGCGAGCGCGGCGGCCAGGACCACGCACGTCAGCACCGCGAGGTACTTCGCCAGCAGCAGATGCGACCGCTTCACCGGCCGCACCAGGAACAGGTCGAAGGCCCCCTGCGAGCGCTCGTTAATGATGCTGACCGCCAGCGTGGTCGAGGCCAGGAGGCCGGCGGTCGAGGATACCAACAAAGCGGTGAACGCGCCCAGGGGCATGCCCCCGAGATCCGGGGAGAGAATGTACATCAGCACTGCTATCGCAGGCAGCCCGACGAACAGGATGGCCATGACCTTGGAGCGGTAGAATCCGTTCAGCTCATCCTTGATGAGCAAGGCGAGGCTCATGCCGTACCCTCCACGCAGGCCATGTAGATATCCTCAAGCTTAGGGTCATGACGGTTAAAGGAGCGGACGTTGCACCCCGCTTTCATAAGCGCCTCGATGAGCCGGGGGGCCACGACATCCCATTGTCCCGGGTCGTTGATATGCGCCACCAGCAGGCCGGCGGACGGCTGCCTAAGGTCGATCCCGGGCATGTTGATGGACTTCCACTCTCCCTTGTCGTCGGCGAGCTCCACCACTAGCTCAGAGCGCAGGGAGACCAGCTTCTCCAGCCCCCTGATCGGCCCAGCATAGCGTACCTTCCCGCCCTGCAGCAGGCCGACCGAATCGGCTAGGTCCTCCACGTCGGAGAGTATGTGCGAGGAGAACAACACGGTCGTGCCCGACTCCCTCAGTTCCCGTACGATCTTCTTGAACAGGAAGCGGCTGGCGGGGTCCAGGGCGGCCATGGGCTCATCGAGGACCAGCACCGCCGGTTCATGCAATATCGCCTGGGCGAGGCCCAGCTTCTGCAAGGTCCCCCCGGAAAGCTTGTTGATCTTCCTTCCCCGGTACTCTTCGATCCCCAGCTGTCCCAGCACCTCGTCGATGCGCCGGCCGAGGCGCTCCCCTTCCAGCCCGGACAGCTTGCCCAGGGTCCTGAGGGCCTGCTCGGCGGTCCTCCATTCCTGGAAGGCGGCGCGCTGGGGCAGGTAGCCGACTCGGACCTTGCGACGCGCCTCCGGCGAGACCATGTCCATGCCCGACACCAGGACCTTGCCCCCGTCGCGGGGGACCAGGCCCAGGAGGGAACGGATGATGGTCGATTTACCGGCGCCGTTGGGGCCGATGAGACCGAACACCGCCCCCTCGTCCACTCGGAGGCTGGCGTGGTCGACTGCCAGGACCTCCCCGTATTTCTTGACCAGCTCTTCGATGATTATAGCTTCCATGGTATTGCACCTTGCATGGAAGTGTACGGCCCTGTGTGCCTTGAGCTGATGTTCCCGTCCGAGATGAGGGAACGGCCTCTATTCATGATTTCTTATCCCATTTATTCCCAGGGAGGGGGACGAAAAGGCCATCGGCCTCCGGGCCAGTCATTTCGACCGGTCGGAGATGAGCTTGTCCATCCATGTCGGGTAGAGGCGCATGTCGTAGAACAGGTTGGAGTACAAAGACTCGAAATCTTCGTTGGCGTTGAGGGATGCCTCCGCGTCCCGCAGCTCCTTCAGGTCCCGGGCCCACATCGACAACAACAGCAGATCGGGCTCGACGTTCGATGCAGATACGCCGAGAATGTGGGGATTCCTGCTGTTGAATAGTGCGAGGGCGGCGTCCTGAAGCGACCGGCCGCCCCGTTTTAACTTGGCGTGCACGATGGATGTGAGGCCACCCGACGAACAGGGGCCCCCGTCGAGCATATAGTACACGAACTTCTGCTCCTCCAGGGCTTCCAACCTCCTCTTCACTGTCTTAGCCGTGGAGCCCACATCCTTGGCCACATCCTGGAGCGGACGACGACAATCGTCCCACAGCGCCTTGACGATGCGATAGTCCGTTCTGGTCAGGGGGTCCTTGGCCGGAGGTTGACCGATCATGACCATGGCCAGAGCCCTCAGGTCGTCGATGCGGCCGACATTTCGCACGAACGCTTGATAATCCAGCATTTCCTGGTGGGACCGGACCCAGGCGTCCACATACAGGAACTGCCCGCCCGCGGCGACGATGCGCGAGGTGCATTCGTGCTCGCCGATCCTCTCCATCGTCGCCAGGAAGTCATTGGCCGTCGACCGCCCGTATAGGTTCAGGAACCCCCCGCCAGTCACCTGAGGGGCAAGTCGGGTCCTGAAGCCCATGATGATCCCTTTGGCGATGAGCTGCTGGATGCGCTTGTGCACCCCGTTCACAGAAAGGGACAGGCGGTCAGCCAGGTCCCGATAGGGCCGACGGGGGTCCACGGCCAGTTCCTTGATGATGAGGATGTCCGTCTCGTCCATGGGCGGTCCCCTAACATGTCTCAGGTTTAAAAAACGTCATCCTCGAACGCGCCCCGCTCACTTTATGGCGTAGAAGCCAGCCTGCAGCTTGGAACGCCAGAACAGCTCCGCAGTTCTGAAACCGGTGCGACGCAACAGCTCCAGGTGCTCCTCCACGGTGATGGGAAAGCATTCCACGTCGAGCCTGGCCAGGAGCTGGGCGATCCCCGCTGAGGTCATACTGTTCCGGGCCCAGTAACGTCCCCACAGCCTCTTCCCGATCTCATACCCCTCGGCCGTGGTGGGACGGACATTCTCGAAAGCGATGAACGTGCCGCCCTCAGGCAGCATATCGTAACATGTCCTCACCGCCTCCGCCCTGCCCTCCGGGGGCATGTAGTGGTGGCACAGGACCGCGGTGATGATGTCGGGGCGCTCGCCCACCTTGCCCAGCAGCTCATTGGTGTGCAGGGGCGGGAGGAACCGGACCCGCTCCGCATTGGCCAGCCTGGCTTTGGCCAGGTCCAACATGCCCGAGAACGGGTCGCTCAGAACGAACTTCGTGCTGGGCAGCTGGTCCACGGCGCGCTGCACCAAAGCCCCCGTGCCGCAGCCAGTGTCCAGCCAGACCCGCGGCGGGTGGTCCAGGCATAGGGCCAGGTCAATGATCTCCTGGTGCATTGCCCCGTAGTACGGCATAGTCGTACGGATCTGGACATCATAATCCTCGCTTTTTAGCGGGGTCCTGTTCGATTCCGCGGGCACACCCCGGGGATGCGCTTGAAGGACTATAATTCATTATCTCGCTCTCGCTTCCACCAATGGATGATGAGATGGGCGCATTGTCATCGTTCCACGTCAGCTTGACCGGGAGATCGCACACTCTTCAAAGATCAATTTCAGGCGCACATCGCCATGATAGAAAGAGGATATGGCAATAGTATCGTCCTGGTCATATGACTATTTCATACGATGAGGCGGAGGGCGCCCTGGCCTCTCGGTGCGATAAAGGCTTATCTATCCCCCCGTCATCCCATTGAACATGTTCGAGCTAACGAGAAGGGACGGCCTGGCTAGGATCGGCAAGCTGGAGACGCCGCACGGTGTCCTGGAAACCCCCGCCCTCCTGCCGGTGGTGAACCCCCGGCTGGTCACCGTCCCCCCGCGCGAGCTATATGATCGCTTCGGCTTCCGCGCGCTCATCACCAACTCATATATCATACGCAACGACCCCAAGCTGAACGAGGCGGCCAGGCGGGACGGCCTGCATGCCATGCTCGACTTCCCCGGGGTCATCATGACCGACTCCGGCACCTTCCAGTCGCACATGTACGGCGAGGTGGAGGTGAAGAACGAGGAGATCGTATCGTTCCAGCGGGACATCGGCACCGATATCGGGACGGTGCTGGACATCTTCACCGAGCCGGACTGGAGCAAGGAGAGGACCGCCGAGGCGGTGGACGTAACGCTGGACCGGACCCAGGACGCCGCTTCCATCAAGGGCGGCATGCTCCTCGCTGGGGTGGTCCAGGGCTCCATATTCCCTGATCTACGGGAGAATTGCGCCCGGAGGCTGGCCCTCATCGACGTGGACGTGCACCCCATCGGGGGAGTGGTCCCGCTCATGGAGCAGTATCGCTTCGCCGAGCTTGTCGATGTTATTGTCGCGTCCAAGAAGGGACTGGACCCCAGCAGGCCGGTGCACCTGTTCGGCGCCGGCCACCCCATGGTGTTCGCCTTGGCCGCTCTGCTGGGCTGCGACATGTTCGACTCCGCCTCGTACGCCAAGTTCGCGCGGGACGACCGCTTCATGTTCCCGGAGGGCACCGCGAGCCTCTCGGACATGAAAGGGATCCACTGCCACTGCCCCGCCTGCGCCTCCCACACGTACGAGGAGATCTCCAAGATGGCGCCGGCGGAACGGACCGCGCTCATCGCCCGCCACAACCTGTGGGTTTCTCTTGAGGAGATCGAGAGGGTGAAGCGCGCCATTTTGGAGGGGGACCTGTGGGAGCTGGTGGAGAGGAGATGCCGCGCCCACCCCGCCCTGCTCAGCGCACTGAGGAGGCTGGCCGACCACAAGGGATACCTGGAAAGGTTCGAGCCGCTCAGCCGGGACAACTCCCTGCTGTACACCGGCATCGAGACCCTCGATCGGCCCGTCCTCCTGCGCTACGAGAAGCGGTTCTTCGATCGCTATCAGTACCCGGACCACGAGATCATGGTGGTGTTCGAGGACGACGGCGGCAAGCCGTTCGCCCGCCACTACGCTCCTCAGATCAGGGAGATGCTGGAGAAGTACGACACTCACTTCTTCGTCGCCTCTCCCATCGGGCCGGTGCCGATCGAACTGGACGAGATGTACCCCATAGCGCAGTCGCTGTTCCCGGACCGCCCCGACCTGGAGACCAAGGAGCGCATCAAGGAGCAGATGGAGCACATGTCCCACGAGCAGACCTACTCCGTGGGCATGGCGTACGACGGGGAGGCGACCATGCAGGCGCTGGAGATGATGAGCCAGAGGCCGCCTTCGTTCGACATCGACCTCGCTCGGGTGAAGGCCGTGGCGGACTACCAGTTCGGAAGGGGCGCGTCGGCCGTCCTGCTGGACGGGAAGGTCAAGTTGGTGAAGTCCGAGAACACCGGCAAGATCCGCAATGTGTTGGTGGACGGGGAGCACATCCTTTCCATGAGGGCCAACGACGGCTTCTTCACGCTGAGGCCTCCCGGAGCGTTCCGCCTGCTGAAAGGGTTCCCCGCACCGCACATGAGAGTGGTGGTGAAGGACGACGCCATCCCGTTCAACCGGGAAGGGAAGAACGTGTTCTGCGCCTTCGTGGAGGAGTGCGACCCCGATGTCGTGCCGATGGACGAGGTCCTGGTAGTGAGCTCGAAGGACGAGCTGGTGGCGATAGGGCGGGCCATGATGGTGAGGGACGATATGCTGGCCTTCCGCACCGGCATCGCCGTCAAGGTCAGGGAAGGGATCAAGAAGTAATCACTTGGCGGCCTGGACCACTTCCTCGGCCACCTTGACGCAGGCGAGAAGGTCCTCCATGGTGTGAAGCATCTGGGGAGCGGTCCCGGACCTGGAGCGGACGATGACCTTGCTGCCGTCCAGCTCGGCCTCGGCGTAAGGTTCGTTGTCCGGAGATATTGCCGCCAGCACCGCTGCCGCTTCCTCCGGCGTGGCATATTCCAGCTCGATGACGCAGTCCACGGTCACGGTGCCGCAGATGCCGCTCATGGAAAAAAAGGTTGTCATTTTCGGACAGGGAAACATTATACGGCCGCAACTCGATGATTTCCACAAGTGTTTGCATGGAACTTATGAAGTGCATCGAAAAAAGGCACAGCGTACGCGGCTATACCGACGAGCCTGTGCCGGACAGCGTAGTGGAGGAAGCGCTGAAGGCGGCGATACTGGCGCCGTCAGCGGGGAACCTCCAGGCCCGCGATTTCGTAGTGGTGAGGAGCGCGGAGACCAAGAAGAAACTGGCGGGGGCGGCGAACCAGCCGTTCATCGGGGACGCTCCCGCCATCATCGTGTGCTGCGTCAACTACGACCGCATCGCCAGGTATGGGCAGCGGGGGCATGACCTGTACTGCCTTCAGGATGTGGCGGCCTCGGTGGAGAACATGCTTCTTTACGCCGCCTCGAAGGGCTACGGCACCTGCTGGATAGGGGCGTTCGACGAGGACAAGGTGAAGGCCGCGCTGGGCCTGCCGCCTAACATACGCGCGGTGTCCATGGTCCCCATCGGAAAGGCCAAGAAAGAGGGGAAGCAGCCTCCGCGGCTGAAGTTGGAGGAAGTGGTCCACCGGGAGAGTTGGTGAAGCTCAGATCCACGCAAGCCGTTCCCGTAGGCGGTGAACGGGTTGCTTCGTGGGATAGACCACGTAGCGCTGACCGTTTCGGACATGTAACGCTCGATCGATTTCTACCGATCGCTGGGCTTCAGGGTCACGGCGCGGTGGATGGTGAGGGACGCGGGCATGGCGCATCTGTGCCTGGCGACCGATGACCTGGATGCCGGGGTGGCAAGGCTGAGTGATATTGGCATCGCGGTCAGCGAGGCGCCGCACAAGGTCGGAGGGGACGCCTTCGACATCGTCGCCACGGACCCACGGTACCTGATCAAGAGAGGGCTGCACCGCGCGACCCTTGCCGGCCCAGACAACGTGGTGATCGAGCTGTTGGAGATGAAAAAGGTAGCCCCGGGCAGATTCGAACTGCCGTCGCTGGCTCCAAAGGCCGGCATGATTGACCACTACACTACGGGGCTGTGTCTGACCACATAATGCTTCTGATATTTAATCCCGAAGAGGGCCGCCGGTCCCGCTGCAACCATGTGTGTTCATAAGTGCTCGCTTCCAATATATTCAAGGGCCGCGCTAGTTCGGTACCGAGGGAACGAGCGGGTCCGATGGAAGCGAGCGGAATGATGAGGGCAATCGTCAGCACCAGGTACGGCAACCCCGAGACGCTCCAGCTCATGGAGGTGGAGAGACCGGTCCCCGTGAACAATGAAGTGCTGGTCAAGGTGCACGCGGCATCCCTGAACAAGTCCGACTGGTACATGATGACCGGAAAACCGTTCCTGGTCCGGATGATGGCAGGAGGGCGGCAGAAGAAGGGGATGCGGGGCATCGGCTCCGACCTGGCTGGCGTTGTCGAGGCGGTCGGGGAGAACGCTCGCCGGTTCAAGCTAGGGAACGAGGTGTTCGGGAACACGTCGGTGGAACGGCTTGGCAGCTGCGCGGAGTACGTGTGCGTTCCGGAAGAACAGCTGGCCCCGAAGCCTTGCAATATCTCGCTCGAGGAGGCGGCGGCCGCACCCCTGGCGGGGATGACCGCACTGCAGGGGCTTCGAGGCATGGGACACATCGGGCCTGGGAAGAAGGTGTTGGTCCATGGGGCATCGGGCGGCGTGGGCACCTTCGCGGTGCAGATCGCCAGGGCGTTCGGCGCGGAGGTCGACGCCGTCACCAGCCCAAGACATGTGGATGCCGCGAGGCATCTGGGAGCGGGCAGGGTCATCGACTATACCAGGGAGGATTTCACCGCAGACCCGCGTAAGTACGACATCGTCTTCGTGGCCAACGGTTCTCGCTCCGTCTTCGACTACTGGCGCGCCCTAAACCCAGGCGGCGTGTGCATAGTGTCAGGGGGATCCATGGCCCAGTTCGCCCAGGCCGGCGTCCTGGGGCCTTTCGCCTCGCTCGGGAACAGGAAGATAAGGCTGCTCAGCGAGAAGAACTCCCAGGAGGACCTGGCCATGCTGAAGGATATGCTCGAGGAGGGGGCGGTGGTCTCGATCATAGACAAGAGCTACCTTTTGAGCGAGGTCCCCCAGGCCATGACATACCTCGGCCAGGGGCATTCCGGCGGCAAGATCGTCATCACCGTGCCGTGAGCGGGCCGATTCACAGCACCCTGCCGAGAAGATAGGTCGGCGCGGCCTCGGTGATCTCCACCTCGACCTTGGAGCCCAGGGGGAGCTTCTGTTGCACCGCCACCGGGCGGTATGAGGAGGTCCGCCCGATGACGCTGCCGGGCTTCCCGACCTCGATGATGAGGATCCGCTCCCTCCTTCCGATCATGGCCTGGTGCAGTTCCTCGGCGATGGCGAAGCGAAGCTTGGTCAGCTCCCTGGAACGCTCCTTGGACACCCAGCCGGGGATCTGGTTCTTGGCCTTGGCCGCCGGGGTGCCGGGGCGGGGGGAGTAGCGCGTGACATTGACGGTGTCCGGGCGCATCTCCTCGATGAGCTTCACGGTGGCGCGGTGGTCCTCCTCGGTCTCGCCGGGGAACCCAGTGATCACATCAGTGGACAGGGTCATGTTCGGGCACGCCTCACGAAGTTTCGAGACCAGGGCGGCGAACTCGTCGGCCTTGTAGCCGCGGTTCATGGCATCGAGCACGTCGTCGCTCCCGCTCTGCACCGGGAGATGAATGAACTTGTACACCTTGGGATGCATCCAGGCGGGGATGAGGTCGTCGATCACCCTGGCGAGATTGTCGGGGTTCATCATGCCCACCCGGACCATGAAGTCCCCGGGGATCTCGACCAGAGAGCTGAGCACCGATGACAGGTTCTTGCCCGAGTCGAATCCATAGCAGGCGGTGTCCTGGGCGGTGACCAGGATCTCCCTGGAGCCGCTGTCGATGTGCTTCCGGGCCGAGGCCACCAGGTCCTCGATAGGATAGCTGGCGAGAGTGCCCCGGGCCGCCTTGGTTATGCAATATGAGCACGCCCCCACGCAGCCCTGGGAGATGGGCAAGGTGGCCGAGATCGGGGCCGGGCGGAAGAGAGGTATCAGATCGGCCCTGCCTACGCTGCTCTCTATCAGTTCGGTGAACGACCCATAATCGCGCGGGGCGATTATCATCGCGTTCGGCGCCTTCTTGACGATGGCGTCGGCCTGGATGGCGGCCATGCATCCCGAGACGACCAGGTGCTTGCGCTGAGAGGATATCTCGCCCATGCGCTTGAGCATGCGGTTCTCCGTCTCGCTGATGACCGTGCAGGTGTTGAGGACCACCAGGTCGGCCGCGGCGGGGTCGTCCACGACCTCATGGCCCAGCGACGTGAGCATGCTTTCCAGCATGGCGCCCTCGCCCTGGTTCATGGTGCATCCATACGTCTCTACGCACACCTTCACGCCGCACACCATTCTCATCCGATAATTAATGGTTTTTGTCAAAAAGGCCACCATGTTGCGGGTACGGGAGGCTGCGCTGGAGGAGAATGAAAAAGAAAGATGAGGCTGGAGGTCTCTATTCCGGGCTCACTTCTTCTTGCGCAGGAAGGTGAAGCCTCCGACGGCCGCGATGGCGATGACGGCCACGATCACCAAGTAGATCCAGGGGTCGTTCCCAGGAGCATCATCCTCGCCTGCGGCGTGCCCGTGGTCGACCTCTTCGGCTTCCAGGCTCAATATCCCGATGTCCTCCTGACCCTCCGCATCGACCGTGACGCTTCTGGTCATTGCCTCATAGCCGCCCTTCTCTATCGTTAGCGTGTATGTGTTGAAGATGGCGTTCTCGAAGACGAAATGACCGGTCCCATTGGTCAGCGCAGACACGGTGCTGTTGAGCCTTACCGTGGCGCCGGCGATGGGGTTGCCGTCATTGTCCTTGACGATGCCGGTGATGGAGCCGAAACCGGTGTTGCTCTCAGGAGGACCGACGACAGCGGCCTCCAACTGCACAGAATAGATCGTATAGGATCCTGCGACGCCAGCCAAGGGATAGTA
The DNA here is from genome assembly GCF_000308215.1 of Methanomassiliicoccus luminyensis B10. Classification (NCBI taxonomy): domain Archaea; kingdom Methanobacteriati; phylum Thermoplasmatota; class Thermoplasmata; order Methanomassiliicoccales; family Methanomassiliicoccaceae; genus Methanomassiliicoccus; species Methanomassiliicoccus luminyensis. The sequence continues at coordinate 13,305 of NZ_CAJE01000013.1, forward strand.
CGTGTTGGTAGCATAGCCACTTTTCGCTATGGTTATGGTGTATATCCCCGAAGCGACAGGATAGAACTCATAGTATCCCGTAGAGCTGGTCGTCCCGGTCATGCCGTTGCTGAGCGTGACGGCGGCACCGGCGATGGGAGATCCGGCACTGTTCGTTATCGTCCCATAGATCCGGCCCTCGTTCTTCAGCGTTGTGAAGGCCCAGGACGCTGTTGTCAGTTCGTTCCCCGAAAGGTCCTTACCATTCACGGTGACCGTGTATTGTGCGTTGTATGCCATGTTTGCAGATGGATTGAACGTGGCGGTTTTCCCGTCAGTGCTCCAGCTTATAGATCCGATCACACCGCCGGTGACGGCAATGGTTACCGAGCTCTGGTCCATCACCTCGTTGAAGGTCACCACGATGTTGCTGGTGACGGCCTCATTGGTGTTCGTGGGCGACTTTGTGATGATGGTCGGAGCGTCGGTGTCCGGAACGAGGGCGACCAGGACCAATGAGCCGTAGCCGACGCCGCTTCCCGGAGGCGCCGACAAACGCTTCGACACCGCCTCGTAGCCAGGCTTGCTCGCTGTCACGGTATAGTAGGAATCGTACTGGTCAGCCGGGTACCTGAAGGCGGGGGCCCCGTGGAATGAGAAGTACCCGGTCCCGTCCGTCAGGGTGGAGTATACGGTCGATGAGTGGTCCTCTCTCGCCGTGACAAGGACCCCGGGCATCGGGTTGCCCGCCTCGTCGACGACAGTGCCGCCCAGTGCAACTTCTTGAACCAGGAAGTTCCATGTCGAGAAGGTCCAGCTCGTTGCCCCGCTTAGGGAATTGCCTGCCAGATCCTCTCCGCCTACGGTTACAGTGTAGCTATTCGAAGCAAGCAGGAACAGCATCTTGGACGTCGCAGTGTTACCACTCCAGGAGCTTACTTCGATCCCTATACCATTCAATCTGAGCATCACTGAATCATGATTCATGGCCTCGGAGAAAGTGACTACGACAAACGCGACTGATCCCTCGTCCGATCCTGAGGGGGACATGACAGCGATGGTGGGAGCGATGGTCTCGTCCGGTATCGCCACCATGGTCAGCATGCCGCGGCTGTTGTTCGCTCCGAGAGCGACGACGATGCCGCTCTGCGCCATGGGGATGTGGCCTCCCTTGATCACAGTCATGGAGTATGTTCCGGCGTCCAGGTTCTCAATCTTGAAGCGACCGTCAACGCCAGTGATGAACCACTTCCCATTGCTCAGGGACACGTTGGCCCCGTAAGTGGGGGTCCCATAGGCGTCTACGATGGTCCCATTTATGGCCCCTCCCAGCTGGGTCTTGAAGTTCCAGGAGGTGGTGGGCATGACATTGCCGATGAGGTCCCTCCCGCCGCTCACGGTGACAGTGTAAGTGGTGTTGTAAGCCAGCGGCGATGTAGGCAGGGTCACTGTCGCAGTGTTCCCGTTCCAGGATATCCCCGTCCCTTCGACCGTCGTTGAGCCTTTCTTGACGGAGATGATGACGGTGCTCTGGTCCACTGGCTCGGAGAAGGTGATGGTGATGGTGCTGCCGATCGGCACGCTGGTCCCCTCGGGCTCCTTGGACGAAACGATCGGACGGACCTTGTCGGAGGCGGTAATCTCAAGAGTGTAAAGATCGTGGGTCTGTCCCGTCGATATGGAAACAGCCCTGGTGAAGACGTCGTAGTTCTCCTTCGTGATGGTCAGTGTGTACTCGCCGCCGGTCAAGTCACCCAGCTGGAAGTAGCCATTCGCATCCGTGGTCGTGGACGCCCCATTGCTCAGCGAGACCACGGCTCCTGCGATGTACCGGTCAAAGTTGTCCTGGACCCGGCCGGTGAACTTGGTGTCCGCCTTCGTCCAGAAGGACCAGCTGTTGGTCCCCGTCAGCTCGTTCCCGGCGAGGTCCTTTCCGCTCACGGTGACGGTGTAGTAGGTGCTGTATGCCAGTGGAGAGCTCGGGGTGAACGTTGCGGTGTTCCCGCTCCAGGCTATCGTTCCGTCGACGCCGTTGGCGTCGATGACCACGGAGGTCTGGTCCATCGCTTCTGAGAAGGTTATGTTGATGATGCTGCTGGGCCCTATCTGAAGATCCGAGCTGGTAGGTGACTGGGCCTTTATCGTGGGACCTCCGGTCTCTACGACGAACCTTGCCGTCACAGTCTCGGTGCTGTCTCCGTTACTGACGACCGTGAGAACTACGATGTACATGCCATCGGGGAGAGGAGCAGAGGTAAGGTCATCATCGAGGGATTGCATGTTCTGACTGGTAACTGTGGTCGTACCATACTGCGGTTCGCCCATAATGCCCATTTTAGAGTGTGAGATGGCGCTATCCCCCGCCAGGACGGACCAATGGAGATACCCTGTGCCGGTGGTATTGACCTCGCCATCGTATGATGGGTAGGTGAACGTCACGCCCAGGGGAATGACCTCGATGACATCCGAAGGCCGGCCATTGCCATCGTCATCATTGTATCCCACCACGGTGAGTTCGTAGGTCTGGCCAATGGTCAGGCCTTCTAGGGTCGCGGTGTTGGAGCCGACGGTAGCAAGGACCGTGGTACCCATGAGCACCTTGTAGCCATCGATGCTCGGCTCGCCAATGTAGAGCGGGTCGTCCCAGGTCAGGGTCGCATTGCTCAGGCCGGTAGCCGCATCGTAACTGGTGGTAACGACCACGTTTAAAGGCTCGAGGATCTGCAGTTCCAGAATGTAGGTCTTCATTCCGCTCCAGGTGCCGCCGGAGGTGGTGGGGAAGCCGGTCGCGGCCTGGTGACGATAGGCTATCGGCGCACCGAGACCGCCCGAGCTGAACAGGTAGCCGTCCGCCACCGTGGGCGCGTTCCCATGGAATATTATGGTTTCTATCCTGCTACTGCTGGAGAACGCGCCCGACCCAATGGTGTTGATCCCGCTGCCGAAGATCATGTGGTTCAGGCGGCTGCACGACGAGAATGCGTTGTCGCCTATCGTGGTGACGCTGTCGGGCATCTCGATAAAAAGCAGCCATGAGGCAGACTGGAACGCCCCCTCTGCGATGTGGATTACGCCGTCGGGCACGGTGAACGATTCGTTCGTTCTTCCATTGGGGTACTTCAGGAGCTCCGTTTTGTCATGGTTGTAAAGAACCCCTTCCTCGCTGGAGAAATTCATATTGCGTTCGTCGACCTTGATCTCGGCCAACTGGAAGATGTTGAGCGCGCTGGTGTCTATGGACGCCACACTGGCGCCAATAGTAATCGAGTTCAGGCCGATAAGGCCCGAGAACGCGCTCGCCCCAATGGCGATGATCTTGTCGTTCAGGACAATGGACGAGGGGGAGCGGAGATACTCGAAGGCGCCGTCCCCGATGGCCTCGATGCTCTCAGGGATGATATATGGGCCTGTAGCTCCAGGGGGGCAAAGGATCAGCGTCGTGCCAGCCTTGTCGCACAGAGCCCCTTCCACGCTGCTGTAGTACGGATTGGCGGCGTTGACGACGAACTCGATAATGTTAGTGACTTCGAACGCGCCTTCCCCAATGGCGGCGACCCCGCTGCCCAGGGTCACGGACCGGAGAGAAGTGAACCAGGAGAATGCACTAGTCCCGATCGTAGTGACGCTCGAGGGGATGATAATGTGATAGATGGAGTTCTTGTTTGTGAACTGCAGGTTGCTCGCCAGCGCGGTGACGGGTATATCCGCATCACCCACAAGGATAGAGCCGGGGATCGCCACGGTATTACCGAGACCGGTGTTGTCATATCCCGTGTAACCCGTGATCGTAGCCTCGTCGCCGTCGACATTAAGATCGTATTGCCAGCCATCAGAGGTCTGGGCGGCGGTCGTGGTGCCGGTCGGCACGATGGCCATGGCGATCGCGGACGTTATCATCATTAAAGCCAGGATCAAAAAGGGCAGCTTGGTCCGGTCCATCATAGCACCTATTTCCCAACAATGGGGAGGATTTTTCACGCATCGCTCGTGAATGTATATCAACGGAACGTTCTGGTTCACTCTGGTCCAGAATAATCCTCAGGAGGGATCCGAGAGGCCGTGGCACGTGTGGCTATCCTCCGCTCCCGGTGGTCGGGAGAACGTGCCATAAAAATCCAATTCCATGGAAATAATGATGCCAACATAGTTACATAATCAAGCCGTGACCATCTGCCATTCGCGGATGGCCATCAGGCCGGACGAACGGGGAACGGAGCGACATGCGGAGCGAGGACATGGAAGCGCTGGCCGATGAGGAGAGGGACCTGAAGAAGTGCCGCGAACTCTACGAGCGCGCGCCGGTGGGAATACTGGCCATCGGACCGGACCTGACCATCACGGAGGCGAACCGGACCGCCACCGAGGTCCTTGGGCTCGACAGAGCCACCCTGATGGGCTCCCACCTCTCCGACCTCGTCGACCCTGCCTCTCTGAAGGCGATGGAGCGGCACTTCCACGATCTTGGCCGCGAGGTCGGGAGGGGGATCGAAGTCCTCAAGCTTAGATCAGAAGGCGGCCGGAAGCGCATCATCCGCCTTGAGAGCGTTAGAAGGGAGGATGGTGCGGACAAGGGGTTCATCAGCGCCGTCAGCGATGTCACTGAAAGGAAGGGGGGAAAACCCACCGGGCCGGACGAACGGTTCCGCAAGTTGGTGGAGAGCGCGACGGTCGCCATCAGCCTTGCCAAGGACGGTGTCATCACCTACGTGAACCCTGAGTACCTCAGGATGTTCGGCTACGATGGGGAGGAAGAGCTGCTGGGACGCCACATCAGGGAGCTGTTCGTCTCCCAGCACTATGAGCTGGGGAAGGAGCGCTATTCCCGCATCGAGCAGGGAATGCCTGAAGCGCTGGAGAGCGAGTTCATAGGATTCAGGAAGGATGGCACCACCTTCCCGTTCCACGTCGCCGTCGCCAGGGTCGAGCTGGCCGACGGAACGTCCATCGCCGGGTTCATCACCGACATCACCGAGAGCAAGAGGACCGAGGACGCGCTGAAGGAGAGCGAGGCCAAATACCGGGGCCTGTTCGAGAACATGCAGGATTCGGTGGTCATCTTCAGGTACGTGCTGAACGACCAAGGGGACGTGGTCGATTGGATCCTCGAGGATGCCAACCCCACCGTTCTGAGGTACCTGGGGAGAAGCTCGATAGAAGAGATCAGAGGGAAGAGGGCGAGCGAGGTCTTCGACCGGGAGGCGATGAGCACCGAGCTGCCCATCATAAACCAGATCAAGAAGGGATGGACCCCTTTCACGATCGACCAGCATATCGAGCCGAGCTCCCGGGACTACATATTGGCGTTCATACCGCTGGACGAGGAGCGGTTCATCTTCACGGCCACGGAGATCACCGAGAGGGTCAAGGACAAGAGGAACATCGAGAGGGAGCATGCCCGTCTCCGGGCCATCATGGATACCATGCCGGTGGGGGTCGCCATCGCCGACCCCAGCGGCCGCATCGTGGAGGTGAACAGGATAGCGGACAGGATCTGGGGCATCAGCACCGCTGACATCGAGATGACCGCCGAGGGCTTCAAGGGCCTCACGCCGGAGGCGGAGAGGCGGCTCAGGGAGAGCGATCGCGTCCTGGCCGCGGCGTTCAGGGGCGAAAGGACCATCAACGAGGAGCGAGAGATCGAGCGCGCCGACGGCACCAGGGCGACGGTCCTTGCCTCCGCCGCTCCCATCAAGGACCTCCAGGGGAACGTCATAGGCGCGCTGTCGACGGCGGTCGACATCACCGAGAGGAAGAGCCTGGAGAGGGATGTGGCCGAGGCGAGGTCAAGGGCGGAGATGTACCTTGACCTTCTGACCCATGACATCAGCAACTACAACACCGCCGCCATGGGGTATCTGCAGCTGGCGGAGATGAGGATGCGGCTGGAGGAGAGCGATAAGAAGTACATCACCAAGCCGCTCCAGGTACTGAGGGACAGCTCCGAGCTAATTGCCAATGTAAGGGACCTGCAGAAAGTGGAGGCGGGAAGGGAGAAGGCGGAGATGGTCAACGTCTGTCAGATCCTGAAGGAGGTAAAGGAGGCGTACGAGAACCCGCCCGGAAGGGATGTGCTGATCGATCTCGACGCGCCCGGGCAGTGCCAGGTGTACGCTTCGGCCCTGCTGAGGGATGCATTCTCCAACGTCGTGGGCAACGCCATCAAGCACTCCGCCGGCCCGGTCACCGTCAGAATAGCCCTGAGGACGTTCTCAGACAAGGGCGTGGAGAGCGCCCGCATATCCATCGAGGACAACGGACCGGGCATTCCCGATGACAGGAAGAAGGCCATCTTCGACCGGAGCCTGATGGGATTGGCCAAACCGGTGAGCAGGGGGCTCGGCCTGTACCTGGTGAAAAGGCTGGTGGAGGAGTACGGCGGTTCTGTGTGGGTGGAGGACCGCGTGCCCGGGGACCACACCAAGGGATCGAGGTTCGTGATCGTCCTCCCCACGGCGTTCGGCGGCTGGAGCGAGCACATCCCATATTGAAGAGGCCGCGCTTCGCATCATACTGGAAGTGAATGTGCTCCTGCGGGACGAGCCTACCAGCAGCCTCGACGTGAATATCTGATGGAGATCATGAAGGCCATCAGGAACCAGGTTAGGCCCGAAGGCATGAGGCCATCGCGGGTGTGCACGATCTGAACCCGGCGATGCAGTTCTGCGACAAGGTCGTGCTGCTCAGCGGGGGGGGGTCCTGGCGGCAGGAGCTATCGAAGAGTATCTGGACCCTGAAGACAAAAAGCCGCCTACGGCGTGGGCCCCATCGTCGAACACATCCATGGCCGGGCACATTATGGTTCAGAGGACTCACCTCCGCAGTTTTATTCTATAAGTTTTCTATCACCTCGCAGTGATTTTAATGGATGGTCAAGAACCAGTTCAAGAGCCAGTATTGGTCCCATACGAGAAGCCGGCGGCTCAGAAACCGCCCCAGAAAAAGTGGGATCTGAAAGGGATGTTCGGGCTGAGGGGGGCCGAGAAGAAGATCGTGATCGGCTGCCTGGTTATCATCGTCGTCGCCCTTCTCCTGGTAACAGCCGGTGGGCTGGTGAGCGGCGGGAGCGGCAAGAGCGTCAGGGTCGTGATCGAGACCGACGGCGAGTGGGATGCTACGATGGTCTCCGGCGAAGACGGCCCTGAATCCAGGACCGGCACGGGAGATCGGTCCTTCGTTTACTCCAGGCCTTCGACCGAGGACTCAGTGGCGGTCACCGTATATTCGACCCGCCCAATGACCGTGAAGATCGTTTCAATGGACGGCGAGGTGCTCGACGAGGAAACGGGATACTATTACTACGGAAGCTATTACGCCTCCGCCACATGGACCCCTGCGAAATGATCGTCCTTCCGGCCCCGCTTTTAGGGCCGACATTTGATTTTTATTCTTTTTAATTCACACACCAATAAAAGAAAGAGGCCGCTGAGCCTCGTTGGTGGACCGCACGCGTCCGGCGTCTCAGTACACATAGGGGATGAACATTTTCGTCCTCTTTCGGTACATCGAATATTCCTCACCGAACTCGTTCTCCATGTCGCGCTCCTCTCTCTTGGCCAGGCGCACGTAGAGGAACAGCAGCAGGGCGTAGAGACCTATCAGCGGCAGGGTGGCCCAGCCGATCATCATCCCGAGGGTTATCAGGAAGAAGCCGGCGTACTGGGGGTGGCGGATGGCGCTGTAGATGCCTCCGGTCACCAGCCTCCCCCTGCCCGCTTCCTTGCTCCAATAGTTCTTGTGGATGGACCTCCACCCCATTACCACTAGGGCTGCACCCGCCAGGGACACCAAAGCGCCGATCCAGCTCCCGGCATCACCGAGGTACTGCTGCAGAGTATGCCCCCAGAATATGCCCTCGGGGAGCTGCGTTCCGAGCGCCCAGCCGATAGCGTACATGCTGAAGGGCACCCCGAACATCTCGATCGCGAACGCCACGACGAAGGCGGCGAAGGTTCCCGCCGGCTTCCACTGGCTTTTCTTGTAGAACGGTATGAACAGTATGAACACACCGTAGATGGCGATCCACGCCACCACGGCCCACCACATACCAAAATGAGACCATACATCCTCTCCGATCATGTCTATATCTCCTTGCGACGGTTCGTTCCGTACTTCAGTGGCCCTCCCAGGACCGTCATTCCTTAGGAGCGTTTGATCGGGCATAAGCTCGCGTTAGAGGGTTGGCTGAAAAACGGTCCTCCCAAGAGGGAAAAAGTGGCGTTTTTTCTCCGGCGGAGCATAAAGACGGCCATGCGCCCGCTGGCCCTGCTGGCCGTTCTCGACACCCCGGAGAAGGGGTTCTGCTTTGAGGGCCTTCCTCGCGGAGATAAACTCCGGCAATAGGTGCCGCTGCGGACCTACTCCGGACCAGGAGAACCATCCCGGACATTCCTGGACAGGATGCTTCGGACCCTCTCGGCCAGTAGCCGGTCCCTCCAAGTTCCGAAATATTGCTGATAGAGGATGACGTCGTGCGAGATCTTGACCACGCCCTCGATCTTCCTGACCTGATGAAGGAGATCCTTGAGCTCGCTCAGGTTCTGGGTGAACAGTACGAACATTATCAGGTCAGGCTCGTTGGAGAAACTGAGGTCCTCGTCGATGAAGTCCCCGGGAAGGTCGCGGACCTTCCGTATGACGCTCTGCCTCGGGGCGTCCGGGCCGATGCGCAGGTGGAGCACGGTCATAAGGTCCTCGTCCAGATTGGGCAAGGCCATGACATGGAAATCGATCGCCCCGCTTTCCACCATCCGGCCAAGTCTGCGGCTCACGGTCTTCGAGGAGATCCCGATGTCTTCCGCCACGTCCGATATGGACCTGCGGGCGTTCTTGTGCAGGGCCCATATGATCCGGAGGTCCAGGGCGGTGAGGTCGGACAACTGCGGCTCGCCTCCCGCGCCTCCGCCCCTGGTGCAGGTTATGTCCGATCCCGGAGTGACCATAAGGACCTCGGGGTCCGGCACCTTCCCTACTTCCCGAATGTACGACACTATGGTGTCCAGTTCGGACAGGTCCCGAAGGAAGACGCCGATCACCAGGTCGTTCTGGTTCCCGCACATCACGGTCATGACCGAGTCGCTCTTGCCCAGCTCGTCGACCACGTCCGGGGCGAAGTCTGCCTCGGATCTGCCCTGGATGACGACCATGGAGCCGCCCAGCGCCAGGAGGCTGATATGAGCAGAATAGCCGAGGATGCGACCGGACCCCTCCAGAGATACCATCCTCTTCTGGACCGAGGGTATGGATATGCCGAGCTTTTCCGACAGCTCTCGGTAGGTTATCCTGGCATCCCTTTCCAATATCCTCAGGAGTTTTCTGTCCAGCTGGTCCATGTGTCCTCAGTCCTTCGACCATCGGTCGTGTTTCTTGCATATCTGCCATATCTATAAAGAGTGGTCATATGGCCTCGCCCCACATCCATGATATGTTCGTGGACGACGAATCATCATGCGGCAAGGTTATTAACGACCGTCAGTGATTTCCACCAACAGTCCCAGGGATGGCTGAACGCCACTGGCGCGGTTCGCGGCAGGTCCGCAAGCACCCGACCACATGGTAGTCGAAGGGGGCTGGTCTATTAGGCCCGAAGGCCTGGAGGGATAGCTATCATTTCATCAAAGGAACTTGTCCAGGCGGCCGTAAGGAGAGAGGAAGTGGACAGGGTGCCCGTGGCCCCGCCATTCCAGGGATACTGGGCCCTCGCTTTGGCAGGCGTCAAGGTGAAGGAGTCCATCGATAATCCGATCAGAGCGGCCAGAGCTCAGATACAGGCGGTGGGGGCGTGCGGCTTCGATGCCATGGGGGTCATGTGGGACTGGCTGGCGCCGGCCGAGGCCCTTGGTTGCGAGGTGAAAGTACCGGAGCATGGCACCATAATGACCTGGACCCCCGTCGTGGAGGACCGTAGCTCCCTGGACCGGCTGAGGATACCGGACCCCGGAGAGGATTACCGTCTGAAGGCGGCTTTCGAGACCTCCGAGCTCCTCATTAACGAGCTGGGAAAGGAAAAGTATCTGATGGCGTCGCTCGCTGCCCCCTTCACCCTGGCCGGGGAGCTGCGCGGCGTGGGGAAACTGATGATGGACACCATACTGGACCCTGACATGGCCAGGGACGTCATCAACTTCTCCACGGAAACGACCATAGTGTACCTGGAAGAAATGGTCAAAAAGGACATCGACGCGATAATCCTGTCCGACCCCACCGCTTCGGGGGCCCTGGTCTCCAAGGAGGACTTCGGAAGGTTCTCCCAGCCGTACCTGAAGGAGTGCGGCAAAAGGATCAAGAACTCCGGGAAGCACTTCATCGTACACATATGCGGGGATACCGGCGACCGCTTGGAACATGTAGCGGACGTTGGAGCGGATGTCTTCTCTGTCGACTACCAGCTCGACATCGCCACGGCGATGAGGGCCCTCGGGTCCAGGCAGGCCATACTGGGGAACGTCAAGCCGGCCCAGACCCTGCTTGGCGGGACTCCGGAGGACGTCCGGCGGGAATCTCTGGAATGCATCCAGAAAGGAGGGAGGAGAGGGTTCATCCTCGGCGCAGGCTGCGACATTGCATTGGGCACCCCGCTGGAGAACGTGCGGGTGTGGCATGACGTAGTGAGGCGGGCCAGATAAACAATCCGAATGCCGACAGACATAAATTTCGATATACGGTGGAAATGGCGAGAAGGGTGGGCGGGGAGATTTGCCCGGACCCTAACTACGCCCGGACGGGGGCCTGCCATGCAGGGGTTGTCGCCTCCGAAGTCGAAACGGTGGTGCAGCGTCGGGCATGAAATAGCACGGCGAGAACTGGAGATTTATTCAGCTAAATCAATTGAGGATAGAGATCTAACGACTCGATTATTTAATCACATAGTTAATTATAATATCATAAACTCAAATCCATGTCACCGGTGAGGCTATGGACACAGACGCGTTGTTGGAACAGGTGCTTGATGGGCGAAGCATTTCTAGGGGCGAGGCCCTGGCTCTAATCAATGGAGTCAAGGTCGGAACGAAAGAGATGTATCTGCTAATGCATGCTGCGGACAGCCTGACCCGAATGACGTTCGACAACCGAGGCGAGGTGCATGCCCAAATAGGCGTGAATATAGGTCCATGCCCCAAGAACTGCGGGTTCTGCGTCTTTGGGGAGAGACACGGTCTGGCACCTAAGCCCGTCGAGCTCTCTCCCGAGGAGGTGGTAAAAAGAGCAAGGACAGCCCAGAAAGAAGGGGCGAACGCCATCTACCTGATGACTACCGCGGACTACGATATAGATCGCTTCCTCTCTACCGGCCGTGAGGTTAGGAATGCTATCGACGTCAAGATGCCCCTGGTGGCGAACATCGGCGATTTCAACACGGAGGAAGCGAACGAGCTGGTGGATGCAGGCTTCACCGCCGTCTATCATGTGGTACGGTTGCGCGAGGGCGTGGACACTGAGGTTGATCCAGAGGAGCGATTGAGGTCTATAGCCGCGGCCAAGGCCGCAGAGCTGGACATTAGCTACTGTGTAGAACCGATCGGCCCCGAACATTCGTCCGAGGAGATCATGGAATCGATGTTCCGGGGCCGGGACCTCGGCGTGGCAATCCAGGCGACCATGCGTCGCATCCCCATAGCCGGTACGCCGCTCTTCGGGAACGGACAAATCTCAGAGATCGAGCAGGCCAAGGTCACTGCGGTAGCAAGGCTGGCGATGAAGGACATCTACGCCATGGGCGTGCACGAACCGAATGCGCCCTCCTTGCTCTCCGGCGCCAACATGATCTACGCAGAGACCGGCTCAAACCCTCGCGATATCGCCGAGGACACCAGGGAGGGAAGGGGACGGTCCGTGGCAGCGTGCAAGCGGATGCTTCAGGAGGCTGGCTTCAAGACCTTCGACGGCCCCGCCCCCTCGCTGCAGGGTTGGCTGAGAGAGTAAGCGTTTCGGACAGATCAAACAGCACCGCGCAGATCGTGGAGCTATCGCGAGCCGTGGAGTGAACCGTTCGAACGCATCTTTCCACAAGCTCGCCCAGATCTTAGGATGAGCATACCTCCGAGAGCACAACATGCTCAAAGACAGCCTGGACCAGCACCTGGACTTGGTAGAGGAGACCAGGAGGGCGGAGGTCGAGGAAGCGATCGACGGTTTCACCTATCGTCACAACTTCGACAGCCCAAATTGATATCCTCATGCGTGACCAAAACAACAGCCACACTCTGGGCAGCCCAGGTAAGTTGTGGCCACAGAGCCATCGCCACAGTGGTGGGTACCTTCATTCAGGCCTTCTTTGTACAGCATAGCACCGCAGTCGGACAGGTGTACTAGATTCCATACTTCACATTCCCACCATCGGGGTGGGTGAATCGGCTCCGCCCCGGTCGGCTGGAACATGTTGCTGGCCGCAGCTATGGCCACGGCAACAATGACGATCGCTACCATGCCTAGCAGGATAGCGTGGTCTCGCTTCATTTCCGTTCCACATATCAGCTGAAAAATATAAAAGGAAGAGGTTTTGCACATCGATGAAATACCCTCGACTTAACAGGCGTTAACGACATACTGGACAAAAGAGTGGCGCGAAGGGTGGGATTTGAACCCACGAGACCAGACGGTCACAGGATTAGCAATCCTGCGCCTTACCGGGCTGGGCCACCTCCGCTTTGCGCCTCACAATATCAAGCCACACTTAAACCTTTTCGTATGCTGACGCATGGTCAGGTATGAAGGGCATCCAATCATCTGCATTCCCCAGGAGTCCGTGACCGACTGGAGAGGATCTCAGGGATTCGGACGGGTTCTCGCGCATAGGAAGGAATGACAGTTCGTACGAGGTCCATCGAGAAAACCTTCCAGATCAATGATTTAGGATGACCTAAATTTTAATAGTGCGACACCATTTGTCCTGAGGACGACCATCATGATTGACCTCTACGGACTGGACCCGATCGTATTGGCACTGCTTGCCAGCTTGTTCACATGGGGCATGACCGCCCTTGGGGCCGCCGCGGTGTTCCTGGTACGTGACATGAACCGCCGCAAGCTGGATATCATGCTGGGGTTCGCCGCGGGCGTCATGATAGCTGCCAGCTTCTGGTCGCTGCTCCTCCCGGCCCTGGAGATGACGGGGGCCGAGGGATTCCAGGCCTGCGTGCCCGTGGTCATCGGGTTCCTGGCGGGAGGCTTTACGCTGTATGGGCTCAACCGGGCCCTCCCTCACATGCATATCGGCGACGGGGAGCCGAGGGTCGAGGGGCCCAGGTCACATCTCAGAAGGACGACCCTCCTGGTGATCGCCATCACCATGCACAACGTCCCCGAGGGGCTGGCGGTCGGAGTGGCCTTCGGCGCGATCGTTTCGGGGGACGGGATGGGAGCCGCCATCGCCCTGGCCATGGGCATAGGGATACAGAACTTTCCAGAGGGGTTTGCCGTTTCCGCCCCGTTGCACGGGGAAGGATGCTCTAAGCTGAAGAGCTTCTGGTACGGCCAGCTCTCGGGCATGGTCGAGCCGATCGCCGCGGTGGCGGGAGCGGTCCTGGTGATAGCTGCCCAGCCAATACTCCCCTACGCTCTGGCCTTTGCGGCGGGCGCGATGATATTTGTGGTCGGCGAGGAGGTCATACCCGAATCCCGCCTGCATGGAAGCTCGGACCTGCCGACGATAAGCCTACTAATAGGGTTCGTGATCATGATGATGCTGGACGTCACGTTCAGCTGAATGTGGCCATCACTGAGTTCGGCCAGGTCCTCCTTTCGATCCAGGACGGCAACACCGCCACAGTTGCGGCCCCGGCGGATCTTCGTCGCGGAGGACGGGGGCCGTCCCCCGCCTTTGACGGCCCAGTGGGCCGGCCGGGGCGCCCGCCGACGTTCCGAAACCGCTCAAGAAGGTGGATTTCTTGCATCAAACAACCTCTAGGGCGGGTCTTTCCAGAGAGATTTATTCGGAGTCGTCATCAGTCGCGACATATTGTATATATACATTGGAAAGCGTTCTGCCAGATGAGATATAGGCCCGGATGTGCTGGCTTTCTAACCCTGAGAAAAGCACATCTGGATATGACATCAGAAACGGTTAAATAGGACATCCGATTTAGTAGGAAATACCGGAAGATGTGGGAGCATATGAGTACACATCTGTTCGGATGAATGCAGTATAGGGGCGTGCAAACGCTTATATACAACCTCTGTATTTGAGGGAAAGCTGCGTTCAACAGCAACCAACGCTGCGAAACGGTCCAGAGCGACGGTCGAAAGGCCGGCAATGATGCGATCGTATCCAAAGCGCTTGGACAAAAGACATGGAGAACTAAGATCTCCGCGTATCATCACGCGTGCACTCTTGGTTCTGACGTTCGATGCAAGTAACCCAAATCAAAGCAAAACAAGATAATATCAGCGTGGTTACGCTGGTGAAACTTGGAAATCCTGCCAATCTTTAAAGTGTGTTGTCCTTCGGCAACTTCTGTTGCTTAAGGAATGGATTCCGGTTGATCCTGCCGGCGGCCACCGCTATTGGAATACGATTAAGACATGCGAGTCGAGAGACGTAAGGTCTCGGCAGACCGCTCAGTAACACGTGGATAACATGCCCTAAGGTGGGGGATAATCTCGGGAAACTGAGGATAATACCCCATAGGTCTAGCATGCTGGAATGCTACTAGGCCGAAAACTCCGGTGCCTTAGGATTGGTCTGCGGTCTATCAGGCAGTAGTGGGTGTAATGGACCCACTAGCCCGTGACGGATATGGGCCTTGAGAGAGGGAGCCCAGAGATGGACTCTGAGACATGAGTCCAGGCCCTACGGGGCGCAGCAGTCGCGAAAACTTCGCAATGGGGGAAACCCCGACGAGGGAATTCCAAGTGCCAGCACTTTGTGTTGGCTGTTCTTCTGTCTAAAAAACAGGAGAAGTAAGGGGCGGGTAAGACGGGTGCCAGCCGCCGCGGTAATACCCGCGCCCCAAGTGGTGGTCGATATTATTGAGCCTAAAACGTCCGTAGCCGGTCTTCTAAATCCTTGGGTAAATCGGGCAGCTCAACTGTCCGAATTCCGGGGAGACTGGGAGACTTGGGACCGGGAGAGGTCAGAGGTACTTCTGGGGTAGGGGTAAAATCCTGTAATCCTGGAAGGACCACCGGTGGCGAAGGCGTCTGACTAGAACGGATCCGACGGTGAGGGACGAAGCCCTGGGGCGCAAACGGGATTAGATACCCCGGTAGTCCAGGGTGTAAACGCTGCGGGCTTGGTGTTGGGGGTCCTTAGTGGGCGCCCAGTGCCGGAGAGAAGTTGTTAAGCCTGCTGCTTGGGGAGTATGTCCGCAAGGATGAAACTTAAAGGAATTGGCGGGGGAGCACCGCAACGGGAGGAGCGTGCGGTTCAATTGGATTCAACGCCGAAAAACTCACCAGGAGCGACGGATATATGAAGGTCAAGCCGATGACTTTACCTGATTTTCCGAGAGGTGGTGCATGGCCGTCGTCAGTTCGTACCGTAAGGCGTTCTCTTAAGTGAGATAACGAACGAGACCCTCACCATTAATTGCTAGTCCCTTCTCCGGAGGGGGCGCACATTAATGGGACCGCTGGCGCTAAGTCAGAGGAAGGAGAGGTCAACGGTAGGTCCGTATGCCCCGAATCCCCTGGGCAACACGCGCGCTACAAAGGACGGGACAATGGGCTTCGACACCGAAAGGTGGAGACAATCCTGAAACCCGTCCATAGTTCGGATTGGGGGCTGTAACCCGCCCCCATGAAGCTGGATTCCGTAGTAATCGCTTGTCAACATCAAGCGGTGAATATGCCCCTGCTCCTTGCACACACCGCCCGTCAAACCACCCGAGTTGGGTTTCAGTGAGGATGTTTCTTATTGGGGCTTTCGAACTGAGATTCAGCAAGGAGGGTTAAGTCGTAACAAGGTATCTGTAGGGGAACCTGCAGATGGATCACCTCCTACGTAATCAACAAGCAAGGAGAGGCCCTAGTGCCTTTTCCTGCCCAATTCCTAGGTAGGATTCCAAGCACCAAAATGCATCGAACGTCATTGTCTAGTTTTTTATTATTCTAGATATCCAGCGGAAGCTGGGTTCTACAGTTGTCCAGCACTTATCGTTCTGGACATCATCCAGCCATTCGGAAACGCTAAATACTCCACAGCATTATTGGCCAATCCCATGGAGACGATGAAATATATTTTCGTCACTGGGGGTGTCATTTCCGGATTGGGAAAGGGCATCACCGCTTCTTCGATCGGCCGGCTTCTCAAATCCCGCGGCCTGAGGGTCACGGCCATCAAGATCGATCCCTACCTGAACATTGACGCCGGCACCATGAACCCGTTCGAGCACGGGGAGGTCTATGTCCTCAACGACGGCGGCGAGGTGGACCTGGACCTAGGCAACTACGAGAGGTTCCTGGACATCGAGGTCAGCAGCGATCATAATCTCACCACCGGCAAGGTCTACCGATCCGTCATAGAGAAGGAGAGGATCGGGGAGTACCTCGGCAAGACGGTGCAGATCATCCCGCACATCACCAACGAGATCAAGGGACATATCATCAGGGTGGCGGAGGGCACCGGGGCCGACGTGTGCATCGTCGAGCTCGGCGGCACGGTGGGCGACATTGAGTCTATGCCTTTCCTGGAAGCGGTCCGGCAGATGAACACCGACATGGGGAGGGGGGCCAACTGCATCTATGTCCACACCACCCTCGTGCCCATGCTGGGGACCGTCGGCGAGCAGAAAACGAAGCCAACCCAGCACTCGGTGAAGGAGCTGCGGGCCATCGGCATACAGCCGGACATCATCGTGGCCAGGGCCTGTGAGCCATTGGAATATTCCATAAAGCGCAAGATATCCTTGTTCTGCGACGTTCCGCTCGAAGCGGTGGTGTCCTGTCCCGACGCCAAGTCCATCTACGAGGTCCCGGTCATACTGGAGGAGCAGGGTCTGACCGACTATATCCTGAAGCGCCTGAGCTTGGAAGCGCAGACCAAGGACCTCCGGGACTGGAGGGAGTTCCTGGACCGCATCCTGTACCCGGCCAACACCGTAAGGGTCGCCATCGTGGGAAAGTACACCCACTTGGCCGACGCCTATCTCTCGCATCTTGAGGCGTTCCACCACGCCGGCGCCGAACTGGGGACCAGAGTGGAATGCAGGTTCTTCGATTCCGAGAAGGTAGAGCAGGACGGCATCAGCAAGGAGCTGGCCTCGGCTGACGCCATCCTCATCCCCGGAGGCTTCGGCAGCCGCGGGATAGAGGGCAAGATCATCACCGCGAGGTACGCCAGGGAGAACAGCATCCCCTATCTGGGGGTGTGCCTGGGGTTCCAGATCGCGACCATCGAGATCGCCCGGGACGTGCTGGGCATGGCCGGTGCGCACTCCACCGAGCTGGACCCCGATACGCCGTACCCTGTCGTCGACCTGCTTCCCGAGCAGAAGGGCGTGACCAGCAAGGGCGCGTCCATGCGCCTGGGCGCCCAGAAGGTGCTGGTGGCCGAGGATTCCAAGGCCCATGAACTGTACGACAGCACCGAGATATGGGAGAGGCACCGCCACCGCTTCGAGGTGAACCCGGAGTTCATCCCCGCCCTGGAGTCGTGCGGCTGGAAGTTTACCGGTCGCTCCGAGGACGGCGTCAAGATGGAGATCGGGGAGATGGAGGGGCATCCCTACTTCGTGGCCTCGCAGTTCCACCCCGAGTTCAAGTCCCGCCCGGGGAAGCCGTCCCCGTTGCACCTGGGCCTGGTCAAGGCCGCCCTGAAGCACAGGGCCAAGTGCGCTGAGAAGACCAACGGCTTCTGATCCGGTCCCGTGAACACGCGGGCGGCGCATTAACAGCGGCGCAGGCCTTCGGGAGCCTCTATCCGATTTGCCCAACGGGATGAAGGGATGCTTCCGACCCCCCCTTCTTTTTTCTTCCTTAAAGGTTACGCAGACAGGTAGTAATTAGATATAAATATCGTCACAGGCCAATGAAATAGCTGGGCCGTAAGCAATATTCTAAAACGCATAACGGCCCCAGACAGGGAGGAGAGAATGTGGCTTCGGAAATGACACCAACGCGGAGAGCGCTCTCCGCAGTATTGGGTGGCAGGGTGGATTATGTCCCTCCTGCCAATCCGCTTGCTCAGACGACCATGGAGTTGATGAAATTCGCTGATGCGAAGTGGCCAAATGCACACTATGATTCCAAGATGATGGCAGATCTGGCCGCCGCCCCGTTCGAAGTGTGCGGCATCGAAGCGGCCAGGCCTCAATTCGATATTTCGCTGGAAGCGGAGGTCCTGGGCTGCAAGCTGGATTGGAACAAGCCTGACCGGCCGCCGGTCACAGGTCCGGCCTATACCGATCCCAAAGATATCACCTGGCCAGACAATCTCGAGGAGACGGGACGGATCCCCGTTGTCCTCGGCGCCATCGACATATTGAGGAAGCGCTACGACGGAAACCTTCCCATAATTCCCGTGCTAACGGCCCCGTTCACCGTGGCGGGGCACATAGCAGGGGTGGAGAACCTGGTGATGATGACCGTGACCGATCCAGACAAGGCGCACAAGTTCATCTCCGCCGCCACCGACTTCTGCATCGAGTACGGCAGGCTGCAGACCGCTTACGGGGCCCACATCCTCTTCCCCGCTGACCCGTCTGCCTCGGGGGACCTCATCTCCGGTGAGACGTACAAGGAATTCGTCCTGCCCTACCATCAGAAGATGGCGTCCAGCATCAGCTGCCCCCAGATCCTGCACATCTGCGGGAACACCAGGGCGCTGCTGCCATACATCCGGGAGAGCAATCTTGACTGCTTCTCCTTCGACAACGTGCCCGCCTGGTACGTGCGCAAGGCCCTGGGGAACAGGATGTCCATCTTGGGCAGCCTTGACGTCATCGACCTGATGCCCAACGGCACCCCGGAGCAGGTGTACGCCCGCACCGTGGAGTGTATAAAGCAGGGCGTGGACGTGGTCGGCTCCGCCTGTGACGTATCCTATGGCACCCCCTTGGAGAACCTGAAGGCATACGTCAGGGCGTGCAGGGAAACACCCATCCCGGACTACGATGACATCGAGGACATGGTCCGCGAGATCGGCGCCGGCAAGGCTCGCCAGATGAAGACAGAGAGCGTGGGGGGCAGCATTCAATGACGAGGCACTTGGGCCTGCTGGCGGAAGAGATGCTGGAGATGAGAACGAAAGACCCGGAGAGGTACCGGCGGCTTATCAACGAAGGCATGCTGGCCGAGCTTGGATACAATGCATCGAACAGGTCCTCCAAACAAGCCAGCATCGATGATATTAGGAACAAACACCGCCCCCGGGAGGCATCCTACGCGGCGATCTCTGATGCGGTCATCTCCGGCAAAAGGCAGCGGGTGAAGGAGCTCGTGGAGGCCTCTCTAAAGCAGGGAAAAGACCCTGTGAACCTGGTAACGAACGCCCTCATGCCCGGCATCCAGACGCTCTGCGAGCTGTATGATCAGGGGAAAGCATTCGTGCCGGAAATCCTCATGTCCAACGATGCCATGCTGGGCGGCATATCCCTTTGCCAGGACAAGCTCGGCGATGTACCCAGGAAGGGCAAGGTAGCGACGTTCGTGGCCGAAGGCGATCTGCATGACATCGGCAAGAACATCGTCGTGGCCATCCTCAGGGCCAACGGGTTCGAGGTCATGGACCTGGGGAGGGACGTACCCGTGGCGAAGGTCGTCGCCGCTGCCAAGGAGCATGGCCTCGATATGATTAGCGGCTCGACATTGATGAGCACCACCAAAAGTGGGCTCAAGAGGACCGCCGAGACGCTGGAGGAAGAGGGGATCAGGGCACCCATCGCCTGCGGCGGGGCAGCGGTCTCCAAGAACTTCGTGGAGACCTTCGGCCACGCCATATATGGCCGTTCTCCCCTGGATGCCGTGAAGATCGCCACGGAGGTCTGCTCGGGCAAGGATTGGAAGGAGGTACGGGAAAAGCTCCGTTGAACAAACCCCTTTTTCTTTACGGGAGGTGTCCTCATCAAGCTGGGGATCGACGTCGGAGGGACCTGTACAGACGGTGTCTTGGTCGAAGACAAGAGCGGAGAGATCGTCAGAAAGGCAAAAGTCCGAACGGTGAAAGGGGACGTAGCGGGGAGCGTGATGCGGTGCTATTCCGCCCTCCATGTTCCGTCTCCTGCGATACTGTCGAACTTTTGCGTCTCCACCACGCTGGCTACCAATGCCATGGTGGAGGGGACCGAGAAGGATGTATGCGCGATAAGCATCGGTCTGACCCCCTCCCGATCGGTGGACTATGCGTCAGAGACCTTGGTGATCGCAGGCAGACATGATCCTATGGGGGAGGAGACGTGTCCCGTCGACATGGATACCCTCAGGTCCAAATTGAACGGCACGAGGATGCGCTCGTTCGCCGTCTCCGGGTACTTTGGATCGAGGAACCCCGAGCACGAGAAACTGGTGGCGGAGGAGGTCATCAGGATGCTACCTGGGGCCACGGTAGTTAGAGGGAGCGACCTTGCCGGGACGCTCGGGGCTGAAGAGAGGCTGTTCCTGGCGGCAAAGAACGCCGAGCTCATGCACCTGATGAGCGCGTTCATAGAGGGTATCGAGGACGCCACTGGTGTCCCTGACACCATCACTTACGCATTGAGGGGGGATGGAACCCTTGTGTCGACCGAGGAGGCGCGCCTGCGGCCGATATTTACCGTCCTTTCCGGCCCAGCCGCGAGCGCGATGGGAGCGACCGCGCTTGCTGGGACCAGGGACGCTCTGGTCATTGACATCGGAGGGACCACCACGGACGTCGCCGTGGTGAGGAAAGGGAGGGTGAGGATCGCTTCAGAGGGAGCGCGAGTAGGAGGGTCCCGCCTCAGGACAGGATCGCTGGACCTTCGCACCATAGCACTGGGAGGCGATACGGAGATCTTCTGCGAGGACGGGCGCGCGATGCTGGGCTCACGGGCGGTCCAGCCACTGTGCCTCGCCCCTGACGCCAATGCGATGCTTCGGGACCGCTCGTTCCTTTATCAGGATAATGAGCGTACCGTCGGCATCACTCCCACCGACCTCTTCCGCGACCAGGGTAAGAGCGATTTTGGGGATGCGGCGATCGCTCGGGCCGCCCTTGAGGCTCTGGCAAGGGTGTGCGAACGGCCCATCGCCTCCCTTCGCGCTGACATCGAAGAGATGATCCGCGCCAGGCTGTTGAGGGTCGTCCTGAGCGCAGCCTTGGGCAAGGACCTGCCGGAGGGGTCAGATGACCTTATAAAAGGCGGCGGGCTCCTAAGCACGAAGTTTACCATCGCCCTACCAATTGTTGGCATAGGGGCGCCGGTCCGCAATTTTCTAGACCTAATTGCCGAACGGGTGTGCTCAGAAATCATCATTCCCCATGATCATGATGTGGGGAACGCTGTCGGGGCCGTCAGCACCGGCGTCTACGGCAGGAAGGATGTTATCGTCAGGAGCGAGGTTAAGTACGTCGATGGGGACGAGGAGCGGTTCTTTCATGTCACCACTGAGGAGGGGTGCGGGTCTTCCGCGACAAGGACGAGGCCGTCGCCTTCGCCTCCGACATAGGCAAAGCCGCCCTGTGCGATTATATGGATCGAAGCAGAGTGAGAAGATACGATCTAGTCACGGAAACAAGAGAGGTAACATATCTGGAACATGACCAAGAGAACCATGTGGAAACGGTGGTGACCATAACGGCGGAGGGAGCTTGACGCACGCGATATCGTTGGACATCGGTACGAGCGGGTTAAGGGGGCAATTGCTTGACCTGCAGCGCAAGAAGGTCCTGCGGACGTTCATCCTCTCTCGCAACCCGCTCCCCGGCGCCAATGTCATGGACCACCTTAGCTTTGCCATAGAACAGGGTCAGGAACTGGCCCACGGGATCATGGCGCAGGCCGTGGAGCAGGTGGTCGATATGCTTGCGCCGGTGGATCTGGAGAGGGTCGCCGTTTGCGGCAACCCGATCCAGCTCTCCATCTTCGAGGGGATCGAGATCAGGGACCTGGCTTATGCCGGGAAAAACCTCCTGGCATCCAGCGGCGTGGCGGCCCCGGACCGAAAGGGGCACGTGATCCGGGGGGATGCCGTCGGCCTGAGCGTTGATGTCGATGTCATCATTCCGCCTTCGGTGAGGCACGAGGTAGGCGCGGACGCTCTGGCCATGATGATCAAATCGGGGTTTCTGTCCGATGATGTGTGCATGGTAACGGACTACGGCACCAACGCGGAGATGGCCCTGAAGGTCGGCGACGACATCTTCAGTGGATCGGCCGCTGCGGGACCGGCCATGGAGGGACAGCACATCCAGGCAGGCTTGCTTGCATCCCCGGGAGCTATCAGCGATCTGGTGCAGACCTCAGAAGGCTGGCGGACCATGGTGTTGAACGAGGCGTTCGAACCGCAGACAGGCTCCATGGTGAGCTTGAGAGGCGACACATGCAAGTGTCAGGGCCTGAAGGCCAGAGGCATCACCGGCACGGGGGTGATGGCCCTAATTTATGCCGGCATGCAGTGCGAGAGGATACACCCTCCCCGCATCACCGGCGGGGAGATCCGCCTGGACAGAAGGATAAGGTTCACTGAGCAGGACCTCAATGAAGCTGGCAAAGCAATCGGAGCGATACGTGCGGGGCAATTGACCCTGCTCCATGAGGCGGGCATAGGGTCCGATGAACTGCAGAGGATGTACATGGCCGGGGCCAGCGGAACATATGTGGACGCCGTGAAGGCCCGCTCGATAGGGCTGGTGCCGGCCAAAGTCCGGAACATCGTACAGATCGGCAATACCTCTCTTGAGCTGGCCAAAGACCTTGCCCTCGAGCCCGATCTGATCGACGAGCTGAACACTATGAGCGCAGACCTGGCTTCCCACCACGTCATGTTCGCATCATCCGCAACGTTTTCCGGCATATATGTCCAGGAATTGGGGTACTGGACCGAAGGAATGCCGTGGGAGACCTATCTAAGCAACATTGCCGCAATGGGGATATCGATACCGGGAGGGTCCGATGCCGATGTGACGGTGGAGAAGCGCCACCGCACCGATATTTGGGACATCGGCGGCTCATTGAAGATGATGGAGCCCGACGTGCACCTGAGGGGAAGCTGGGATTGCGCACGCTGCCTTCTCTGCATGCGAGCTTGTCCGGAGAACGCGCTATCCGCATCCGACGGTGATTTCACGGTTGATTCAGGAAGGTGCCTTGGTACTGCCTGCCGGAGGTGTGAGGAGGCTTGCCCGGACAGCGTGTTCCATTATAGACGATTGGTCCTCAAGTAAGCTGATGGCCACTGAGGACATCCTGTGCTCATTATGTCGGACCTTTCGCCGAGCCGGCATCGGTCACGCTATTTTCAACCTTGATGTCCGCCGCATACGGCGTTCCCTGGACGGCCGGGGACGGGGACGACCCGATTCGGGCGGTCACGTCATCTTCGTCGACCTTCATTCTCATGAGATATATCGCCAGCTTCGCCAGGTTGACGCCGAAGCGGACCCGATAGAGCACCGGCCGGAGGTCGTCAGAGGCATAGTGAGAATGAATGTCCGAACCGAGCCAGGAGCGGAGCCATTGGACGGTGGTGATGGCCCCCCTGCGGCGCAACCGCCAGAACGAATCGGTGTCGCTCATCCCGTCCCACCATCGGACCCCATCGCGGAAGTCTTTCAGTTCGGGCTTCGGCAAACCTGCCAGGTCAAGATATTGCAGGTAGATGAGGGGCAGTCCCGCCCCATCGGACAGCTCGTGCGCCATCCAGGTGCGCGCGTTCAGCTCGATAAGCTTCCATCCGCCGTCCCGTTCGTCCATCTTGAAGCCCACTGAGGCTATCCCCTGGTAGCCCAGCCCCCTCATGAACTTCATGCCGAGCTCGGCCACCTCGGGCTGGTGGCAGCTCATTGCCAGCGAGGCGACCCCAAAGTTGGGGGGATATTGCCTGACCTTCTGCCAGGTGAGCACCGGTGAGACGTACCCGTTCCGGCCTATGTAGGCCCCCGCGTTATAGAACCCCTTTCCGGGAGGCCATATGATGTCCTGGACCATGACCTCCTGGCCTTTGTCCAGTATCGCCGCCATCTTCTCCCGGAGCTCCTCGGCGTCCTTGATCACGAAGCCTTTGTTGCCGAAGATCGGGTACCACAGGTGCGAGTACAGCGGCTTTATGAACGCGGGGAAGCGCAGCCTCCGCATACCCTCCTCGAGCTCATCCATCGAGCGAGGATAGAAGGTCTCGGTCATGGGTATGCCCAATCGCACCGCCTCCTCATACTGCAGGCGCTTGTTGATCATGGACTCCACCACCTTCTCGGGCGGGGCGATAAGCTCGAATCGCTGGGCCAGCTTGTTCCGGTTCCTGGAAATGAACAGTACGGCGGGGTCCGAAGCGGCGAAGAGGACCGGCCTCTCGCCAAGCCTCTCTCCTTCCTCCAGGATCTCCTCGAGGACCGTATCCGGCTCCTTCACTATGCTCCCGCACAACAGCGGCCTCACGAACTTGGAGTGCATGCCCGGCAGATCCGGACGATGGTCTACTCCGACCACGCGAATGCCTCTGCGCCCCAGCATCCTAGCCATGCCTAGTCCGTTGGTCTCCATGTTGAGAACGAATGCGCTCGGTAACTGGTTCACGAGTATTCTCCCCACTGATAATAATTCATCGAACCCGATGGTTAAATAGCCTTGTATGCTGAGGGCAGGAAGGACGCCATAGCCACAGCAGTAATGGCTAGGTTTATATCAGCGGAGCAACTTGAGAGGAGGGATTACCATGCCTGATGACGATTACCTATCACTTCTGGAGCGGGCCAAGGTCAGCCTGCCCGAGACCATTGAAAAGCATGAGAGGTTCAAGGTGCCGGAGCCGGACATCTTCCTGGAGGGGAAGATCACCGTAGTGAGGAACTTCGGCGCCATCATCGATGCGCTGCGGCGAGAGCCGGAGCACCTGCTCCAGTACCTGTTGCGCGAGCTCGGCACCCCCGGCTTCATTGAGGGGCAGAGACTGGTCCTCAAGGCCAAGCTCACCCCGGCCCAGGTCGCCGACAGGATCATGGGCTACACCGATACGTTCGTTCTGTGCTCCGAGTGCGGCCGCCCTGACACCCGAATAGTCAAGGAAGGGCGCATCCTCGTTCTGGAGTGCGACGCCTGCGGCGCCCACCGCCCGGTCCATGTCAGAAGGTCCGTGAGGACCTCCGAGGACGAGGGCATCAAGGAAGGCGGAGTGTACGAGGTCATGGTCGAGGACGTCGGCCGCAAGGGAGATGGGGTGGCGAAGCTGGACAAGTATGTCATATACGTCCCCGGCGCCGCCAGGGGAGCGCGCGTGAAGGTCAAGATCCAGAAGATCTCCGGAAACGTGGCCTTCGCGGTGCAGTCCCAGGAAGACGTCACCAAGTGAATTCCTTCGGGCCTCTGGCCCGCATAACCCTATTTTTAAAAAGAGGGGCGCTCCGCGCCCGAGAAAAGGCCTCAGAAGATATAGTTGCAGCTGGAGCGGTCAAACCCCTTCACCAGCTCGAAGTCGTGCCCCTCCGACGGCGCCGTGGGGACAGGATAGGTGAGGTACGGGAAGAACTGCCCGATGTCCGCGGCCATCCTGGTGGCGAGGTGGTCCCTGCCGAACAGCGCCTCGCTGATCTCCAGCGCGAGGCGGCGGGTCAGCGCCTCGTCCATGTACCCCACCGAGTGTATGAACTCGTGCAGGAGGATGTGGAAGACGTACGGCTTGTACAGCTCCGGCTGTTCCGAAGCGATGCGGGCCATGGGCCCCTTGTTCATGACGATGACGTTGGACGCCACCGGGTACAGCCCCCCGATCCAGGAACGGGGGTCGCCGCCCAGCTCGGCGAGGCCGAGCATCAGGCCCGCCCGCGACAGTCCCAGCTGCGCCTGGACCGCATCCTTGACTATCTCGAAGATGTCCGCCAGGTCCTTGGCCTTCTCCAGCCTGGCCGGATAATCTAATGCCTTAGTTGTTAACCCTGCGTTCACGAGTTCAACTTACGGCGGTCCGCTAGATAATATTATGCCTCGAATCATCGTGAGAACGGTTATCTACCTCGGAGGACATGGTTCCGGCGATGCGAAAGTACCTGCCGATGGTGGCCATGGCCGCTTTCTATATCTTCGTCCAGGCCGCCGCGGTACTGCTGGCCCCGCTGTTCCTGCCAGAGTACGCCGCGTTCCCCGACCCCAACAACGTGGTGAACCCGCTCATATACGTGTTCCTGGTGCTGGTGGTCACGGGGATCATCCTCATCCTCATCAAGTTCGGCCGGGAGAGGATCGTGCAGGCCATCTTCTTCGTCAGCGTCTTCATCACCATCATGTACGTGTTCCTGCCGCTGTTCCTGCTGGTAGACCACGAAGGCTACATCGCGCTCATCGCCTCGCTTGCACTGGCGGGAGGGATGATCTATGCGCTGGCCAAGAGCGGGGAATGGTACATCATCAACGCCGTCGGCCTCGTCCTGGCCATAGGCGTCACCGCCATCCTGGGCATGTCCCTGGGCATCCTGCCGGTGATCATACTGCTGGTGATCATGGCGGTGTACGACGCCATCTCGGTGTACAAGACCAAGCACATGGTCGCCCTCGCCGAGGGCGTGGCCCCCCTGCGCCTGCCGGTGCTGTTTGTCATACCCAAGGACCGCGGCTTCAAGATGGATTCCGTCTCCGAACGGGGTCTGTCGCCCCCCGAGGGCGGGGAAAGGGAGGCGTTCTTCATGGGGCTGGGCGACACCGTCATCCCGGGCATCCTGGTGGTGTCAGCCTCGATGTTCCTTCCCGAGACCCCTTCGCTCCTGTTCACCGCGAACATCTGGGTGGCCATCGGGACTATTGTCGGCGGCCTGCTGGGCTACCTCCTGCTCATGCGCTTCGTGCTGAGGGGGCGCCCCCAGGCCGGGTTGCCCTTCCTGAACACCGGGGCGATATTGGGATATCTTGCTACGTACATCCTGGTGTTCCAGAGCCTAGGCCTGCAGATGTTGGGCCTGTGACGATGAGGAGTTGACGATATGAAGTTCCTGGTGCTCTCGGACATCCACGGGCGGGACAAGGTGGCCGCCTGGGCCAATAAGCTGGCGAAGGAATATAAAGTGGATGGCATCATCATCCTCGGCGACATCACCCATTTCGGGCCGGGGAGCTGGGCCGGGGAGTTCCTGGCCAAGCTCGAGCACCCCATCTACGCCGTGGCCGGCAACTGCGATCCCCCGGAGTGGGTGAACAAGGAGATCGAGGCCCACGGGACCCTGCTGCACCGCCGCAAGGAGGTGATGGGAGGGTACACCTTCATCGGGCTGGGAGGATCGAACCCAACTATCTTCGAGACGCCCTTCGAGATGGAGGAGAGCGAGATAGAGTCGTACCTCCGCCCGCTCATGGAGAGGGACGCAGTGATGGTGCTCCATGCCCCGCCCAAGGGGTTCAATGACACCATACCGAACGGGATGCATGTCGGTAGCGATGCGATACTGAAGCTCGTACAGGAGTTCCGCCCGCTGGTGGTGCTCTCCGGCCACATCCATGAGGCTAGGGGCATGGTGGAGAAGGATGGCACCCTGTTCATGAACCCCGGCCCGGCCAGGGACGGATATTCCGCCCTGCTGGAGATCGACGGCGAGATAAAGGGAACGCTGCTGGACAAAGCGGAGGAATGAGCCCGAGCGAGCCAGCGGCCTAGGAAAGCTTTTATATTCGGGTTATTTTAGTGGCAGAGGATTAGTATGGCACTTTGGCAAGGCAAATCACAGCGGAAGCCCAGCGGCGGCCGCCTCATCAGAAGCAGAAAGAAGCGGCGTTTCGAGATTGGACGCGAGCCCATGTTCACCAACTTGGGCGAGGAGAACCTCAAGAAGTACCGCACCATGGGCGGCAACTCCAAGGTCAAGATGCTCAGCGCCTCTTTCGCCAACGTCGTGGACCCCAAGACCAACCAGGTCAAGAGGGTCAAGATCGTCACGGTGAAGAGCAACACCGCCAACCCCAACTATGTCCAGCGTAACATCATGAACCGCGGGGCCACCATCCAGACCGAGCTCGGGGTTGCCAAGATCACCTCGAGGCCGGGGCAGGACGGCACCATCAACGCCGTGCTGATCTCCGAGTGAAACCATTTATATCCTTAACTGGATTGACCGACCATGGCCTTCGACGCGGACAAAGCGTGGGTGCTGTGGCCGGAATATTTTGATATTTCCAGAACAAGGGCGCAGGGACGCCGGGTCAAGAAGGGCCTGGCCGTCCCGGAGCCCCAGATAGCATCCATGGTCAAAGCGGTGGAGAAGCTCGGCCTCAGCTGGAAGATCGAGGAAGGGAAGTCCTACCCCGGGGCGTGGTGGAACAAGCAGGGCCTCCTGCTGGTAGAGAACAACATGCCCAAATCAGAGCTCCTGAACAAGGTCGCCGCGCACCTCAAGCAGATGCCGCACGTCCCCAAGCAATGAGGGGGCCGGCAAAGCTTCGTGCGCCAGCGTTCGGGTACTGCCACGATATGCCGGCACATGCAGCGTCATCCTCGCGCATTTTCCCGATCTGAATTGTCAATTAAAACCGCACGCGCGGGGAGGCCGAGAGGCCCTCGGCCACAGGGGCCCCGTGCCGGCCGGTGCCTCAGCGGTCCTGGCCCGTTTCCGCTTCCTCGACCAGCCTCTTGCCCGCAGACACGCTGTCCACCGAGTGGATCACCGCCCCAGTCTCGGAGATGGCCGTTTCCACGTCATCGAACTCTATGGCGTTGCCTTCGATGGTGATCTTCACCGTCTCGGTATCCTGGTCGACCTCTATGATAGTAATATTCACTCCCGAGATCCCCTCCAGCACGCTGATGCGCTGGGACAGCTCCACGATGGAGGGGTGGTGCGGCTTCAGCACGTCCAGCACGACTCTCTTTATTTCACTCAAAGGCCGGTCACTTCCCCTTCCATCTAACGATGGCGAGAGTATAAATCCTTGACCATGAGGGGCGCTCTAGAGGCCGACTACGAAGCCAATGAACTAATTGGATGAACCCTTCTCTTTCCATCCGGCCGATACCTGGCCCCGCGTTTGACGCGCTGGAGTTCATGGATCTTAAGTTTGATCCAAGAAATAGCCGTACTGAATGCTCCGCTTTTCTATGTAAAAAAGTAACATTCCCTCGACTGCGTTAGACCTGGCTCTAGAAGCAAACGGGGTACCCTTAGTTTGGCTTCACCGCGGCTTAATAATCCAGAGGGGGATATCCGCTGTGCGACGCACCCTATCAGGCACGCCTATTCCTGGACCTGACTGCGAACCATATGATGCCGACGACGGCAACGATCGATATTCCCAGGATTAGGAGGTCCAGGGCAGGGTGGCCGGAATTGCTAGACGAGCTTGTCAAAATTGAAAACTTCGCCGTGCCCAGTCCTGCAATGGTCTGCATGACCGGCCCATGAACTGGGATCCTCTCCATTGGCACCGCTGCAGAGGCCACCACGGTGTACAGATAGAGGATCCAGGCAAATAAATCAATCCATGCTTGTGCTCTGCCGAGATCGTCACCGAGGCGAACGGCGCCCCTCACCTGGCGTTGGCCGTCCGCAAAGAGCTTGAAGTGACCTCGACGAGGTCACTTCGGGCCGACGTTACATCACTGTTCCGACCCCGGAGATGATGAACTCCACGGGGCAGCGTTCCCAAAAGATTAATCCCATAACTTGGATACTCCGGGCCATGCTCCCCTTTAAGGAGGTGCGGGTGCTCGACATCAACTCCGAGCACCTCGGCGTCCCCATGGACGCTCTGATGGACAACGCCGGCGAGGCCACGGCCGAGGTCATCCTCACCGAGATCGGCACCGGCAAGAAGATCGCGGTGGTCTGCGGAGTGGGCAACAACGCCGGGGACGGGTTCGTGGCGGCAAGGAACCTGACCCGCCACAATGATGTGACGGTATTGTTGGCCCACCCTCCTTCGGAGATCCGTACGGAGTCGGCAAAGAGAGCGTACGAGAGGGTCAAACATATCGCCTCCTCTTCCGTGGGGGTGCCCCTTTCCAAGTTCGATGTGATCGTGGATGCTCTCCTGGGCACTGGGAATTACACCGAGGTAAGGGAGCCGTACCGAACGCTCATCAACCGCATCAACGGCTCCAAGACCAAGGTCGTATCCATCGACGTGCCCTCCGGCCTGGGCACCGATCTGGCCGTGGAACCCGACATCACCGTCACTTTCACCGAGATGAAGGAGGGCATGACCCCGGAGAATTCCGGCAAGATCTTCGTGCAGGACATCGGTATTCCCGCCGACGCCCACAGGTATGTGGGGCCGGGGGAGTTCGCGTACTACCCCATAAGGGGAGCGGAGTCCCACAAGGGGCAGAACGGACGGATACTGGTTATCGGCGGAGGGCCCTTCACCGGAGCGCCGGCCCTGGCCGGCCTGGCCGCGTACCGCATGGGCGTGGACCTGGTGCACATCGCCACCCCCGCGCCGTCCTTCGGGCCCATCTCATCATATTCGCCCAACCTCATAGTGCACGGGTTGGTCGACGAAACCCTGAACGCCAAGGACATCAAGCCGGTCCAGCAGCTCATCGGCATGGTGGACGCGGTGCTCATCGGCCCCGGGCTGGGATTGGGAAGAGGGACCCAGGAGGCGGTAAGGAAGATCGTCAAGGCCTGCGACAAGCCCCTGGTCATCGACGCCGACGCCATCGCCGCGGTGGCCGAGGACCTCTCCGTGCTGGAGGGTAAGACCGCCGTCATCACTCCGCACGCCAAAGAGTTCGAGACGCTCACCGGGGAAAGCCTGCCGAAGGACCTGGAGGAAAGGGCCAAGGCGGTCGAGGAAGCGGCCAGGAAGCTGGGGGTGGTACTTCTGGCCAAGGGGCACATCGACGTCGTTTCCGACGGCCATCTCACCAAGTTGAACCGCACCGGGAACCCCGGGATGAGCGTCGGAGGCACCGGCGACGTGCTCGCCGGCGAGGTCGTGGCGCTGCTGTCCAAGGGGACCACCGCCTACAACGCGGCCAGGATCTCGGCGTTCACCAACGGCAAGGCCGGCGACCTGGCCTTCGAGAAGCTGGGCTACAGCCTCATGGCCACCGACGTCATCGACAATGTGCCGGAGGTCCTGCGCCGGTACCTGAAGCGGCTGCAGTAAGGCATTATTAGGCCGCGGGGGCATGGGCGTGGGATGAAACTTGCCCTGATCTCCGATGTCCACGCCAACGTTGTCGCGCTAGAGGCGGTGCTGGACGACATCGAGGCCAGGGGCGCGGACATGGTACTGAGCGCGGGGGATGTGGTGGGCTACTACCCGTATCCCAACGAAACGGTGGAGCTGTTCCGGGCACGAGGGATAATATCGATACGGGGGAACCATGATCGGGCGGTTCTGCGGGCCGACCCCCGGGGAATGAGCCCAGTGGCCGGGGACGCGATCATGTGGACCGCCTTCCATCTCACCGCCTCCTCGCTCCAGTATCTCAGGTCCCTGCCGCCCCGCGCCCAGCTCCATGCGGACCGCATCGCGGTGGGGCTGTACCACGGCTCCCCGCGCGACGATGACGAGTACGTGTACGAGGGACAGGCCTGCAAGGAGCTTCTGATCATGTCGCATAGCCAACTGGTGGTGCTGGGGCATACCCACATCCCATATGTGAAGAAGTATCCTAGGGGCATCATCGTCAACCCAGGCTCGGTGGGCCAGCCCCGGGACGGGTTCCCCGAGGCCTCCTATTCGGTGTTCGACATCGACACGAATGAGGCGACCAACCACAGGGTCGCCTACGATATCGAAAAGGTGGCGGAGGCTACCAGGGACGCGGGCCTCCCTGATCGTCTGGCCGACCGGCTTTTCAACGGGTTGTGAGCAAAACCTTTTAAATTACCCACGCTTAGAATGGACCGCAAGGAACCGAGATGAGCGAGACAGTGAGCCCCATACCGGACCACCTGGCCCTGGAGGTCCGCAGCAGCGACAGTGGCATCATTGTAGTAGGAGACCTGCACGTCGGAATCGAGTCCGAGCTGAGGTCAAAGGGGGTCCACGTTCCGTCGCAGACCCACCGCATGGAACGCGAGCTCGTATCCCTCAGCCCCGGCCGCGATCGCATCGTCCTCCTGGGGGACATCAAGAACAAGGTTCCTGGGTCGACCCACCAGGAGTACGCCGAGCTGCCGGGGTTCTTCCGCGCGCTGAAACGGCACTACAAAGTAGTGGACATCGTCAGGGGCAACCACGACACCAACATCGAGGAGTTCCTGCCCGACGGCATCAATGTCCATCCGTCCACCGGCTTCGTCATCGGCAGCGTGGGGTTCGTTCACGGCCACACTTGGCCGTCACCCGAGGTCATGTCCTGCAGGACCCTGTGCATAGCGCACAACCACCCCACCATCGCGCTGGAGGACTCCCTGGGCAACGTGAGCAAGGAGCAGTGCTGGGTCCGGTTCAAGCTCAAGGAGAAGGTATACAAGCGGTACGTGGAGGTCCCGGAGGAGGTCATCATGGTCCCCGCCTTCAACCGCTCGCTGGGGGGGTCGCCGGTGAACATACGCTCCGCCAAGCTCCTGGGCCCGCTCTTCACCGAAGGCATGGCTGACATCGATGAGGCGAGGGTGTACCTGCCGGACGGGATCTATCTGGGCACGGTGGGCTCGCTGATGATCGGCAAGGACCGGCGCATCCGCACCACTCCCAACCCGCGCAGCCACGTCTATTAGGCCTTCTCCACCGGCTGCCTGATGATGGTCTTCAGCTTCTCGGGGGCGGCCCTCCGGGGGTCGCCCATGTAGATCTCGTGGTGCTTGCCCCTCAGCCGGCAGCCCTGCTCCCCGATGAAGCGGTGGAGCCTGGCGATGGCGGGCCCCTCGTCCTTGTAGGGGCCGACATACGGGAGCTGGGCGCTCAGGCCTTCCTCCCACCGCTCCAGTCGGACATTGGACAGGGCGGGCGGGTCCTTCTTCCTCTTAAGCTCGGAGGCTGCGCTGTCGAAGTCGGCCCGGGTCACCAGATCGGGCAGCATTATCATGGCGGTCCACAGCCACTCGTCCTTTCGGCCGGCTGCGAAGTTCTCCATGTCCTCGGCCCACCACAGGCCTTCCAGGGGGCCGACCTTGAACTCCTCTCCCCGGGACTTCTTGATGGCGAACTTCATGGTGTAGGCGAGGCCGTAGAGCGCCTCGATGGCCTGCGCGTACTCGGCGGCCGTATTGGGGTCCCCCTTCCCGTCCACCATCATGTAGCTCATCTCCGGCACCGTGACGAGCGCCGGCTCCTTCTTCGGCTTAAGAAGCGCCTCGATCTCCTTGCTGAACCCCGCCATGGTCATGAAGAGCGCATCGCCGCGGGGACGCATAAAGCATGCGTTCTCCCCCCAGATAGGGATGAAAAACAAAAAAAGGAAAAGGTTGTTGGAAAGGGGTTTAGAAGTTCTGGATCTCCTGGAATATCTCGCCGTTGGGCTTCCTGATCACTGCCTTGAGGGGCATCTGACCGGGCAGGGTGTGGGTAGCGCAGGAGTTGCAGGGGTCGTAGGCGCGATAGGCCATCTCGACCTCGTTCAGGATACCCGGGGATACCTGCCAGTTCTTGATAAGTCCCTTGGCCGCCTGCCTGACGGACAGGTTGATCGGCGCGTTGTTGTTGGTGGTGCCGACCACCAGGTTCACGTCGGTGGTGATGCCGTTCTCGTCCGCCACGTAGTGGTGGATGAGCACGCCGCGAGGCGCTTCCAGGCATCCGATGCCCTCACCGGGGGTCTTGGTCGGGGACTTGATGTCCTTGCTGGTGATCATGGGGTCCTGGGAAAGCTCAAGCAGCCACTCGGAGGCGTGCATCAGCTCGATGACCCTGGCCCAGTGGTAGATCATGGTGTGGTGGATAGGTCCCTCCACGCCCAGACCCTTGAAGAAGTCCTTCAGTTGCTCGTACCCCTTCTGCGCCTCGGGGGTGGTGAAACCCGTGGAGGCGTTGACCCTGGCCAGAGGAGCGCACCGGTAGATGCCGCTCTGCGGGCCGTCGGTGAAGCCGTTCCAGCCGATCTTCTTCAGGAAGCAGAACTTCTCGTAGGTCCACGGCTCCACGTGCTCGCCGATGTGGTCGAGGTACTTGGAGGGATGGAACTTCTCGAC
Organism: Methanomassiliicoccus luminyensis B10; assembly: GCF_000308215.1. NCBI lineage: Archaea > Methanobacteriati > Thermoplasmatota > Thermoplasmata > Methanomassiliicoccales > Methanomassiliicoccaceae > Methanomassiliicoccus > Methanomassiliicoccus luminyensis. The sequence continues at coordinate 47,392 of NZ_CAJE01000013.1, forward strand.
CTCCTTCCCCTTCTGGTCGACCACCCTGAGGTCGCCGTCGTAGAAGTTGATCTTGTTGTTCTTGTCCACCAGGCCCATGTAGTAGGTCTCGTTGTAGTAGATGCCGGGGTCCTTGATGAGATCCAGGTAGGCCTCGTTCTTCAGAACGACGTCGCCCAGGAGGCCCATGGTGAACTTGGAGAACTCCACGCAGGACTTGGCCCACTCCTCGATCTGCTTCCTCTCATCCTCGTTGATGGGCTTGCTCATGCCGCCGGGGATGCCGCACACCGGGTGGGTAGCCTTCCCGCCGAGCATCTCCTGGACTTTCTGAGCATAGGAACGGTGCTTTATGACCTCAGAGCCTATGTTCACGCCGACCGCGTCCACGACGCCCAGGATGTTCCTCTTCTCCGCCGGGGCTGCCGGTCCGAGAACGAAGTCAGCAGCGGCCAGGGCGTAGAAGTGGGCGATATGGCTGTGGATGTAGTGCGCGGCGTAGAAGAGCTCGCGGAGCTTCCTTCCGGCCTCTGGGGGCTCGGCCTGGAACACACCGTCCAGCGCCTTGGTGGAGCACAGGTGGTGCGCGCCGGGGCACACACCGCACAGGCGGGGCGTGATCTTGTTGAGCTCGTCGACCGACCGACCGATGCAGAACTTCTCGAATCCGCGAAGCTCGGGCACCTGCCAGTAGGCGTTGGCCACGTTCCCCTCGTCGTTCAGGAAGATCTCGATCTTCCCGTGGCCTTCCAGCCTGGTGATGGGGTCGATGGTTATTCTCTTAGACTCGGACTTGGTGGTCGGTTCGCTTATGATTGGTCCACTCATTGCTTAACCCCCGCTTTCTTCTCCTTGACCTTCCTCTTGATGATGGACTTGGGCATGGTGAACGCATAGAACGTCCCCAGCGGGTCCTTGACCTGGGTCATCAGCTTCAGGATCTCGTCCTCGGAGAGCTGGGTCTCGTTGTCGGCGGTCCTGAAGATGGACGCCAGCGCGCTCAGCATGGAACCGCCCTGGTCCTCCACCGCGGCGGTGGGGCCCATGCATCCACGGCAGGGCTGGTTGGCGTTCAGGCACTTGGCGCCGCAGCCGGCCCTGGTGGCCGGACCGAGGCATATGACGCCCTGCTCCAGCATGCACTTCTTGGGGTCGATCTCGATGTCATAGGGCATGTTGATCTTGTCGATGGTCTTGACCTCTTTGGTCCTGCCGCACTCGTCGCACAGGGTCTTCTGGGAGGCGATGACCGAGCCCTTGGGGGGCAGGGGGGCGCCTTCCTTGACGTGCTTCTCCACTACGCCGAGGAACTGGTTGATCAGGTCGGTGGTGGGCGGGCAGCCAGGCATGAAGTAGTCAACGTCCACGATGTCATCCAGGGTCAGAACGGTGTCGTACATCACCGGCAGCTCAAGCTCGCCCTCGGGGGCCTGATACTTGGGCTGGGGGATGACATGGTTCGGGTTGACGCTGGAGAAGGTGTGGTTGTACACATAGTCCTGGAGGTCCTTCTTGTTGGTCACGTTGGCCAGGCCGGGAATGCCGCCGAAGCAGGCGCAGGAGCCGAAGGAGACCATGATGGCCGACTTCTGCCTGAGCAGCTTGGCAACGTGCTCGTTCTCGCTGTTCCTTATGGCGCCGTTGTAGAGCGTGACGGTGATGCTCTTGTCGGGCATGGCCTCGACATCCTTGAGCTTGGCGTCCACAGCGATGGGCCAGAACACAATGTCCGCCATCTCAGCCACGCCGAGGATCTTCTCATCGATGTCCAGGAGCGCCACGTCGCATCCTCCGCATCCGGCTCCCCAATATTGTGCTATCTTGACTTTTGCCATGATTCCACCTCTTTCCTCCTTAGTGGTGCGCCTCGGCACGGGTCTTCTCGCTTTCCGCCTCGGCCTCCTTGAGCGGGTTGGGGCCCATCTCGCGGACCTTCTCGGTGAACTCCTTTATGGTCGCCTGGAACCTGACCCCTTCGGAAGCGGACACCCACTCGAGGTGCAGGCGCTCCGGGTCGATGCCGTACTGCTCCAGCAGCATCTTCAGCAGGGCGATTCTCCGGCGGGTACGATAGTTGCCGCCGATGTAGTGGCAGTCCGCGGGGTGGCATCCCAGGACAAGTACTCCGTCAGCGCCCTTGGCGAAGGCACGGAGCACGTGTTCGGGGTCCACCCTGGCAGAGCACATCGCCCTTATGACCAGGAAGTTGGTCGGCATCTGCAGCCTCGACACTCCCGCCAGGTCGGCCCCGGCGTAGGAGCACCAGTTGCAGCAGAAGGCTATGATCTTGGGCTCGAAGCGGCCCTCTTCCGCGGGGGCGGAAGGGGCGGCCTGAGCGCTTGCGTGTGCTGACATGTTTCACTCACTCTCCTCAAGGGCCGCATCGATCGCAGCGATGATCTGCTGGTTCTTGAAGCCCCTTTGCTCCATCGCGCCGGACGGACAGGCCGCCACGCAGCACCCGCATCCCTTGCAAAGGCCCTCGTTGACGCTGACCTTCTTCTTCTCGGGGTTCTTGGAGTCCTGCACGATGGTGATGGCCTTGTACTCGCAGACCGGCTCGCAGATGGCGCATCCGTCGCAGAGGTCCTCGTTGACCGCCGCGATGACGCCTTCGCTCTTCAGTTCGGGCTTCGAGATGATGGTTATGGCCCTGGCGGCGGCACCGGAAGCCTGGGCGATGGCCTCGTCGGTGAACTTGGGCCAGTGGGCCAGGCCAGCGAGGTACACGCCGTTGGTGGCGAAGTCGACCGGCCTCAGCTTCATGTGCGCCTCGAGGAAGAACTTGTCCTTGCTGAGCGGGACCTTCAGCATCTTGGCCAGCTCCTCGTTGTCGTGGTGCGGGCGAATGCCAGTGCTCAGGACCACCTTCGAGGGCTTGAGGACCAGGTCCTCGCCGAGGATGGTATCGTAGGCAGTGATCTTCAGGCCTCCGTCGCTGGTGACCACTGGGGGCTTGTCCTCGGGGACCCTGACGAACTTGACGCCGGCCTGGCCGGCCTCCTTGTACAGGTCCTCGCGGAAGCCGTAGGTCCTGATGTCCTTGTGGAACACGTACACATCAGCCTTGGGGCTGGCCTTCTTGGCCGCGATGGCGTTCTTGATGGCGTTGGCGCAGCACACCCTGCTGCAATAGGGGGCCTCGGTGTTCCTGGAGCCGACGCACTGGATCATGGCGATGGTGCCGTCGACAGGGCCCTTCTGGAGCAGGTCCTCGAACTCAAGCTGGGTGACCACATTCTTGTCCGCGCCGTACAGGAACTCCTTGTCCTTGGGCTTGTACTCATCGGCGCCGACCGCAACAACGATGCTGCCGGTCTCCAGCTCACCGTCCTTGATCTTCACCTTGAAGTTGCCGACGAAGCCGCCGACATCCTCAGCGGGGGTGTCCAGGTGAACGGTGATGTTCTTGTTGTTCCTAACGCGGGTGATGAGCTCCTTGGCGAACTCGCGCACCTTGCGGCCGTCCTCCTCGTGGTGGATCTTCATGGCGTTCCCGCCGAGCTCGCTGGTCTTCTCCAGGAGGTCGACATGGAAGCCCTGGGCGGCGATGTCCAGGGCGGCGGACATGCCAGAGATACCCCCGCCGATAACCACAGCGGAGTGGGTAACGGGCAGCTTGCTCTCGTACAGAGGCTCCAGCAGCCTGGCCTTGGCCACGGCCATCCTGACCAGGTCCTTGGCCTTCTTGGTGGCCTTCTCAGGCTCGCCCATGTGGATCCAGGAGCACTGGTCCCTGATGTTGGCCATCTCGAACAGGTATGGGTTCAGGCCAGCTTCCTTCAGGGTGCTCTGGAAGAGAGGCTCGTGAGTACGGGGGGTGCAAGACGCGACCACGACCCTGTTGAGCTTCTCCTTCTTGATGACGTCCTTGATCCTCTGCTGGGAGTCGGCCGAGCAGGTGTACTTGCCCTCCTCGGTGTACACGACATTGGCCAGTCCCTTGGCGTAGTCCACGACCTTGGGCACATTGACGGTGCCGGCGATGTTGATGCCGCAGTCGCAGACGAACACGCCGATCCTAGGCTCCTGGCCCTCGACGTTGATCTCCTCTACCTTGACCTCTTCAAGAACGCCTCTCTTGTCGGCGATGAACGCGCCGGCCTTGGCCGCGGCACCGGAAGCCTCGGCCACGGATGTGGGGATGTCCTTGGGGGCGGCGAACGCACCGGTCACGAAGACACCGGGGCGGGACGCGTTGAGGGGGCTGTAGACGTTGGTTCCGGCGAACCCGGCCTTGTTCAGGTTGATACCAAAGGTCTTGGCGAGGTTCTTGGCGCCGGTGGGGGGCTCCAGGCCGACGGACAGGACCACCAGGTCGAACTCCTCCTCGGTGACCTCGTTGGTGTTAGGGTCGGAGTAGCGGAGGATGAGGTTCTTGGTAGTGGGGTCCTCGATAATGTTGGCGACCCTGGACGCGCGGTGCATCTTGATGCTGTATTCCTTCTCCGCGCGGGCCCGGTAGTCCTCGAACTCCTTGCCGAAAGCCCTGATGTCCATGAAGAATATGCTGGGCTCCAGTCCGGCGGTGTGCTCGCCGGCGATGATGGCCTGCTTCATGGCGTACATGCAGCAGACGGACGAGCAGTAGGTGTTCCCTACCTTCTCATCCCTGGACCCTACGCACTGCAGCCAGGCGACCTTCTTGGGGGCCTTCTGGTCGGAAGGCCTGAGCACGTGGCCGCCATAGGGGCCAGTAGCGCTCAGGAACCTCTCGAACTCCAGGGAGTTGACGACGTTGGGGTACTCCCCGTAGCCATACTCCTTCTTCAGCCTGGCGTCGAAGACGGAGAAGCCGGGAGCGAGGATGATGGAACCGACATCGAGGGTCTCCTCGACCGCCTTGTCCTCGTAGTTGACCGCACCGGCGGGGCAGTTCTTCTCGCACAGCCCGCAGCGGCCCTTGGTGAGCTTCAGGCACTTGGTCGCGTCGATGGAATACTTCAGCGGGACCGCCTGAGCGAAGGGGATGTAGATGGCCTTCCTGACGATCAGGTTGGCATCATACTCGTTGGGCACCTTCACCGGGCACTTCTCGGCGCAAATGCCGCAACCCACGCACTTGCTCATGTCAACGTACCTGGGGTTGTGCCTTACCTTGACCTGGAAGTTGGGCGCCTCGCCCTCGACCCCGACCACCTCGGTCATGGTCATCAAATTGATCAAGGGGTGTCTAGCAGCTTCGACGAGCTTCGGGGATAGAATGCACATCGAACAATCGTTCGTCGGGAAGGTCTTGTCCAGCTGGGACATCACTCCACCGATGCTTGGCTTCTTTTCGACCAGATACACCCGGAACCCGGACTCGGCCAGGTCCAGAGCGGTCTGTACGCCGGAGATACCTCCTCCGACGACCATGACTGCACCCATTTTGTCAGACATTTTAGGCTCCTCCTACTTTTTCCTTACAAAATGATTCGTACTTCAAAGGCTCACCACATGCGCGTTCCTGCTCGATGCTGTTCCTATCCCTTGGGGCGTCTTTGCATGGCGTCCGAACATTCATCCTCCGATCGCCGGACCAATGATGGGAAAGGATATTGGACCCGTTGGAACGGGTCAACGGCCCGGACAAAGAGCTTCCTCCAGCCACGAATGGACGATTCATCGATAGTGAACATGTTCCATGGCATGGGTGCTTTTCTGGGTGAATGGGATGTCTGTATATTAACATATCGAGCAATGCCCCCTTTCCTGCCTTAATGACCCCCTTTTTAGCGGGATTGCTTAAAAACCTTTCGATGTCGAAAAAGCCTTGGAACGAACGTTCGTAAAGTGCCTATGGGGATGCGGTCAACGAGCAATATCGTCCGAAGGCAAGCCTTTACATTGGGTACGGCATATCGTCCGGCGTGTTCGAGCTGCTTCCCCTAGCCGCCCTATTGGGAGCCTCCGGTTTCGGCGAGCTCATCAATAGGTATAAACAAGTACTAATTAGGAAAAGGGGGAGCAGGGAGGAGGGGGCGGCCCGGGGAAGGCCGAAGATACAGATCACCGGCCCCAAGGTGCAGCCGCTGGTCTGCCAGATCTGTCTGGGCAGGATCAAGGAAGGGACCGAATACGTAAAATGCGGCACTGGAAAGGTGTTCCACTCGGTGTGCCTGGCGAGGACGGGGACCTGCCCGTTCTGCCAGAGGACCGTGGCCATCAAGGGGATGGAGAGCACCACCTCGGTACCTCATTCCCTGCAGTTCGTGTTCCTGCCGCCGGAGAAGGTTCCTGAGCAGCCCCCTATGCCTGAGCCGGAGGCCCCGCCCGAGCCGGCCGCCCCCGAAGAAGGAAGAACGTTCGTGTGCGTGAGCTGCGGTGCCGTTCTGGAGGCCGGCACGGCCTCCTGTGCCTGCGGGGCCATCTTCGCGGACCCCGGCGGGTCCTTCGAATGCCCGGAGTGCGGGGCGGAGGTGCGCGAGGCCGATCGCTCCTGCGCGGTCTGCGGGGCGGTCTTCGAGCCGCTGGGGCCGCTTATCTGTCCGGGATGCGGGAAGGAGGTTGCCCCCGATGCGGACGTGTGCGAGTGCGGGGTGCTCCTCTCGGACAAATGCCCGGAGTGCGGGGCTCACCTGCGCGAGAGCGACATGGCCTGCGCGGTCTGCGGGGCCGAGTTCGGCCATTTGTGAGCTAAAGGTCTCGCAAGCCTAATATGGGGGCGGCATATAGGACCGTGAGCTGAGCACGCGGTAGATCCCATGGTCGTGAAATCGAAGAGAGGAAGGAGGAGGTACATAGCGTTCCGGGTCAGGGGAGGGGAGGCGCTGAGCGACGAGGACCTCCTGTCGGCACTGAACCCGTCCTTCGCGTCGGCGAAGCTGAAGCCCCCCAAGGTGATACAGTTCGACGGGAGCATGGGAATCGTCAGGGTGGGAGGGGGCGAGTACCGGAAGGCCGTCGACCTCATCAACTCTGGCGGCGAGGGCGCGCTGGAGACCCTGAGGGCCTCCGGCACCCTGCGGACCCTCCGGGAAAGGTATTTCCCAGCACCCCGACGCCCGGGCCGCCGGGCGTGACTGGCGTCAGCTTTGCCCGAGGTGCATCATTTTATATTCGGGCACATTAAGATATATATCGCAGTAGCGCTTTAGAGAGCTTCGCGTAGATATCTAGGAAGTTAGGAGTGATTTGATGCAACCAGGACAAATGGCATATGACAGGGCCATCACCGTGTTCTCGCCCGACGGAAGGCTGTTCCAAGTAGAGTATGCGAGGGAAGCTGTAAAACGTGGGACCACCACCGTCGGCCTCAAGTTCAAGGACGGAGCGGTGCTCATCGTGGACAAGCGCATCGCCAGCAGGCTCATGGAGCCGAAGTCCATCGAGAAGATATTCCAGATCGACGAGCACATCGGGTGCGCGACCTCCGGCCTGGTGGCCGACGCCAGGGTCCTAGTGGACCAGGCCAGGGTCACCGCCCAGGTGAGCAAGATCACCTACGACGAGAACATCAGCGTGGAGATGCTGGTCAAGAAAATCTGCGACTACAAGCAGAACTACACTCAGTACGGCGGCGTCCGTCCCTTCGGCACCGCGCTGCTGGTGGCCGGTGTGGACGACCAGGGCGTCCACCTGTTCGAGACCGACCCCTCCGGCGCGCTGGTATCATACAAGGCCGGTAGCATCGGGGCCGGCCGCAATGTGGTCATGGAGGCCTTCGAGGAACAGTACCAGGAGGGCATGGAGCAGGAGGACGCCATCGTTCTCGGCCTCAAGGCGCTGAAGAAGGCCACCGAGGAGGAGAAGCTCAACCCCAAGTCCGTGGAGATCGGAGTGGTCAGGAAGGACGCTGACTTCCGCAGGCTCGACGATGATGAGGTCGAGGCCGTCGTGGAGAAGGCCAACTCCGGCTGAGCCCGTGCCAGGCCTGTGATGGAATGGTCGACATCGAGGACGCGATCATCGCCCGGCTGGAGTCTCATGGGGAGACCTTCGAGATCCTCATCGATCCCAAGGTAGCCAATATCCTGAGGGAAGGCAAGGAGGTCGATCTTTCCGACCACATGGTCATCGACGAGATCTTCCGCAACGCCCACAAGGGCACCCGGCCGGAAGAGAAGAAGGTCATGGAGGTCTTCGGGACCGTCGATCCCACTGATGTAGCGAAGCAGATCATCCTCAAGGGCGAGGTACAGCTCACCACCCAGCAGCGCAAGGAGATGCAGGAGTCCAAGCGAAAACGCATCATAGCGGAGATCGCGCGGAACGCCATCAACCCTCAGACCGGCGGACCGCATCCCCCCGCGCGCATAGAGCTGGCCATGGAAGAGGCCCGCGTCCATATCGATCCTTTCAAATCAGTGGAGTCCCAGATAGAGCCGGTCCTCAAGGCCCTGAGGCCCTTGATACCCATACGCTTCGACAAGGTCCGCATCGCCGTCCGCCTTACCGGCGACCAGTACGGGAAGTGCTACGAGTACATTTCCCAGGTCGGCAAGGTATCCAGGGAGGAGTGGTCGAGCACCGGCGCATGGATCGGCGTGGTGGAGCTCCCCGCGGGCATGAGAGACGATTTCCTGGGAAAATTGGCGGAAAGGACCAAGGGCGAGGTCGAGACCAAGATCTTAAAGGGGACTATTTGAACTGAAGTAATTTTTAAGTTCATAAATATGTTTCACGGGCAAAGGCATTTAAGAAAAGAGAATATGAGCAACCATTGATTCGGATACGTTCATAGGAGATAAGAGATGAACAATAATGAAGTTTCAAGACAGCCACGGGAGATCGTTATGCCGGGCGACCTCCTCGATGGAGATAAATTAAAACCAGGCGCGGGGACCTATGTTTCTGGCGGCAATATTTATGCCGCCGTTCTCGGTATAAAGTCTGTAAAGTCGAACTATGTGAACATCATCCCCCTTGGCGGCAGGTACATCCCTTGCGTCGGCGACAGCGTCATCGGTAAGGTGGAGGATATTGGCCCTTCCAACTGGCTCATCGACATCAACTCTCCCTATCCCGCTCCTTTGCATGTTAACGAGGTGCCGTGGAGGGTAGAGTTCGGCGACACCGCCCGCTACATGAACGTCGGCGACGTGATATTGGCCAAGGTGCTCATGGTGGACGAGACCATGAGGGTCCAGGTGACGATGAAGGACCAGGGCCTCAGGAAGCTGACGGGAGGACAGATAGTGGAGATAGCCCACAGCAAGGTGCCGAGGGTGATTGGCAAGAGCGGTTCGATGATACAGATGATAAAAGGATACACGAACTGCCGCATCTTCGTGGGCCAGAACGGAAGGATATGGCTGGACGGCGAGGTCGACAATATCATGCACGCCATCAAGGCCATACAGATGATCGACGAGGACGCCCATTCCTTCGGTCTCACCGAAAAGGTGAAGGCGTACCTGGAGACAGTGCCCGCCCAGGCGGAGCAGAAGACGGAATGAGGTGAGACACATGTCCGGAATGACCACTGATATTGATCTGATAGATGACAACGGCATAAGGATAGACGGCAGGAAGGCGGACGAGATCCGTCCCCTGAAGATAGAAGCGGGCGTGCTGAAACGCGCCGACGGATCCGCGTACGTGGAATGGGGCAAGAACAAGGTCCTGGCCGCTGTGTACGGGCCCCGGGAATGCCACCCCCGGCATATGCAGAACCCTGCTAAGGCGATCGTCCAATGCAAGTACAACATGCTCTCCTTCTCCGTGTCCGACCGCAAGAGACCGGGCCCGGACCGCCGGTCCGTGGAGATCTCCAAGATCATCTCCGAGGCACTGGAGTATGTAGTGTTCACCGAGAACTTCCCCCGAACCTCCATCGACGTGTACATCGAGATCTTGCAGGCCAATGCCGGCACCAGATGCGCCGGCCTGACCGCTGCCTCGGTGGCACTGGCCGACGCAGGTATCCCAATGAAGGACCTGGTGCCCGCAGTAGCCATCGGCAAGGCTGACGGCCAGATCGTCCTGGACCTGAACAAGGAAGAGGACAACTACGGCAACGCCGACCTGCCCATCGCCATGATCCCCCGTACCGGGGAAATTCTCCTGATGCAGATGGACGGACACATGACCATGGAAGAGTTCGACCGGGCCATGGAGTACGGGAAGAAGGCCTGCGAGATGGTCTACGACGTGCAGAAGGACGCCTTGAGGCGCCGCTATGCCCAGCAGGGCGCCGCGATGGCGCCCGAGGACGAGGGCGCCAACGGAACGGAGGCCTGAACATGTCCGAACCGGTAATGTCCGAGATCAAGAAGGGGCACATCCACAAGCTCCTGTCCACCGGAAAGCGCGTGGACGCCAGGGCCTATGACGAATACAGGCCCATATCCATAGAGACGAACTACATCGAGAGCGCCCAGGGCTCCGCCCGGGTGCGCCTCGGCAACACCGACATCCTGGTGGGCGTGAAGATGGAAGTGGGCTCTCCCTTCCCCGACACCCCCGACCGCGGCGTCCTTACCACCAACACCGAGCTGATCCCTCTGGCTTCTCCGACCTTCGAGTCCGGGCCGCCAGACGCCGGCGCCATCGAGCTGGCTAGGGTCATCGATAGGGGCATCCGCGAGAGCGAGATGATCGACCTGCAGAAGCTGTGCATCAAGGAGGGCGAGGAGGTCTGGATCAACTTCCTGGACATTTACGTCCTGGACTACGATGGCAACCTCTTCGACGCCTGCTTCATCGGCGCGGTCGCCGCACTAAGGAGCACCATCGTTCCGGCCAAGGAGAACGAGAAGGGCGAGGACTACCCGCTGCCGGTGCGCCACTTCCCCATTCAGACCACTGCCGTAAAGATAGAAAACTCTATATTGTTTGACCCTACTCTTGACGAAGAAAAGGTCGCGGATGCCCGTCTGAGCGTCACCACCGATGAGAACGGGGACCTCAGGGCGATGCAGAAGGGCCTCGCCGGCGCTTTCACGCTGGATGAGGTCAAACAAGTGATCGATACGTCTCTTCGCGTCAGCAAGGGGATCAGGGAAATCATTGGGTGATACAGCATGTCCAAGTCGACGGAGAAAGCAGGTAGCTCGGGAAGGTTCGGTGCGCGCTACGGTGTGGTCGTTAGGAACCGCACCCGCGACATCGACAAGATGAGGACCGCGGCGCATGAGTGCCCGTCCTGCCACAGGACGAGCGTGTCGAGGGTCAGCAGCGGCATCTGGGAGTGCTCCAAGTGCTCCACCAAGTTCGCTGCTGGCGCGTACTCGCCGCTGTCCAAGAAAGAAACCTCCGAGGAGATCCGGGCCAAGGCCGCTGCGGTCGAGAGCGAGGAGATCGCCCCCCAGGAGTGAGCAGGAATGTACAAGTGCGGGAAGTGCAACGAGCCCATCCGCTCCAACGTCAACACCGTTGGCATACAGTGCGAGAAGTGCGGCTCCAAGATCTTCTACAAGGAAAGGCCCAACGTAAAGAAGGTCGTCAAAGCCCGGTGAGGGGATGCCGCGGGCAACCCTTCGCTTGGCCACCCCGCATGCCCAGGCCGTATGGGGTGCCCTGTGCCCGGAAGTGGGCCGGGAGATTCCCCGCACCCGGGTCCGCATGGACCGGGACGACGGCGGGATCGTCCTGCGCGTCGAGGCCTCTGACCTCGGCGCGCTGAGGGCCGCCCTTAACTCATACCTCAGATGGATAAGGATCTCAGAAGAGATCGGCAACATGGTAGGTGAACAGCATGGATGATCTAAGTCCCAAGGTCCAGAACCAGATCGCTCAGTTCCAGCAGTTGCAGCAGCAGTTGCAGGCTGTGCTCAACCAGAAGTTCCAGATAGACGCCCAGGTCAAGGAGATGACCCGCACCGTGGAGGAGCTGAGCAGGTCCCCCCAGGACGTGGTCATCTACAAGAGCATCGGCTCCCTCCTGATCAAGGCAGAGAGCAAGGACGCCGTCCTCAAGGAGATCGAGGAGGACAAGGAGACCATGGAAGTGCGCCTCAAGTCCATGGACCGCCAGGAGAAGGCCCTGAGGGACAAGTACCAGTCCCTGCAGGACCAGCTCAACAAGGCTCTCGGCGCCCCCGGCAAGCCCGGAGAGAACTAAACCCCATCCCCTTCCGGGTCCGCCCGGAAGAAGAAATCGCTTCCTGTTCTTCATTAATTCCCTCATCCCTGACCATCTGACCGTATCAGAAACAGGTTTATACGAACCGCGCATACTGCCGGGCAATGCTCGATGTCATCGCCCAGAAACTGCGGGGCGGGAGGAAGCTGGTACTGCTGCACGGCAACGCCGACCCCGACGCCTTGGGCTCTGCCTATGCCATCTATCGCGCTTTTCCCGATGTCGCCGTGGCGGCCTTCGGCGGCCTTGACCGGGTGTCCAAGGTCATCGCCTCCAAGCTCGGCTTCACCGTCCTCGAGAGCGCCGATCTCGGCGACTATGACATCATCGTGGCGGTGGACTCGTCCTCCCACGACCAGCTGGGAGTGGACGTGTCGGGGCGCGAAGTGATCGTCATCGACCACCATTCCCAGAGCGGGGATTGGGAGCACTGCCTGTGCTACATCGACGAGGGCAAGAGGAGCTGCGCGGAGATGGTGTTCGCGCTGCTCCGCTCAGCCGGGATCACGGTGGAGAGGGACGCCGCGCTGGCCCTGGGGGCTGGGATGCTCACCGACAGCGGGCACTTCCGGTTCGCCAATACCGACCTGCTCCGGGCCTTCGCCGAGCTGATGGAGGCCTCGGGCATCAACATGGACGAGATCATGGAGATGACCGACCTGGAACCGGACGTCTCCGAGAGGATCTCGCAACTGAAGGGGGCGCAGCGGCTCCGGTTCGAGCGGGTCGGCGAGAAGATCGTGGCGATATCCCTCGGCAGCGCCCATGAGAGTGCGGTGTGCAAGGCCATGCTGGGCATCGGCGCCGATGTCGCGTTCGTCGGCTCGCAGAGGGATGAGAGGTTCAGGATCAGCGCGCGGGCCCGTCAGGACCTGGTCCGCGAGGGCTTTCACCTCGGCAGGCTCTTCGACGAAGTAGGGGGCGAGACGTCCAACAGCGGGGGAGGCCACGCGGGGGCCGCCGGGCTGACCGGAGTCGGCGACGTGGAGGCTATGCTGAACATATGCCTCTCCAAGACCATGGACTTCTTCCGCGCGGCGGAAGGGAGGGGGGCCAAAGCCCCCCCGGCGGCGTGATCAGCTCACTTGGCCTTTCCCTTCATGCGCCCCCCGGTGGCCACCATGCCGCCTCTCTGGGGCGCCACCACGCTCTGCACCCTCTTCTTGGAGGGGGTCTTGTCAGAGGGCGTGTCCTTCAAGGTCTTGTTGCGCAGGCCCAGCTGCTGCTTGTCGATGGCCTTCGAACTTGTCGGCGCGGACCTGCTGGACCGTTTCTTCGCGGGCACCATGCCGCCCCTCCGGGGCGCGTTGACCTCCGAGATGTCCTTGCGCACCCGGTCGGTCGCCGCCGCGGTCGCGCTGAGGGTCTTGTTGCGCAGGCTAAGCTCCTGCGCGCTGGTGAACTCGCTCCCCGCGCTCGACCGCGAGGCCGATCTCCCTCCCCACTTCCTCTGTATCTCGAGGGCGATCGCGTAATCCATGCTGTAGCCGCTTGAGCCGCTGCCGGAGGCCTTCTTGGCCACGGGCCCCTTCCTTACGGACCCGGACGACCGCTTCTTCGACGGCTTCGCTTTGAGCTTCTTGCTCGCAACCATTAATGGAGTCCCTCCGATTCTTTTGGTATCTACCCCCAGCGCATAGTATACAAAGCCTGGGCGCTGAAAAAGCGAAATGACCAGCTAGCGGGCCGCGGAGGAGGTAGCGGAGTACTTATCGATTCCCGACCGGACGTCGACCGGGGGCCTCGGAAATGTTCTTCTAGGGCGGTCGACAACTGGCAAAGAGGTCAGGGAGCAAATTCTAAGTTTGCTCGATCAGGCCGCCCGTATCGAGGCTAACGGCCTCGGGATGGTGGTCTCGTGAGCGGCTACGACAGCACGGACCGCTTCCGGCCGCCTAAGGTCATCTCTCAGAAGAAAGAGGACGACCTCGAGATGGACGGGCTTAGGGAGGCGAGAGAGCGCGACAAACTCCTAGGCCGCGCCCCTGTCCGTTCCTTGCAGGCGCAGGTGTCCACCGGCCGCACCATCGCCGACGTGGAGAAGGAGCTGGCGGTGATGCGCATCGACGGGGACCGCATAACCCTGCTCAAGGAAGGCCCCTACTCGAAGGTGCGCCGCCTGCCGGATCCCAAATCTCCTGCGGTCCAAGGAATTGTGACCGCATGGGAACGGGACCGGCCCCGCTACCGTGCGTTGCTCATCAAGCACGGTTGGATACAGCCCGATAACGTCATCGACGCCATCATGCCAGCACGGGAGTTCGACCGGCGCATGGGGGTGTGCTGATGCCATCTGATCGCGAGGACCTTTCCCTCTGCGATCGAACCGTCCTCAAGGCCGTCGAGTCCGGGGGCCGTGCCTCCCTTCCCCTTCTTTTTTCTATTTCATCGGGGCAGACGCCATCATTCCCTTGTTTTTGATAGTTTCTCAATACTTCCCCTCGCCCGCGGACGGAGCGAACGGAACGCGGCGTTCATGCCTGCCCCTGCTCTCTTAAGGAATTCGGGGCGGTTGTTCACCGCTTAACAACTCATCTCTTCGAGAGGCCTGGACAGCATATTCTCGCCCGTTTGTGGGTTTCCTCATTCCTTCCCTTCGGCTCCAGACGGTGTCGCGTAAGTGCTTGCGCAACGCCACTCCTTATTTTCCTAGAGATGTAACGTCAAAATGAAAGCGTAGATCTTGCCGACCACGCCCCCTAACACCCCACCGATTTCATGAATTATCATCGAGAATTCGGCGCTCGACGCCTCATTCCCTCCTTCCGGGAACTTTCGAGAACGTTTCTGCACTACTGGCCGGGCATTTTCCGATAAAAATGCCGATACCGGAAAGGTCTCTCCATGTGGGGCTCTGGAAATTATCGGTCCTGTCCCCGGAGTCCTTGTTCTTTCCAAGACTTCGCTATTGATAACGACCAACTATCAAACACAGTATCGTTTTATATTGTCGCCGTCAGTTCCTCTTCCACTTCCCCCACTGGGACATATGGAGAACGAGTATCTTGAGAGACCTCACCAGAAAGGCATTGCTATCGATCGTTTCATTCTTGTTGATCGCATCGCTGTTCGCTCCCCTGGGAGCGATAGGCAACGTGCAAGGAGATCCGCTCTCCCTCGAAACGCACGACGTCATACGCGTGAACAATGAAACGGAATTGAGCACCTTGATATCGAACGAGGGATGGGACGGCACCGGGAGCGCCGATGATCCGTACGTCATCGAGAACTTGAGCATCAACGCGTTAGGCTACGGTGCCGGGATATTCATCGGCAATACCACCTCGCACCTGGTGATACGCAACTGCACGATCTATGATGCTGAATGGCTTCTGAGCGAATATCAGTACGGTGGCAACATCCTCCTGTACAACGTGACCAATGCCGTGATCGAGAACAACATCTGCTACGATGTCAACGGCGGGGACAGCGACGGTATCGACCTGTTCTATTCTCATGACAACATCGTCAGGAACAACAATTGCAGTGACAACCGCTTCTACGGCATCTACCTTAACACCTCGAACGACAACGTCATCGAGGATAACACCTGCAACTTAAATGATTACGGCATCTACCTGGAAGGCTCATACGACAACATCGTCAATAACAACATCTGCAACTCGAATAATGACTACGGCATCTGCCTGTTCATCTCGAACGACAATGTCGTCGGGAACAATACCTGCAACTCGAATTATTGCGGCATCGGCCTGTCCGCCTCAGCCGGCATCACGATGGAGAACAACATCATCGCCGATGCCGAGCGCTATGGCATCTATGTCGCTTATACCACGGACAGCACCATATACGGCAACGCCGTCATCAACTGCGCCGAATACGGCATCCGCCTTAGCTCCTGCTACGACAACCTCCTCTACCGGAACGTCTTCGTCAACAACAATGGGGCGACGTCCGAGTACAATAACACTCACGTCCAAGCGTACGACGACGGCGACAATGATTGGAACTCCTCGTCCTACGGCAACGTATGGAGCGACTGGATCTCGCCTGACGTGAACAGGGACGGCATCGTCGATTCGTCGTATGCGATAGACGGCGGCTTGAAAGTCGACAGCTATCCCCTGGTCACCGTTCCCCACGTCACCATAACCTCGCCTGTTAACGGGACCGTGACGAAGTCGAGCACTGTGCTGGTCAGCGGAACTGCCGATCCCGATTGCCCGCTGGTCATCAACGGAATAATGGTGCATGTCAACGAGAACGGCACCTTCTCGGTCGTCATCGCTCTGCTGGAGGGGAACAACACCATCGAAGCGACCTCGGGATTCCCGGTGCTGACCGCTGAGGACAGCGTCACCGTCACATACATTGACCAGACCCCTGGGCTGCTGGACGATATCGACGAGATCCAGGACCGCTTGGACGAGGCGTCCGACCGTATCGACGACCTCACCGCGCAGCTCAACGTCCATGATGTAAAGGCAGCGGACGACAGCTCGCTGGCCTTGATGGTCGGTGCCGTCGGCGTGGTCTTCGGCATCGTGGCCGTCGGGCTGTTCTTCTTCATGTACGTGAGGAAGCCGAGAACGCCGTGAGACGGCGTAAACCTCTTTTCCCTTCCCTGGATATGACGATATCTGCGGGGCCGGGGCGAGGTCGCAGCGGAACACTTTCGGTTCAAACCACTTAGCATTATCATTTTTCATAGCTCGATGATTTCAGGATTGCCAGCATTATCGACCCACTTTTATCTAAATCTACCAGGGTGGTTTTCGCTCCACTCCCTCCGCAACCGACGTTAAGATGCCTTCGCTGTCCAACACGTCCACAAGGAGACAAAACAAATGGACCAAGACAACGAACCGAGAATGAAGATCGGGCCGAACGGCGAGAAGATGTACTCCCTAGAAGAGGTAAAGGCCCGGCTGGAACTAGTGTACGAGAGATCGTCCAAGCGCGTGGCCCCGGAGGCCCGCAAGAGCTGCTCACCCCTGGTGGTGCTCAAGGAGGCCATTGACATCGTTCAGAGGGCCATCGACGGCGACAGCTCTGAGCTAGATGCTATCGTCAACGGCAGGAGGGCTTAGAGGTGGTGGATATCCAGACCGAACGAATAATGATGGCGCACACTGACGTGCTGTTCGATGACGCCGACGACGATTGCCCGAAGAAAAAGATGGCCTACAAGATGATGGAGAGCATTCGACAGGCCAACAACCAGGAGATATTGGAGCAGATCAGAGGTATCGCCAGGACGCCGTGCAACCCTAGCTGTCGCCACCGGCATCGGGCTCGTTGAATAAATCAACCGCCTCCCTAAACCTGGAGGCGATTTTTTTCCTTTTTTAGTTAATGTGATAACATAGGTTCTTTAGAACATGGCTCAAATGAATGCAACATGTTAACTTATGGCGACCTGATCGACGAGGCGAGGGCCGATTTCATCAACGGCTTCTTCGTGGACGTGGTCCGCGGAGAGATCTATCCTGCGTGCGTCAATTTCCGCGACGGGAAGATCGTCAGGGTGGAAAGGAAGGAGTCCGCGCCTCCCTACTACATCCTGCCCGGGCTGATAGACGCGCACGTGCACATCGAGTCGTCGATGCTCACGCCGTACCGCTTCGCCGAGAGGGCCGTGGCGCACGGGACGACCTCGGTGGTGGCGAACCCCAACGGGGCGGCCAGCGTGGCGGGGATGGAGGGCATAAGATACATGGTGGAGGACGGCAGGAGGACGCCGCTGCGCTTCTACTACGCCGCGCCTTCCAGCACGCCGTCCGCCGACGCCGGGACCAGGGGCTCGGAGATAGGATGGAAGGAAGTGCGGGCGATGCTCTCGCGCGACGACTTCGTGGCGCTGGGGGAGATCGAGGACCACCACGCGGTGCTGGATGACGACGCCGAAACGATGGCCATGATAGAGGTGGCGAGGGAGGCGGGGAAACCCATCGACGGCCACTGCCCCGGCCTGAGGGGGTACGAGCTTGACCGCTACGTCATGAGCGGCATCTCTTCCGAGCACTCCTCGGTGTCGCCGGCAGAGGCAGCGGAGAAGGCCCGCAGGGGGATGAGGATTATGGTGCGGGAGGGGAGCTCGGCGCGGGACCTGAAATACATGCTGCTATTCGCGATGGAGAACGAGCATCTCTTGGTGACCAACGACCTCCGCCCCTCGGACCTGATGGAGGGACATATGGACAACGTGCTCCGGAAGGCGGTGGCCGCGGGGATGAACCCCATGCAAGCGATACGCGCGGTGACCCTTTGGCCGGCGCGGCACTACAAGCTGCCCGGCGGCTCGCTGTATCTGGGAAGCGATGCCGACTTCATCGTGGTGAACGATCTGACGGAGTTCAGGGTGCTGGAGACCTGGATCGGGGGAAAGCAGGTGGCCAGCGAGGGGCGGGCCCTGTTCGAGATGGCGCCGTCCTTCACCATGGGCTCGGGCATCGTCCCCATCAACTTGCGGGCTGGCGACCTCGCCGTGCCGGCGGAGCGGGGGAGGGAGAGGGTGAGGGTGATCGAGGTATTGCCTGAGCGGGTGGAGAGCGGGGCGGGGACCGCCGAGCTGTACGCGTACGACGGTGAGCTGCAGCCAGACCCGTCGCAGGACGTCCTGCTCATGGCAGTGGTGAGCCGATACCACGGGTCCGGGCCGGCCGTGGCGTTCGTTCGGGGCTTCGGGCTTCGCTCCGGGGCTATAGCGTCATCCGTGGCCCACGACGCGCACAACCTCATCGGCGTGGGGGCGGACCCCGGGAGCCTGGCGTACGCCCTCAACGAGGTGGCGGCGCAGGGCGGAGGGTACTTTGCCGTGGACGGGGAGCGCGCCTATGGCCTGGAGCTCCCGGTGGGCGGGCTGATGAGCGACCGGCCGGCCGAGGAGGTCGCTGCCGGGGAGAAGACCATGAACGAGGCGGTGTGGGGCATGGGCTCCCGGCTGTACGCTCCGTTCGCCGCCCTGTCGTACCAATCTCTCCTTTCGGAACCGGAGCTGAAGCTCAGCGACAGGGGGCTGTTCGATACCGTCAGGGGAGAGTACGTCGACCCCGTCATCGGGCGGAGGAGGATCATGTTGGATCAGAGGGCGGGGGCGCCTTGAGGTTGGACCGGATCACGTGAGGCGGGGGTGCGTCTTCGCATCATGGCCCCGCGGGGTTCGTACGCTGCCTTCACCATGGGGCTGCCTCGCTGAGGGAGCGTATTGTCATGCTGCCGCCGGGTCGCCTCCTTGGCGATCCCCCGGTCCCCAAACTTTCCGGTCGTCCTGTGTCAACGGAGGTCCTGGAGACACTGGCGGCTTCGATCTCGGAGATGGTGAAGTTGCCGCGAGGCATCGACGTGGGGACGCCGTGGATTCGAGATCGCCGGAGCCCCCAATATCTTCTTGAAAGGGCCTTCTTTCAATGCAGTAGCCCGACAAAATAATGAAGTGTGCGATAGTCCGATCGTCCATGAAATTAACGAGGAGGGTCGAATGGATCTTACAGCTTGGTTTTTATCGCTCACATTCACAAAAAAGTTTTTTTCCAGAGCCGCTATCCCGTATGATAGATAGCCACGGGGAACATGCGAATTGTGCCCCCGGGGCACCGGCTGAGGGGATTCACATGGACAAGATCGAGAGCTTTCTGTGCAAGCTTGTAACCTATGACGAGATAATGAAATGGACCGCCAACATTGCCAAGCAGATCAGGGCCTGCGACTGCAAGCCCACTGTCATCGTCGGCCTCACTCGGGGGGGGCTGGGTCCCTGCCAGGATGCTCTGCGACCTGCTGAGCGTGAAGAAGCTGTACGCGGTCAAGACGGAGCATTGGGGGGTGACGGCGAACCTCGACGGCAAGGCCCTGCTGACGCAGGAGCTCATCGCCGACGTGGCCAACGAGAGCGTGCTGGTGGTCGATGACATCACCGACACCGGGGAGTCGCTCATGCTGGCTATGGCGCACCTGTTCAAGAAGCAGCCGGCCGAGCTGAAGAGCGCCACGCTGCTACACATCACCCACTCCAAGATCGAGCCCGACTTCTACGCTGTTGAGGTCCCCAAGGAGAAGTGGGCCTGGTTCATCTGGCCCTGGAACCTGCACGAGGACCTCAGGACACTGCTGCCAAAGACGCTGTATGAGCCGAAGACCGTCCCGCAGATCAAGAAGGCGTTCAGAGAGCAATTCCATATCACCGTGCCGGAAAGCCACATAAGGATGACGCTGAACGACCTGGCGAAGAGGGGAGCGGTGAGAAAGAACGGGAAGGCGTGGGAGAGGAAGGTGGCTTAAGCCGACCGTTAGGTCCGGCCGGACGCGCGCACGAGGGCGCACCGATCTTAGTGCCATCGGCCTCGCCAGGCATTGCCATGGTGTTTCCCGGCACCGCCCCCGAACATGTGGCCAGCCCGAGCCTGATGCGGCGGCGCAGCAGAAGATATGAATAATGCCAAACCGATAGGATGATGCATCCAACGGAGATAGCGCATGCCCTTGATCATTACCGTGGCCTCGGTATCAATGCCTGCCCTTGCGCAGGTCTGCAGGTACGCTGAGAAGAACAAGGACAGCGGCTTCGATTTCCGGATCCATTACTTGGGCGGGGGCGATGGTGAGCACAAGGACTGCATAGAGGAGGATGTGAGGAACGCCGATCTGCTGCTCACCGACCTCATGGGCGCGTCCCGGGAAACATACTCCAAAGTGGTAAGATCGGCAAAGGCATGCAAAGGCCAGAGGCTGGCCATAGGGGGCATGGCGCCGTCGCTGAGCCGCTTGGGCGGTTACGACGCAGCCTCGTTCAGGATGAACAGGGCCGATGAGGAGAACCTGCACCGCATAGGGGAATGCTGGAAGCGCGCTGAATACCAGGACATAGATTATATCTTCACCTCGGTCCTCAAGAACTACCTTGGCCAGGACCACCTTCCGGACGTCCCCTGCTCGGAGGCCAGGGAAGGCGTGTACATAAAGGACCCCGTTACTCTCAAGGAATACGGGTCGGCCGACGACTACTTCGAGGACCTCGGCAGCGTGCCCGGAGGGGGGCGCGTCGTCCTGACGTACAGCGGCAACAGCTACCCGACCCGCAGCATCGAAGCGGTCCGCATGCTTTTCGAGAGGATGCGCGAGTTCGTTGATGTTCTTCCGATAGCCATGAACAGTTACAACATACGATATGTTCCGATGATGAGATCGCTGATCGGGACCCCCAATCTGATCGTCAACGTCCTTCCGTTCCGCTTCATGGCCGGACCGATGGGCGGGGACAGCGTATCGGCCACTGAACTCCTGCGAGAGCTGGATGCGCCATACCTCTCACCGTTCTTCCTGACGAAAACGACCAGGGAGGAATGGGGGTCCCGCAAAGCAGGAACGAACCCCATGGAATTCATGCTCTATATCTTCCTGCCGGAGCTGGACGGCGCGCTGTGCACCATCCCCCTCGGGTTCAACGAGGCCGTGGGCCGCCTGGAAGGATATGACCTCCCGGTCACGGAGATCGCCCCCTTGGAGGACCGAGTGGATCGCATCGTGGGAAAGGTCCGGAGCTACATGAGGCTCAGGACGAAGCCGAACAGCGAGAAAAAAGTGGCCATCATATCGTATAATTACCCTCCCGGCGAGGGCAACCTATTTGGCGGGTCCTTCCTCGACGGCTCCGGATCGATATCCTTGATACTGGACATGTTGACATCAGAAGGGTACAGCACGAAGGCCATGCCCCCCGACGAGATCATAGATTCCTTCGTGAGGAACGGGACCCTGAATGAAGGCCAGTGGATGTCCCCGACCGACAGGATGATAACATACGATGGGGGCGGGAAACACCCGGACCAGGTTTCTAGGGCCTGGGGGCGGCCGCCCGGCAGGATCATGACGGAGAACGGCAGGTACATGATCCCCGGGACGGTGAACGGGAACGTGTTCATAGGCCTCCAGCCGCCCCGCGTGCCGGGCTCGGAGGATGTCTCCGGGAGCTACCATGATCCGGACCTCCCCCCGCACCACCAGTATATGGCAATGTACGAGTGGATAAGGGATGTTTTCAAGGCCGATGCCATCGTGCATCTGGGAACTCACGGGACCTTGGAGTTCCTTCCCGGCAAGGAGTCCGCGGCATCCTCCGAATGCTATCCGGACATGATGATGGGCGACTCGGTCCACATATACATCTACTACTCCGGGAACCCCTCCGAGGCGATGATCGCGAAGAGGAAGTCCCATGCGTGCCTGGTGAGCTATATGCCGCCGCCGTTCGTAAAGAGCGGGACCTACGGCGACCTGGTAGAGCTGGAAGAGGCCATAGCGGAGTACCGGGAGAGCATCAAGACCGACATCGGCAGGAGCGAAGCACTCCGGGAGTCGATAGAGAGGAAGGCGTCGGGCATGCGCCTTCCCGCGGACATCGAGGAGCTTGAGGACGAGCTCGTATCGATACGCGAATCGCTTATTCCGAAGGGACTGCACAGGTTCGGGAAGGCCTTCGACAAAGAGGATGCCGAAAGCTACGCCATACATGCTATGGGGTTCCCTCACGACGGCGTTGTGCCTTTGGAGAGCCTGCCGGAGCTGGACGCCCATGATGTCGAGCGGATCTATCGCGAGTACAATTCGGACAGGACCGTTCCGGACGTCATAAAGGACCATACCGAGGCGATCAGGTCCCTGGAGTATGAGCACAGCCTCGTCCTCAGAGCGTCCAGGTCCGACGAGCTGGACGGCCTCCGAAGGGCATTGGAGGGCAGGTTCATCGACGTGAAGCCGGGCGGGGACGCCATGAAGGACCCGGAGGTCCTCCCATCGGGGTACAACATCGTTCAGTTCAATCCGGACCGCGTCCCCACAATGGCGGGCTTCGAGAGAGGCAGGCAGGCCGCGGAGGACACCATATCCCAGTACGAAGAGGTCGCCGGCAGCTATCCGTGTAGCGTGGCCCTGGTCCTCTGGGGGCTGGAGACCTCCCGCACCCAGGGAATGACAGTAGGGCAGATCTGCTGGTATCTCGGACTGAGGCTGGTCAGAACGTCCGGGGACTTTGCCAGCCGGTTCGAGGTGGTCCCGCTCGAGGAGCTGGGCCGCCCCAGGATAGATGTCACTGTGTCCATGTGCGGCTTCTTCAGGGACATGTTCCCGAACCTCGTCCCGGGGCTGAGCCAGCTGTTCTCGATCGTCAGCTCTCTGGACGAGCCCGAGGACCTCAACTACTGCAAGGCCGGAACACGCCGTAACCGCGAGTTCCTGAGGTCGAAGGGGTATAGCGGCAATGAGCTGGACGACCTGTCGGAGTGCAGATTGTTCGGTCCCCCCAGGGGCGAATACGGGACATCCATGACCGGCATCGTGAACAGGTCCTCGTGGAAAGACGAGGGCGAGCTCGGCAGCTCGTTCACGGAGAGCCTCCGCTACGCATACACCCACAGCTCGCAGGGGTACGACGCAAAGGGACTCCTGGAGGTCAACCACAGGGAGGTCCAGGTCGTGTCCCAGGTGAGGGACAGCACGGACCGGGAGCTGATCGACCTGGACCACTATTATGAGTTCCTCGGGGGGCTGTCCAAGGCGGTGGAGATCGCGCGCGGCGGGAAGAGAGCGTCGGTCTTCGTCGTCGACGGCAGCGGCAGCAAGGTAAGGACGCTGGGCGTCAGGAGGTCCATCGAGCGCGGGGTGCGCACAAGGCTGCTGAACCCAAAATGGATAGATGGCCTCCTGGAGGTCAGATATCACGGGGCGCAGAACATCAACGACCGCTTTGAGAACGTGCTCGGCCTCGCCGCCACCACCGGAGAGGTGGACAGCGGGGTCTTCAGCGACATGCTGAAGTGCTACGTCGAGGACCAAGACATGCGCAGGCGCGTCAGGGAGAACAATAACTGGGCCTACATGTCCATGCTGAGCAGGCTGTCCGAGGCCAGCTCCCGCGGGTATTGGAACGCGACGGACAAGGAGCTGGAGCTGCTCAACAGCGCGTACATGGAGTCGGAGGAGATGGCGGAGGCCGAGACGGACAGGGACAGCTGAGGGCGGAGGTGCCACAGCCTCAAGCGCGGTCTGCCATAGCGTCCGTTTCGGAGTCGTAGGAGCGAACGAACCGGCCGTGCCGGTCCTCCGCGATGTCGGCCGTGACCCCGTAGACGTCCTTGATCATCTTGGGCGTTATCACGTTCTCGGGCGTTCCGATGTCATAGACTTTGCTGTCGTTCAGGACCATCACGCGGTCGGAATACCGCATGGCCAGGTTCAGGTCGTGAAGGGCAACGATGAGGCACGCGTTCTTCTCGCGGATCATGTTCCTCATGATGCGCATGGTGTCGAGCTGGTTGCGCAGGTCGAACGAGCTGGTGGGCTCGTCGAAGATATAGAACTCTGGGTCCTGGGCCAGAGCGCGGGCTATGAAGGCCCTCTGGCGCTGTCCGCCGGACAGTTCCTGGACGTCCTTGTCGAGGTACATGTTCACGTTCATGGTGATCATGGCGTCCGCCGCGATCCTCAGATCGTCCCGGGAGTACGTCCATTCGACGTACGGCCTCCTGCCGATCAGCACGAGATCGTATACGGTGGAGTACCCGAAGCTCGTGGTGCTCTGAGGGACATAGCCGATGAGCTTTGCCAGCTCCTTAGTGTCCATTCCCCGCGTGTCGTTACCGTCGATGCTTATGGTCCCCTTCCTGGGATCGTATACGCTGCACAGCGTCTTTATCAGGGTCGACTTCCCGCAGCCGTTCGGCCCCAGGATGGTCAGGAGTTCCCCGCTCTTTGCGGTGAAGCTTATATCATCGATGACCAGATCTTTCCCGTACCCCTGGCTGAGGCCATTCACTTCTAGGATCATAGCTTGCCCCTCCACTTCCTGCGGGTGACCATCCAGATGAAGAACGCCCCTCCGACCAGGTACAGGATTATGCCGACCGGGATCTGGTCAGGCCTCACTATGGTCCTGGCGACGATATCCGAGAACAGGAGTATCGCCGCGCCCAAGAGCGCTGACGCCGGAAGGACGTAACGCGTGTCGTTTCCCATGACCATCCTGCACATGTGGGGCGCCATCAGGCCTATGAACCCGATCACCCCGGCGAATGCGACGCACGAGGACGCCACCAGAGTGCTGACGATCAACCCGCGGTTCCTGAGCTTCCCCACGTCCACCCCGACGTTCTTGGCTATCTCGTCCCCCGCCGACAGGCTGTTTATGTCAAGGGCCAGCTTCTCCAGGTATATCACGCACGGTATGACTATGGGGGTCAGGATCACGATGGCGCCCCATGTGGCGTTCCACATCCCGCCCATCAGCCAGTTCGTTATCTCGCGAAGCGCCTCGTCGTCGGACACGTACTTCGAGAAAGATATTCCCGCCTGGAAAAGGTAGCTGATGACCACCCCCGACAGCACCAGCGTCGAGCGGGACGCGTCTTTCTTGGCGATCCTCAGCACGAGCAGGATGCTGAGCATGCCGAACACGAACGACATTATGACCAGGACGATGTTCTCCACGGTCATCTTGAACCCCAGGAAGTCGAAGGTACCGTAGAACGCGCTTCCGAACAGGGATGAGCCGAACACTATGGCGATGGCCGCGCCGAACGACGCGGCGGTCGACACGCCCAGCGTGAAGGGGCTCACCAGAGGGTTCCTGAGCAGACCCTGCATCACGGTGCCTGCGGAGGCCAAGGCCACCCCGGTCAGGAGGCACAGGAGCGTTCGCGGAAGGCGCTCCCTCATTATGATGGTATCATACCATCCCGCCTCAGGGAGGGAGATCCAGGCCGGGAACAGGTGGTGTCCGATGACCGACAGCGTGTCCCCGAACGGGATGTCGACGGAGCCTATCGCCAGCGAGCACACGAACGCGATCACGCTCAGCGCGGCCATCGAGGATATGAACAGCAGCTTGCTCCTTAGGGATGTGTCATAGTGCCCTTCGATGAGATCGTGCTCGAGGCTCCCGCTGATGACCGACACGATGCGCTCTCGCTCGGCATCGAGATCGTCCACGCCTCCTTGAACGTTGACCATGGATTCACCGCGTCAAGCCACTTCTACGATGAGGTTCTCCGTGCTGTAGTGCAGGCCGAAAGCGTCGTTGAACGCCTGGACCATCTCCTCCGCCTTGTCGCCGACATCGGCGCCGAACGCGTCCGCGTACAATATGCGGGAGATGCAGGACAGCGCCCCGTTGACACAATCCGTGGAGAGGGCGTACACTTGCTTGTTCTTGACGCATGTAAGTTGTGTGTAGTCTACGTTCTCCCCAGAGGACAGGAACTGCTGGTAGTTCTGCTCGGGAGTGTCCATGCTATACAGGAACAGGTAGTCCAGGGTGTACCTGCCGTCGAAGTTGATAAGGACGGACGGATCCTGATAGAAGTACACGGTATCCTTGACGGTCGGGTCGATGGTGCGGGTGTAGCTCTTTCCGGAAACGCTTTCGACGACCTTCACGGCGGCGGATGCGTGGGTCTGGTAGAACCCCGACGAGGCCATGTGCAGCACGAAGTTCTTGTCCTTGGTGTCGCTGAGATCGAACTGATCAACGAAAGTCTGGCATTCGTTGAAAAGTTCCATGTACCTGCTGTAGTTGGTTTGGGCCGCCTCTGTCGCCCCGAACAGATTGATGAGCAGCCTGAGATTATCGCCGATCACGTACGGGTCCGTGAGATCGATGTATATTACCTCGATCCCCACCTCTTTCAGCGCGTCCGCGTTGGTAAGCCCCATGGTGACAGGGGTAAGAATGACCTTGGAACCATGACTGATCATGGTGGCCCCGTCCGGCGCGGAATAGTCGCCTATGGAGAATGAGTTGTCAAAGTACTCCGTGAACTTCATGCCGTAGGTGGAATCCAGTCCGGCGACCTGGTCCTCGACGCCAAGGATCTTCATGAAGATCGGTATGTACTTGTGGACCACGGATACGTTCGAGATGGGCGTTGCAATGGAGTGCTTGTAGCCCTTCGCGTCGGTGAATGTATACTTCTCTCCCTGATCCTCATCGCCGCCGTCGCCTGCGTTCAGATGTTGCGCTACTGACACTGCCGCTACGACGATGACGGCAACAACTATGATGGACAGTATCTTCACTTTCTTATCCATGGCTCGTCCCGCTGGAAGGGAACGCCTAGTGAATATTTAATCAATTGGTCGATACATCCAACAACACGTCTATTCAGGATATACATCCAATGACATATCTAATTGGATTATACATCCAACAGTTTATATTCGCGGAGAACATCACTGCCCCCGAGTCTTATGGCGTTAGCGAAGTCTCAAAAATATCTCGTGGTCGGCATTGTGGTCGTACTTGCCGCGGCGATCGTCGCGGGCGCGTGGTACCTTGGCAAGGACACCGATGCTCAGGAGCCTGGAAAGAACGCGAAGGACCTGGCAAGCAAGTTCGCCGAGAACTACGACGGTTCGTTCGGACAGTTCGAGCTGAACTCCACCTCCACGTCCGACCACGCCGTAGTGGTGAACGAGACTGGAAGTTCCTATCTGAAATACAGCATGATCAACTACGTATCTACGTCGGACGCGCAGAGCCAGTTCGATGAGATAAAGCTGAAGATCGAGTCCATGGAAGGAGTCATGGGCGGGACCCCTACCGAGATCGAGAACATCGCCGGGTTCGATGGGATATGCGCTTACAAGATGGACATTAAGATCATGCAGAAAGAGTTCACCCTGGTCTACTTCGTGGCCTACGTTGACTGGGTGCTCATCGATGCATCAGAGGGCCCTCTGTACCACTCGGGTTCGTGGGCTACGGAGACTGAGATCACGGAACTCTTCGCGGCGGTCTCGGCCTCCCTCTCCCCGTGAGGCGATAGGATGGTCAGGCCGAACGCGCTGGACATGATCGATGCTTTTATTTCGTCGTATGAAGGGATGTTCGGAAGGTTCTCCAAGGACGATGAGACCGCGCCCATGTCGGCGTCGGCCTCATCTCCCGACGGGGACAACGTCAGCGTCGTTCGCTTCGACATCCCTGATGACGTCGTGTCGGAGTTCGAGAACCGCAAAGCGTTCATCGAGTCCAAGCGCGGCAGGCTGGGTCCGATGGGGAAGCTGCAGCCGTTCGATTGCCGGTGCGATTTCGAGGATTCCTTCGGCGGCATCCTGAACTTCAACCTTCTGGGAAAGGTCGGAGGATTCTTCTTTTTCACGGCACACAAGAACGGGGTCCTCCTGTTCATACAGGCGTATTCGACCGCCGGCAAAGGGCAGGTCCCCGACCTGGAACGGGACGAGATCATCGAAGCTGCCTACAGGACCATGTGAGCCCCGAAAACGTTTTCCTTGGCACTGCTGCGCGCAGTGCTGACCATTTAATGAATGGCGAGCCATTTTCCACTCGGCAGATGCGCATATTCTCTGGCCCCATGCCTGGGAGGGGCAGTTTGTTCTTTGAGCAGCGAAGCAGCCTTAAATCATCCGTCATCGTTCGGTCCATCGTGCTGCAGCGTTTCAAGAAGAGCCTGGCCGACGCCCCGGTCATCAAGGTGGGCAAGTACGACTACTTCGTTCACCCCATGACCGACGGCATCCCCCGCGCCGACCCCGAGGTGCTGGACGAGGTGGTAAAGGAGATGCTGCGGATAGGCAGCTTCGACTGCGACGTCATCCTCGCCCCCGAGGCCATGGGGATCCCCATCGCCGTCCCGCTGTCCCTGGAGCTGAGGATACCGTACAGCGTCATAAGGAAGCGCGGCTACTCGCTGCCCGGCGAAGTGCGGGTGGACCAGCAGACCGGGTACTCCAAGGGCGCCATGTTCGTCAACGGCCTGAGCAGGGGGGACCGCGTAGCCATAGTGGACGACGTTCTGTCGACCGGAGGGACCCTCAGGGCCGTGGTCCTCGCCCTCAGGAGCATCGGCGTGGAGATCGTCGACGTCCTGGTGGCGGTGGAGAAGGGCAACGCGAAGGAGAGGCTGGAGGCCGAGCTCGGCATCGGGATCAAGACATTGGTCAAGGTCGAGGTCCGAGACGGGCGGCTGGTCGTCCTCACTTGATGAGCCGCTTCTTCATCAGGTACAGCGCGGGGAAGAACGTGACCAGCGTCAGCACCACCAAGTAGATGGTCGAGTAGACCCAAATGGAGTCGCCGATGCCCAGGGCCATGTTCCTCACCAGTATGCTGACGTGGGTGAGCGGGAGGAAGTACGCGATGGGTTCCGCCGGGCCGAGCTGAGAGATGGGGAAGAAAGTACCGCCCAGCAGGAACATCGGGGTGACCAGCAGGAAGAAGGGGTAGTTGAACGAGTCGATGTTGGGCACCAGGGCGGTGAAGATCATGGCGATGGAGGAGAACATCAGCCCGCCCAGGAACGCGAACGCTGGGATCAGGAGGAGCGTCCCCGCAGTGAACAGCACCGACGGGAAGAAGGTCAGCCCCATCAGCAATATCACCGCCAGCACGATGGTGGAGTTGATGAAGCTCTTGGTCGCCCCCCACAATATCTCGCCGGCGATGACGTCCTCGATGCTCACCGGAGTGGCGATGATGGCGTCGAACGTCTTCTGGTAATGCATCCGCACGAACGAGCCGTAGGTGCACTCGAAGAACCCCCCGTACATGATGGATATGGCGATAAGGCCGGGCGCCAGGAACCGCACGTAGCTGATGTCGTGGCCGGCGTACTGCAGCCCCACCACCAGTCCGCCCAGCCCCGCCCCCATGGCCACCAGGTACAGCAGCGGCTCGAAGATGGACGGCAGGAAGTTGACCTTCCAGGTCTTGAGGTACACGTCGGCGTTGCGCCTCCACACCATGAGCGCGCCGGGGCCGATGTTGGAGAGCATGCTCATTCCCGCAGCCTCCGGCCGGTGAGCTTCAGGAACACGTCCTCCAGGGTGGCCGGGCGCACCGTGGAATACACATCGGGCAGCTGTGCCCGGAAGTCCTTCTGCACCAGCTGGCAGTTGTCGGCGTACACGTAGATGCGGTCCGCCGAGCGCTCGATGTGCTCTCCCCTCGACCTCAGGTACTCTTCCGCCAGGGTCCCCTCGGGGTCGATGACCTCCATGACGCACGGCCCCACCGCCTCCCGGATGAGCTCCTTCGGCCTTCCCTCCACGAGGAACCTTCCGTCCTCCATGATGACCAGGCGGTCGCACAGCTGCTCGGCCTCGTCCATGTAGTGCGTGGACAGGATGATGGTGGTGCCCCTCTTCTTCAGCTCCCTGATTTTCTCCCATATGAGGTGCCGGGCCTGAGGGTCGAGACCGGTGGTCGGCTCGTCCAGGATGACCAGGTCGGGGTCGTTGATCAGCGCCCTCGCCACGATGAGGCGGCGCTTCATCCCCCCGGACAGGTTCTCGATCTGCTCGTCCGCCTTCTCGGTCAGCTGCATGAACTCCAGCAGCTCCCGGGACCTGGTCATCGCCTGGACCTTGGGGATGCGGTAGTACCTGGCAAAGGTGACGAGGTTGTTCAGGACGGAGAAGTCGGGATCGAGGTTCGTCTCCTGCGGGGCCACCCCGATGCGGCCCTTGATCTCCCGGGACCGCGTCCGCGCGTCCATGCCCAGTACGTCCAGGCATCCGGAGGTGATGGGCGACACGCACTGGATCATGCGCATGGTGGTGCTCTTGCCCGCACCGTTGGGACCGAGGAAACCGAAGATCTCGCCCTGCTCGATGCGGAACTCGATGTGGTCCACGGCCGTGAACGAACCGAACTGCTTCACCAGGTCCCTGGCCTGAACCACAACGGTCATAATGTTCCCCAAAATCCACGTCGGTCGTATATATTTCCAGCGTATACTACGAGCAGGGGTCCGTATTAACCTTCTGGCGGTCGAGAGGGGCAGGTGGACCTCGCTATGCTGTTGGCGGTATCGTACTTCGCCCTGCTAGGCTCGGCCCTGGGGACGTTCACCGGGGTGGTGCCGGGGATCCACGTCAACACCCTGGCCCTGCTCCTGGTGACCCTGTCGCCCGCGCTGCTCCCTCTGATGGGGAGCGCCGCCGAGCTACTGGGGGCCGGGAGAGACAGCGCGGTCCTGCTCATGCTCGCGGTCATCGTGTCCGCGGCGGTGGCGCACTCCTTCCTGGACTTCGTCCCCTCCATATTCCTGGGGGCGCCCGATGAGGACGAGGCGCTCTCCATCCTACCAGGGCACCGGCTGCTGATGGACGGGCGGGGCGCGGAGGCGGTCCTGGCCGCCGCTTCCGGCAGCTTCATGGGCGCGACGGTGGCGGTGGCGCTGTCGTTCCCCCTCTACCTGGTGCTGGGCCCTCCCCTGGAGCTGTATCGCGTCCTGGATACGATCATCCCGGCGGTCATCGTTCTCGCCCTCATCTCCCTGGTCATGTCGGAGAAGGGCGGGAAGGAGGCTAGCGCGAGCATCAGGGTGCGCAAGGCGGAAAGGTGTCCTCTCACGGTGAGCATCGTCCGCCCGGTCCCGGTGCATCGCCAGGCCGTAACGTTGTGCGGCACGGCGGTCCGCGTTCCGCTGAGGGGGCGATGGCTCCGCAACGGGACCGGGGAGTGGAAGGTGCGCGGCCGCGTTCCCATGGGGAGCGTGCGCGTGGAGGGGGAATGGACCGTCCGCCGTCCGCGGTGGAAGAAGCGGGCCCTGGCCTCGTTCCTGATCCTTATCTCCGGGCTCCTCGGCCTTACGGCCACGGAGGGCCGCCTCCCCGTGGTCGGCGCGTTCCTCGGCCTCGACCACAGCATCATGTTCCCGCTGCTCACTGGGCTGTTCGGCCTGCCCGCCCTCATCCTATCAGGCAACGCCCGGCCGCTCCCTCCCCAGTCCGAGGCGGAGGTGACGGAGTTCGACCTGCGCTCCGGGATCGTAGGGGCGCTCTCCGGCGGCCTGGTGGGGTGGTTCCCGGGGATCAGCTCCACCACCGGGGTCATCATCGGCTCCGCCTTCGGGAAAGAGGGGCGGGGAGCGCAGTCGGCGAAGAGGTTCATCACCATGGTCTCCGCCGTAGGCACCTCCTCCACGGTGTTCGGGCTGCTGGCCCTGGCCATCGCCTACAAGGGGCGCTCCGGGGCGATGCTGGCGGCGAAGGATGTCCTGGGGAACGACGGCGCCTCGCTGATGTCCCTGCCCTCGCCGTACTTCCCCATGCTCCTGGGGGCGGTGCTCGTCTCCGCGGCGGTGTCGTTCCACATCACCATACGCGTGGGCGAGCGGTTCTCCCGGAAGGTCGCCGGGAGGCCCCTGGGGCGGGTGAACGCCGTTCTCATCGTCGCCATGGTCGTCCTCGCCCTGGCGTTCTGCGGCCTCCCCGGACTGGTCATACTGGCCGTTTCGACGCTCCTCGGCCTGGTCCCTCCGCTGCTGGGGGTGAACCGGGTCCATCTCACCGGCTGCCTGCTCATCCCCTCGCTACTTTTCTTCATGGGCTGGAAGGACGCCTTGCTGTCCTTTCTTTGACCTGCCCTCGTCCCTGGCCCTGAGATCCTCGAAGGCCCATCCAAAGGGAGAGAGGAGCTCGCCGGCACCGCGGAGAGCGAGGTCGACGTAGCGTTCGGCATCGTATCGCTCGCTCCCTTCCAGGAACGGTGCCGCCCTCACCCGGTCCCGGGAGCTCCTGCTCCCGGGGTCGAGGATAAGGTACTCCACCGCCTGCCCCGGCTGCAGTTCGAAGCCTTCGTCGTTCAGCTGCCGCAGCGCCGCCACGGAGTCGTTGAACTGCACATAATCCTCCAAGCGCTGGGATATTCTCTTGCGCAGGATCAGCCGGTCCACCGGCACGGCGCCGTCGCGAAGCTTCGATATGCAGCCGTCGAGGATATCGAGGGAGGATGGCACCGCGGCCAGGAAGGACGCGGCGTCCCTCGCTTCCGACAGCCGCTCCAGCATGTCCCTCTGAAGGTCCTCTACCAGCACCGGGGTGTCCCTGCGGCGGAGCGCTATCCCCCGCAGCTTGAGCTCGCCGCTCTCGAACCGGCCGTAGTAGCGGTTCAGCGCCCCCACCCCGGTAGATATGTTGGGCAGGAACACGATCCAGTCGTAGCGGCCCTCCAGCTGCAGGTCGATGCCGACCTCCCTGGTCACTTCCCCGCAGTACGAAGCGATGTCCCCCTCGCCGAGAAGCCACAGCGAGTCCACGATTCCGTGCAGGACCTCGAAGCCCCGCTTCCCCGCCAGATCGGCCGACCGCACCAGGATGTCCCGGCCGAACGCGTTGATGGCCTCATGGCACTCGATGCGCCCGAACCGGGCGTTGCGGTACCCGGTGTAGCCGAAGCAGGTGACCAGGAGCCACTTGAGCATCTTGGAGCGCTGCTCGTACATCTCCCGCTTCGCCCCCTCCTTGTTCTTCAGGTCCTTGTACAGCCGGCGGCGCTTGAGCACCGGCACCAGCACGTGGGGGATGAGGCCGGTGCGCCTCTCGCATATCCGGTAGCCCAGCTCCGGCACGACGTGGCGGGACTGGGGGCAGCAACCGCACATCATCGTCTCCGGGGAGATGTTGTGGCGGACCATGATGCTGGGATAGAGAGAGAAGAAGTCCACCTCCCACACTCCCCCGTGCACCCCGACCTTGGGCTCGTAGATGAAGCCGCCGCGGTCCGAGGCGATAAGGGCCATGGCGGTCTTGAAGTCCTCGGGGCGGTTCTTCTTCCACTGCACGACGTGGCCGGTGCGCAGGGCCTCGTTGATCTGCATGGAGCTGATAGCGCTGCCAGGGGACATGCGGGAGAGGTCCTGGATCGTGATGAGGGAGAGGCGGGAGAGCTCGATGAGGCCGTGCATCCCGCTCTCGGCGAAGATGAAGGAAGTTTCCCGGTCGATGTGCACCCGGCCGCGCAGCTTGTAGGCAGGGGGCTTGTACAAGATGCGGCCATAAGTGAAGTAGCTCTTGCCCCGGGCGGTCCTCCGCCCCCGGTCCCGGCCGAGCTCCAGCTCCATGCCGTTGGCCTCGGCCCTCTTCTGCAGGTAGGGCAGGACGAAGCTGTCCCCCTTGCGGGTGTAGATCACGTCGGGGTCGCGCTTCCGGATGAGCGCCTGCAGCTCCCCGATGACCTTGTCCTCCGGGCCGTCGATCTCGGCGCCGTCCACCGTGACCGACGCAATGGGGTCGCCGAAGGTGGGGATGCTCCCGCCCCCCGCGCGGACTCCGAGGTCCACCGACCTCAGCCTTGGTATCGGATAATCGATGCGCAGGTTCGAGTCGAGGGAGCGCAGGGACGGCAGCTCCGTGAGCCCCATAGGGAAGATCTTCCGGTCCGTGAAGTATCGCTGGTCCATGCGCAGGTCCACGTCGTACAGCAGGTAGTCGCGGTAGCCACCCCACATGTCTATCGTGACCGCCAGCGGCTGGATGCTGGAGTAATCGGGCACGGCGATGGAGAGCACTTCTCGCTTCTCCTCCCCCAGCCCGGTGCGGCGGCGCACCTTCGACACTCCTTTCACACCTATCATGGCAAGGTCATTGACCAGCTTCCCCGTGCGGCCCTGGGGGGCGCGCACGCAGATGCGGGGGACGAACTCTTCCTCGATGCGTTCCGCTCCCGAGTTGGTCTTGAACCACGTGACCATGCGGTTCGTCTCGTGGTCCGCGTAGCAGTCGAGGACCCAGCCTTTCATATCCTCTCCTTCAGCCGGCGGATCTCCTTCTCCTGCTCCAGAAGAATGGAGAGCAGCGCCCCCTCCACGGGATCGGAGAACGCCGCGTACGAGGACGCGGAGGCGTGCATCCTCGCCCGGTTGACCATCTGGTCGAACGCTTCTCGGTCCTCTCGGGGGAGCGCCCGCCTGAAGTCGTCCCAGCTGCCGATGATCGACTCCAGCGTCGTCCGGTAGGTCGGAACGGTCCTGCCCATGCTATCGCCTCGCGAACTCCCCCAAGGTGGTCTGTCCCCGCGGCACGGGGCGGTAGAATACGCTCTCCCCTCGGAGAGGGAGGGTTATGCGCAGCGCCCGGGAGGCGTTCTCGACGCGCATGATCTCGTCTGCCCCCTCGTAGACGAGGTCACGGAGGCCAGGGGGCATCGGCCCCCGGCTGGTCACCAGCACCGCTACCTTGTCAGAACTGGCTATCGCGCGCAGGCGCTCCATGCATCTCCTGACCAGCTGGTGCGACTCGGACCTGCGCATCTCCTTGTCCTGGAACATCTCAGGGAGACAAGAGATGACCACCATGCCCGCGCCAGTCCTGGCGACCTCCTTCTCCAGCCGCTCGTCGATGAGGTCGACGAGCTGATAGGCGGTGAAGGCCCTTGCCACGTTGATGCTGTCCAGGACCTCGGCGCGGCCCATGCCGCGGCGACGGCAGGCCCGTCCGATCTCATAGGGGTCCACGGTGCAGCCGCCGTCCACCCACACCACGTCCCGCTCCAGATCCCTTATCCCATTTACGCAGAGTGCGGGGATGAGATCCAGGAGCACGCGGCCGGGGCTGTCGATCAGAGTGACGCTGCAAGGGCGGAAGCCCTGGAAAACGGCGTCCAAGACCGGGATGGAGGTGCGCACGCACCTCTCCTCCGCCGCCGAGGGAGGGGGCATCGGGCCGCCCGCCGGCATCCTCTCTGTCCAAACCGAACCGCTCATCATATCCCTTCTTCCTCTTTGAAATATAATTATAAATTGATAGGAGAGGGAGGTGCCCGAAAGTGCGGATGGAGGTCGGCGGATCTGGCTCGATGCAAAGAGGACCGCAAGCGCTTCCGGCCCGAGCGGGATCATTTCAAGACCCGCCACGTCCCTTCGGTCCTTGCTGGAACCGTAAGGATAATTTTAACTATCGAACCAGTTATGGAAAGTTCGTGTCGGAGAGAGCTTTGGAGATCAGGCTCGGGAACGGGGTGGAGGTCCTGGGCGAGGAGGAGTTCTACTTCGACGCCGAGACCATCGGGACCTCGGGCACTTTCTGCATATCCCACGCGCACTCGGACCATCTCCCCAAAAGGGTGGAGGGGCGCGAGGTGGTCTGTTCCGATGTAACGCTCAAGTGCATCGAGGGACGGACCAAGCACCCTCTGAACAAGATAGACCATCCCGGCGTGGCGATGTTCGACGCCGGGCACATGGCCGGCTCCCGGATGTTCCAGGCGGAGCAGTGCGGGAAGAGGGTGCTGTACACCGGGGACCTGTGCACCCGCGACCGCTTCGGTTGTGCGGGAGCGAAGCCGGTGAAGACGGACGTGCTGATCATCGAGTCCACCTACGGCCGCCCCGGCTACGTGTTCCCGCCGAGCGAGGAGATGGGCAGGGTCATGCACGACTGGGCCGAGGACACCATCTCCCAGGGGCACTCGGCGGCCATGTTCGCCTACCCCTTCGGGAAATCGCAGGACCTCATCAAGATACTGGACGACATGGACCCGCTGACCGACCAGTCAGTGTACAACGCCACCTCTGCCATAAGCTCGGAGCGCGATCCATACAACTTCCGCCTGTACTCTGAAGAATTGGCTAACGATCCGTTCGTGGTGGTATGCACTCCCTGGTTCCGCAAGTCCTCGCAGGCGGACTGCTGGCGCCGCAACGGCATGAGGACCGCGGCAGTGTCCGGCTGGGCCCTGGACCGCGGGTACCGGTACAAGATGCGCGTGGATGAGGCGTTCCCGTTCTCCGACCACGCCGATTTCGAGGAGCTGCTGGCGTTCACCAAGGCCTGCGAGCCGTCCGTCGTCCTGACGCACCACGGTTTCGACGCCGACCTGGCAAGGGAGATCGAGAGCAGGCTGGGTATCGAGGCTAGGCCCCTGATCAAGAACCAGAGGTCCCTGCTGGAGTTCTGAGGCCCGTTCCACGGTCAGGCAAGCATTAAGCACGTTGCCCGGCCACGTGGACATGGGAGATACGATGGGAGAGTACGAGGACACCTTGGACGATATCAGGAAGACCCTCGGGATAGTGCCTGGTTTCATGAGCGCTCTGCCGGAGGATGTTCTGATCCACGACTGGGCATTAATGAAAAAATACCAGTGGGGCGAGTCGGTGATAGAGCCAAAGCACCGGGAGCTCATCGGGCTGGCCGTGGCCGCCAACCTGAAGTGCCCGTACTGCCAGCTGATGCATCTCAACATGGCCAAGGCCAGGGGCGCCACGGACGAGGAACTCGCGGAGCTGTTCTACCTCGCCTCCTTCACCTCGCGGTGGAGCTCGATGCTGCACGCCCAGCACTATGATTTGAAGCAGTTCGAGAAGGAGGCCGCCAAGATCGGCGATCATCTCTCGAACAAAGAGAAGGTCGTGCAACAGGTCCTTTAAAGCGGCGACCAGCTATGACAAGGGCGATGGAGCGGGGAACGGCCGCTGCGCTGGCCGGGGACCTCATGCTCGACTTCGCCAAGATAACCGGGTTGGCGCCGGCGGGCCCGGCGCCGAAGCGCTACCTGTGGACCGACGCGTTCGCGGTGTGCAACTACCTGGAGCTGTTCCAGGACAGCGGCGATGCCGAGTACCGGAACATAGCGCTGGAGCTCGTGGACGAGGTGCACCATGTCCTGGGGAAGCACCGCTCCGACGACGGTGAGAGGGGGTGGATAAGCGGCCTCGATGAGTACGAGGGGGAGCGCCATCCCACCGCCGGGGGCCTGCGCATAGGCAAGCCCCTCCCGGAGCGCCTGCCCGGCGAGCCGGCGGACCCGCAGCGGGAGTGGGAGCAGGACGGGCAATATTATCACTACCTCACCAAGTGGATGCATGCCCTGAGCAGGGTCGCCGCGGCGACCGGGGACCCCCAGTACCTGAGGTGGGCGGTGGAGCTGGCCAAGGCCGTTCACCCGGCGTTCATATATTCGCCGCGGGGCGGGCGCAAGAGGATGTACTGGAAGATGAGTATCGATCTCTCCCGCCCTCAGGTCGCCTCGATGGGGCAGCACGACCCCCTCGACGGCCTCGTCACCTACAGCGAGATCGCGTCGAGGGCTCGGAAGCTCGGCGTCAGAACGGACCTGGACGGGGAAATCGCCGACATGGCCGGCATCGTTCGGGAAGGCCGCCTCCTGACCGATGATCCCCTGGGCGCGGGCGGCCTGCTCTCCGACGCGTGGCGGATCGTCCAGCTCACGGCGGCGGGCGGCCTGGACCGCCCCGGGCTGCTGGAGAAGGTGCTCGGCTCCGCCCCTCTCAGCGTGCAATTCATCGCCGAGAGCGATCTTCTCGGACTTCCGGCCGCTCACCGCCTGGCGTTCCGAGAACTAGGGCTGGCCATCGGGCTGAAAGGGATGGAGCGCGTGAAGGACTGCATGTCCATGAAGCCGGGCCTGTTCAGCAGGGACGCGGCGCACAGTGCCGAAGCGCTCAACGCGTTCCTACCCCTGGCGGGAGCGATAGACCGGTTCTGGACCGACGGACGGAACTGGACGGTGAGCACGTGGAGGGAGCACCGCGAGATCAATATGGTCATGCTCGCCACGAGCCTTGTCCCCGGAGAGTTCCTGCGCGCCTAGGCGCCGGATAGCATTATTAAATCATGGCCGGCGATATCGGCTCATGGCCGAGGTCGGAGAGGTCGCCAGGGAAAGGATGGCGAAGCTGGGGGAAGCGAACCCCGGCAGGAAGTTCGAGGATGACTACATGGACACCGAGTTCGGGACCAGGGGGCTCATCAGGGTCTTCGGGTACGAGGACGACGTCGTTGCCTTGGAGTTCATCGAGCCGGAGGAGATGTGGGCCGACCCTGATGCGCTGGAGGAGTACAGCGAAACGCTGTCCGATGGCATCGGCGTCAGGGTCATCGTGCCCGCAGAGGAGAAGCGCGACGCCGCGGACATGCTGCGCGAGATCATCGGCAAGGCAGTGGTCCTGGGCTACGACGAGCTCGGGAAGTTCCTTGAGATCTGAATAAAGCTCGGGACGTCTTCCGGCCCTTCGCGCGCCCACCGTATTATATCCGATGGCGTCCCCACGTGCTCAGCATGAGCACAAAGGCCGCCCACCACAATGACAAGGCCTCCCCACGAAAGAAGGCAACGAAGAAGGAAAAGCGGAGCGAGGATGACTATCTTCTGGAGCTGCCCATGGGCCGTTTGGCGGATGTTCCCATGCCCTTCCGGTTCATCGGCCTCGATATAGGCAAGATATTCCAGAAGGATTTCATGGATAGTTTGGATGCGAGCATCTCCAAGCCCATGATGTTCATAGTCAAGGTCAATTGTGCGGGGGACGATCCTTTCACGGACACCCTCATCCTGAGCATCATGCTGGTGGGAAAGGAGGCAGAGTGCATCGTGCTTCCTGCCCCGGACATCCCATATGAAACGATCAAGGAGATCATCGAGCCGCTGGGCGGAAGGGAGGCGCCCATGAGGGATTTTGATGCGATGGGCCTGTCCTATTGAGACCGCTCGACGGCCTCGCCGAAATCGTTCTCCGTGAGCCTGAAAGTGACCCACGGGATCTTCTTTCCGCCCATCCTCTCGTAGAAGGAGTGCGCCCCGACGTTCCAGTCCAGGGCGGTCCACTCCATCCGCCCGCACCCGCGGCGCTTCGCTTCCTGCACGCAGAACGAGAACAGCTTGGAACCGATGCCCCTCTTCCGATGCTCTTCCAGCACGAAGATGTCCTCCAGGAACAGGGTGGGCTTGGCCAGGAAGGTGGAGTAGGTGAAGTACACGGTGGCGAAGCCTATGGCCTTCCCGTCGAGGACGGCCAGGAACGCCTCGGCCATGGGCGGGTCGGCGATAAGGTCCCTCTTGAGGCGGAGCCTGGCCGCCTCGTTCGGCCCCTCCAGGCGCTCGAAGTCGGCGAACTCCTGGACCAGTCGCAGGAACTCCTCGATGTTCTTCCGGTCTACCCTGACCGTCTGGACGCTGCCGCTCTCTATGGCCATGAGCCCCAATAATAGCCTGGACGCATAAGTCATTTGGGACCGTTCCGCCGATCCTTCCCGGGGCTATGGGCGGCCGGCGCGTTGTTGTGATGCCAGTACGCTCTGGATGAAGATCGCCGATAACAGGCCCAGGACCATGAAGCCAGAGACGGCCTCGAACACTACCAGCCATTTGCCCAACCCCACCGGGGAAACGTCGGAGTATCCCAGCGTGGTGAAGACCAGGCCGCTGAAGTAGAACGCATCGTCAAAGCCCATGGGGGCACCGGAACTGGTCCTAAGGAAGCCCTGAACATAATAGATGGAGGCGAAGATGTAGATCGTCAGGAAGATGGTCAGGAACACCAGGAACAGTGATGCGCGCGGATCATCCTGGACGGTGCCCTTCCTGACGACCGACCATATCAGGATGCTGACCACGAACAACAGAGGGACCACGACCACCATCGAGATCGCCATCCTGACCATTGGGAGGACCTCGTTCCCGAACAGCGCGATCGATGCGGTGAGGAGAGAGAACATGGTTATGGGGGCAACGATCAGGAAGACCACTGCGCGCCCGGTCCTCCGCATTTCCGCCGGCGCTTTCCCGTTGAACGCCGCCAGCGCCGCGGCGGCCAGATAGAAGGAAAGGTTCAGGATGGTGAATATGGAGATGGCTTCCAGGACCCTTTCCGAGGATCTGCTGGGGTCGCCCAGCAGCGGCACGATGACGAATATCGAGAAGAACGTGAGGACGGCCGCTCTTGATGGCCAAGGAGCGGTCCGGAAGAAGAGACGGAAATAATCGTAGGTTCCGCCCAGGACATGGGGCCGAGATTGCATTCAATGAGTTTAATCACCACCACGAGGCGATAAAAATATGGAACGGCGGGGGAAGGCCGCAGGGCATCTTGGCATGATGCCGCACAGACACCACCCGGTCACTCGCTCGACGAGCACGTTCGGCCGCCGGTGCAGAGGCTTCCCGGCCTTTGCCTGCGGTCTGCCGGGCTCCGGGCGTAGCCTGGTGCATTTGCGCAAGGTGGCCTTGAGCCACAGAACGGTCAAGGGCCGAAGGGGCTGCAGCATCCCCTTCGCAAGGCCCTTCGAGGCAAGAGAAAATATAGCATTTACAAACAGTGCTAAGCTATTTCCTGCCCCTGCGGCAATCCCCTGAAGGGAGGATGAGATGAGACGCGTGGTTCTCTCGTACAAGATGGTCAATGAGCACATCTGCAGCAACTTCCTTCCTCATCTGGCCAAGTGCGGAATGGATGTGAACGTGTTGCGATGCGCTCCGGTGGGACCGCGCTCCGGCTACAGCCTGGTAAGGGTCCAGGGACCTCATGAACTGTGCGAGGCCGAGCTCGCCAACATCCAGGACCGGGTCGGGGGGTGGTGCTCGGTGGAGCTGTCCAAGACCGCGCCGGGGGACTATATCGCCATGGTCTCCAACCGCGACTGCGCCATCTGCCATCTGTTCACCAGCTCCCAATGCTTCCTGGAGTCCTGCAGCCTCAAGGAGGACGGCACGGTGACGTGGAGCGTGGTGGGGCCGGATAGCGGCTCCATCGGCCGGCTCATCGGAGCGCTCAGGGAGACCGGGAGGAACGTGATCGTTCACAGCACCCATGAGCGCGGCTCCAGCAGCGCCCTCACCTTCCGGCAGAAACAGGCGCTCCTCCTGGCCTTCGACATGGGTTTCTACGACATACCCCAGAGGACCACCCTGGACGAGCTGGCCACCCAGGTCAAATGCTCCAAGTCCACTCTCAATATCGTGCTGAGGCGGGCCGAGCGCAAGGTCCTGGGGGATTATCTCACTCGTTCCTAAGAAAAAGTTTCGACGGGGCGGGAGGAAAGGTGGGTTTCGCGCCCCGTCACGGAGGATTACCACTTCTTGGGCAGGTTCTTCACCATATCGACCATGGCCGCGATGTTGTCCCGGCTGATCATGGCCGACAGGCCGCACCCGGCGGAGATGACGTTGAAGCCGGCGTCCACGGACTTCAGGGCCATCTCCCGGACCTGTTCAGGGGTTCCCTGCAGCAGGGGGCGGACCACTCCGACGTTCCCGATAAGGGCGGCCCGGCTGTCCACCAGCTTGACCGATCGATACGGGTCGCTCTTCTCCTCGATGGACAGCCCGTCCGCGCCGGTGGCGATCATGTTCTCCAGCCCGTCGACCATGTTGCCGCAGATGTGCAGCACCTTCTTGGTGTGCTCCATGCCGCTGAACGTCTCCTGT
The DNA here is from genome assembly GCF_000308215.1 of Methanomassiliicoccus luminyensis B10. Lineage (NCBI taxonomy): Archaea > Methanobacteriati > Thermoplasmatota > Thermoplasmata > Methanomassiliicoccales > Methanomassiliicoccaceae > Methanomassiliicoccus > Methanomassiliicoccus luminyensis. The sequence continues at coordinate 89,301 of NZ_CAJE01000013.1, forward strand.
ATGTACGGCAGAGCGAACTCCCGGAACGACTCCGGGGAGATCATGTCCAAGGAGGCGGAGGGCTCGCTCATCTGGACGATGTCGACCCCCAGCTTGTCTACGATCTTGAGCCATTCCTTCTCGTAGGTCGCCGCGAACTTGACGAACTTGTGCACCAGCTCCGGGTCGGTGAGCACCCACAGCAGGAGGTTCTCCGTTCCCACCAGGTGCCCGGCGATGGTGAAGGGGCCGGTAACTCCCACGATAGTGGGGCGGTCCCCCGCTCCCTCCTTCATCATCCTGGCGGCGTCCAGGATCACCTTGTTCCGGGCGATCCTGGGTATCTCCGACCGCTTCGGCAGCACCAGGTCCGCGTCGAAATTGTCCTTGTAGGGGTGCGATTTCACCATGGGGGTGCTGTTCTTGGTCCCCAGGAAAACGTTGCACCCCAGGGCCTCGGCCTCGTAGCTGAGGCAGTACGGCACCCGGGCCGACTCCAGGCCCAGGTAGGGGTATGCCGCCAGGGCCAGGCGGGACATCTTCACCGCGTCGGTATGAACCTCTGGCCACGCCGCATTGGCATAATCCATGAGCTGGACGGTCCCCGACGTGGTCATCCCGGCCACCGGGGGACGGTCGTTCTCCTTGCACGCCAGAGCACGGAGCATGCGTTCCCGCATCGTCACTCCGCTCTCGTCTTTGGGTCTTGCAACTGTCGTTGTCATGTGATCACTTCCGTCGAACTATGAGCAAAGGAACGAGGGCACAGGGCCCTCAGATAGCGTTTTGACCTCAGCCCGAGGCCTGTCCCTTCTTGTCCGCGTCCACGGGGACCGTCACCGGAACGCGTTCCTTCTCCTTGGACAGGAAGGCGGCCACGGTGGCGATAAGCATGCACACGAACATGAACAGCCAGATGGTCTGGTATGACCCCAGGGTGCGGTCGATGAGCATCAGGCCCGAGATCTGCTGCAGGATGGCCCCGCCGGCGAAGGGGAATATGTTCAGGGCGGCAGTGGTGGTCCCCACTATGGCTATGGGGAACAGCTCCTTGATCTGGGCGTAGCTTACCACGAAGAAGCCCCCGAAGAAGCCGAACACGAAGTTGATGGCCATGTAGGCCACCGTGCTGGTGATGTGCCCGGCAGTGAGCCAGATGACCGCCCAGGTGATGGTGTAGACCACCGTGCCGATGATCAGCACCTTCTTGCGGGACTTCAGGACCTTGTCAGATATGAAACCAGCCAGAGGGCACCCGACGATCATGCCGATGCCGATGAAGGTCAGCACCATGCCGTAGGTGGCCTTGTCCCATCCCAGCACGTCGTTGAAGAACGGCCCCGCCCACAGTCCCTGATAGACCATGATGCTGCCGTACATGAAGAAGAACCAGATCGCCAGGGGCCAGAATTTCATGCCTGCCCCGAAGGTCATCTTGAGGGCCTTCACCATAGGGATCTTCTCCACCTGCTTTGCCTCGGGGATCGGCTCCCCCTTCTCTTCCGCCTCTACCTCCTGGATGGACGGAAGGCCCATGTCCTGGGGGCGGTCCCTGGTGATCACCCAGGCCACTACCGCGAGGACCACTGAGATCACGCCCAGGATGATGAACACCTGCTGCCATCCCAGGGCATCCGACATTAGGGCCAGGGGGCCGGCGGCGCTGAGGGCGCCGATGTTGCCCACGGCCAACAATATGCCGCTGAGGGACGCGAACTCGTTCTTGCGGTACCAGGTGGCCAGGATCTTCATGATGGGGATGTACACCATTGCCACCCCCACCCCGATCAGCAGCCTGCCGGCGATGACCATCACGAAGGTGGTGGCGATGCCGGTCATTATGGCGCCGATCGCGGCGACCATGGTGAAGACGCCTACCGTCTTCCGCGGCCCCCAGCTGTCTGTCAGTAATCCAGACGGGAGCTGCATTATAGTATATGCGTAGAAGTACGCCGAGCTCAACAGGGCGATGGACGCCGCGCCTACCCCAAAGCTTCCCTGAAGATCTGTCGATACCACCGCCGGGGACACCCGGTGGAAGTACACGAAGAAGTAGGCGAACGCCAGTATCCCGAACACCGCCCAGCGGTAGCTCAGGACCTTCTTTACCTTGCTTTTTTCCAATGCCAAGACACTCAACTCCTCCTATCATCGGACCGGGACGATGAGCCCTTGCCCTAGAAATCGGCGGAGAGTTACATGGTCCGCACGGCGAATATGTTCGTTCGGGGCGAGATATAAAACAGATGCGGCGAACCTGTTCAACGCCTTTCCGGAGGTCCGCTATAAACATTGGGTCGCCCGAGGGGTCACCACATCTTCGGATAGGTGCCGGGGAGCATGTACACCCGGTCGGTGGAGACGGCCACCCCGTCCTTGGCCCTGGTCATCTCCTCGGCGGCCATCTTGGCGGTGCCCACCGCCACGGCCTCCCCCTTGGCGGTGAACATCGCCACCACCGTCTCCTTTTGCACGGAGCCGTCGACCTGTACCACGCCCACCACCGCGAGGTCCGCGCCGTGCGCTACCGCGTCCACCGCGCTGTCCTTGAGCACGACCTTCGGCAGCGGGTCGAACAGCACCTCGAAGGGCAGGACCATGCTGCGCAGCCAAGAGTCGTCGCCGTCCTCTTTCCACATCACGTAGGCGTCCTTGATGTCCTGCAGGGTGACGGCCCTGTCCTCGATCATGTCCCCGGAGCGCGTCCTCCGCAGGTCCTCCATGCTCGCCCCCACCCCCAAAGCGTCTCCGATGTCCACGCACAGAGTGCGTATGTACGTCCCGGCATCGCAGCGCACCCGGAACAGCACGTCCCGGCCCCGGACCTCCAGCACATTGATGGAGTGGATGGTCCGAATGCGCATCTGCCTTTTGACGGCGGAGCGGACCGGGGGGGTCTGGTAGATCCTCCCGACGAAGGAGGCGATGACCTTGCGGATATCCTCCTCCTTGCGGTCGCGGTGCAGCCGCATCAGGCAGACGTACTCCTTGTCGGACCTGAGAACGAGATTGAGGGCTCGAACAGCGCGCCCGGTAGCGACGGGCAGCACACCGGACACCTTGGGGTCCAGCGTCCCTCCGTGGCCGATCTTCTCGGTGTGCAGGATCTCCCGCACCCACGCGGTGGCCTGGTGCGAGGTGGGCCCCTGGGGCTTGTCCATGATGATCATGCCGGCGTCGAGCAGCTCCTCGATGCTCCTTTCCGAAGGCCGCTTCCCCGCCTTCAGCTCCAGGGGCGCCTTGTCGCGGACGAGCATCTTAGCCATCCAGCGCCTCCGCGGCCTCGACTATGCCCGAAGCGACCTCTTCCGGGGACAGGCGGGTAGTGTCGATGACGAGGTCATATATCGCGCGATCGCCGATATCGATATTGTAGAATGAAAGGTACCGCTTGGCCTCGCAGGCCTCCCGGGCAAGGATCTCCTGCTTGCGCCGGGCAGGATCGCCGCCCTCGCGCTCGGCGACCCTGGCGGCGCGGACGTCGACGTCTGCGTCCAGGAGCACCCGGAGCGCAGGGATGCCGTTCCGGGTGAGCATGTGAGCGGTAAGCCTCCCTTCCAGGATGACGCCCTCGCTGCCCCGGGCGATCTCCACCATCCGGTCATCGAGAAGCCTGTCCACCTCGGGGTCCTCCTCGCACATCCTCCCGAAATCGCCGAGGGACATGCCACGGTCCTTGGCCATCTGCCGGAAGATGTTCCCGGAGATCACGACCTCCAGATGGAGGCGTTCCCCCAGCATCCTGCAGACGGTGGTCTTGCCGGAGCCGGGGGGGCCGCTGATGGTTATTCTCATGCGCTTTCCGCCTTGATCTCGTTCAGCCTCTTCCTGAACTCGAAGTAGCGGAGGGCGCGCATGAGCACCTGGCTGAAGGGTATGCTGATGAGCGAGTACAGCAAGATCCAGTGCGGGAGCACCGTCGACGCGGTCAGCGACACCGAGAAGGCCCACGGCAGATGCACTATGGCGGCCGGATTGAAGCCGTGTATGAACACATCAAGCCAGGCGAACACGGGAATGATGACGATCATGGTCAGCGGCATCAGCTTCATCTGGGTGGTGGACATTTCCATGGACTTGGTCATGATGTTCTGCTGCTGCTCGACCAGCTTCTTCATCTTGTACTTGTTGTTCTCCACCCGGGCCTGGCGCAGCTCCTTGTTGAAGGAGGACACTATCTTCTGGCTCTCGGCCTGCCCGATGTAATCGGTGAAGAAGTGACGGATGATGGTGGTCAGCCCGACCATCACGATGCCCGCGAGGAACAGCGTGACCACGGGATACTCGCCGCCCAGGCCCACGGTGGGCTGGAGGGCCAGCCCGGCGATCTCGCCGAGCCAGCGGCGGAGGCCCTGGTCGAACATCACGAACATGGCGAATATGAAGACGAATATCGTCACGAACGTGCTGGCCTGCTTCTTTGCATCAGGGGCCGGCCTTGCCGGCAACGGAGTAGTTCCTTCCATTCTCAGTCACCTCCGAAGAAGCCCCTCAGCATGGGGTGCATCTCCATCATCTGCTCACGGCCCAGCGCCTCATAGAACTGGATCAGTATGCCCACTGCCAGCAGGACACCGGTACCGGACGCGTTCCCGACCGTACCTATGAGGTCGGCGCCGGCGGCGAGGGCGCCCACCAGCGCACCGGATATCACCGTGACCACGGGGATGTACCTCTCCAACACTCTCTTCAGCACCCTGGGGTCGCGCCTGAACCCGGGGATCTGCAGGCCGGAGGACTCGATCTGGCGAGCCACCGCTTCCGGCCCCATGTTGGTGGTCATTATCCAGAACTTGGCGAAGACCACCGAGCCCAGCACCATCACCGTGAAGTAGATCAATACTTTTGCCAAGATCTGCAGGGAGCTATGGCCGAACACGTACGATGAGTACGTGACGGGATCGAGCATTGGCAACAGCCAGCTCGAAAGCCCCTGCGGCGTGGAAAGATACCATGCCAGTCCTCCCGTGGGGGTCGAGGACCCCGCCGAGAAGGAACCGAGCATGGGGTTCCCTCCGATGAGCGGTATCTGCGACAGGGTGGGGTTGGTGTACAGCAGCAGCGAGAACATCGCCACGTTCGCCAGCACCGCGGCCATCAGGATGACCGGGATGTTGGAAGCGTACAGCAACTTGATGGGGTAGCGTCCCCTCGCTCCCCTGGCCGTACCGTGCGACAGCGGCAACTCGATCCTTGCCGACTCTATGTACGCCACGAACAGGAAGATCGCTATCGTCCCGATGAGCGCGACCATGGGGTTGGGCGGACTGAGCAATATCTGCTCATAGCCTCCGCTGGCCAGCGACGCCGCTGACATGTTGAACAGGAAATAGAAGGTTTTGGGGATGGTACCCACCGGCGGATTGTCCAGGCTGGTCGCGGAGCTGGCGTCCGCGGGGTACCAGTTCAGGGTACCAGTGAAGAGGGCCTGAGCTACGCCGGCGGCGATGAACAGCGATATGCCGCTGCCCACCCCCCATTTGGACACCACTTCGTCCATCAGGAACACCAGGTACGAGCCGATGAACAGCTGCAGTATCAGCACCGCCTGTGCAAGGCTCGTTCCATTGATCATCCCCGAGTCGCCCACCAGGCCGTTCAGGTTGCTCACGAAGGCGCCCGAGGGCACCAGGTAGCCGAACACCTGAGGCACGGCCTCGATCAGGATCATGACCAGCACCAGGAACTTCTGGGTTCCCTGGTACACGGCCTTGTCCTCATCGTTGGTGAGGTCCAGCTTGATGATCTTCGCGCCGACGAACAGCTGCATGATGATCGACGCCGTGACTATCGGCCCGATGCCCAGATGCATTAGGGAGCCCTGAGCCCCAGCCAGGATAGCACGGTACGGACCGAATAGGTCAACGACACTTTCCTGGTCCAGCCCGTAGAGGTATACGTTGGTCATCACGAAGTAGAAGACCAGCATCAGGATGACCCACATGATCTTGGTCCGGAAGTGCACGTGCCCTTCCGGACGCTTGACCGCGGGGAGCCTCTCCGTCAGAGGTTTCAACTTGTACAGCATGCTCTTGTGTTCGTCGGCCATGATCATCACATGAAGCCAATTACGGCTGGGTCACCGAGCCCCCTGCCGCCTCGAGCTTTTCTTTGGCCCGGGCAGAGGTCTCGGCGACCACTATATCGAAGGGGTTTGCTACCTTTCCGAATCCAAGGAGTTTGTCGACGCCCATATTGGCTAGGTTGATTTTTATTTTACCCTCTTGCTTCACGGCGAACCCTTGCTTCATGAGGTCCTCCATTCTCTCGTCCAGATCCCCTACGTTAAGAGTTATCTTGGCGGAGACGACCTTCTGGGGGCGCTTGAAGCCGTGACGGCCGAAGTGCATGGGGTCGTACTTGAGCACGCTGATGGTCTTATGCTTGTGGAGACCGGCGTTGCCGTGGCCTCCCATCTTGCCGGCGCCTCTACCGCTCTTCTTGCCGCGTCCGTGCGTCCGGGAGCCTCTGAACTTGTTAGTTCTGCTTACCATCTCATCCACCTCACAGCATCTTGTCGATGAGGGCGTTTATCCTCTCGCCCCGGTACCCCAGGGACCCGTGGGTCTTGAGGTCCTTCTTCACGGCCTCGTACCCCTGCTTTGGGGGGTGCAGCCGGAACAGCGGCTTCACGTCCTTCAGCTCGGAGTACTTCACCTCATCCTTCACCACGCTCTGGGCGAACGCGTCCACCGAAGGGTACGAGGAGTTCGCTCCCACGTACGCGTCGTCGATGGGCTTGTCCCCCATGAGGCGGCCGCGGGTCCTAATCATCTTGGCGAGGGTCTCGTCCGAAACCTCTCCCCAGGTGATGAAGTCCTTGGCCTTCTGGAGCATGCCTTTCATGACATCGTTCTCAGGTATCACCACGCAGTGGTTCACGCGGGTGAGGCGGAGCATGCACATGGTGTCCTCGATGTCCTTGTTGATCTTCCTGTGTCCGCGAACCCTGATTACCGCGAATGCCATCTCAATCACGCTTCCTTCAGCGCTTCGGCGTCGCCCTCCACGGGCGCGCCGGCAACGTGGACCCTGGTGGGACCACTGATGATCCTGAGGCGCTTCTCCTGCTCCTCCGTTACTCTCAGCTCAGAGGTGCGCTTGAGGGCGTCGAAGGTGGCCAGGGCGTAGTTGACGGTGGTCTTGGTGTGCCCGCGGGCGAAGCCCCAGGAGTCCTTGACCCCGGCCAGGCTGACGATGCTCTTGGCAACGTCGCCGATGGCCAGCCCGATGCCGCGGGGGGCTGGTCGGAGGGTCACTTCCACGGACCCGCACTTGCCCACCACAGCCATGGGGAGCGAGTGAGCTTGACCGCACCCGCATTCCCAGGAGCCGCAACCCCTCTTGATCTCGATCATTTCCAGCTTGGCATTGTCGATCGCCTTGCGTATGGTCGGGCCGACCTCCTTTCCCTTGGCGCGGCCGAGGCCGACGAACCCGTCGCCGTTGCCGACCGCGCAGGTGACCGCAAAGCGCACCCTGCGGCCGGAGTCGGTCATCCTCTGGACCATGTTGAGGTCGATGACCTCGTCCTTCAGCTCGGGGAGGAGGATGTCGACTATCTCGGGCTCCCTCAGGGGGAGCTTGGTGGCCAGGGCCTGGCTCATGGTGGTGACCTCACCGCTCAGGACCATCTTGCCCAGCCTAGTTTTCGGAACCCATTCTGCCATCTTACTCAGCCTCCATCCGGCTCTTGACGTCCTCAATCATCTTCTCGATATTCCCGTCGATGTGCTGGCCCTTGAGCCTGGCCTCGGCAGGGATGACATCCTCGCCGTGGGGTATCTCAATGCCCGCATCGAGCATGCCCTTCAGGGCGGCGAAGACATTGGAGCCCTTCGCCGGCACCTTCTGGCCTATATCCAGCACCGCTTCCTCGACCCCGCTCTTGGCGGCCCTCTTGCCGGCCAAGTAGCCGGTGAGGTAGGCGGCGGGCAGGTTCCCGGTCGCGGCGGTCCATCCGAGCTCGGGGAGCTCCTTGGAGGTGGCCGCGGCCAGGATCTGGTCGCCCTTCTCGTCGTAGGCGATGAACTGGACGTTCGCGTTCTTGAGCGACAGGCGCACTACCGCCCTCGGGACCCGAGAGCGGAGCAGGCGCTGCCTGTATCTGTAGTCGGTCCTTCCCTCCCTTCTCCTGCGGAAGGGTACTCTGTACCTTGGTCCCGTTGCCATTACTGTCCCTCCTGCAGGTGCCCGTCGGCCTTGAGGTGCGAGACCAGGTGGGCGCGGTTCTTGAACACGCCGCCCTTGGCCTTCATGTAGAACTCCCGGTAGACCGTCTTGGAGATCTTGCCGGAGTCGCGCAGCTCCCGCAGCTCGGAGCGGATGGGGCGTATGGTCTGGATCCAGTCCCTCTTGGTGGGGGACCTGGCGCCGGCCCTTCCCTTCCTGCTGCCGGGCCCGCGCTGCCTTCCCTTCCTGCGCTGGGCGAGGTTGTGCCTGGTCCGGCCGCGAGAGATGCCCTGCTTGGGCGCCGCCCTTATGGTGCCGGACTCTATAGCTGTGCGGATGTCCGCCCTGGTGATGGCGTCGGCGAGGTCCTCGATCCGGTTGGGGTCGATCCACACGCGGTTCTGACCGCATCCCAGGATCTCGGCCGCCATACGCTTCTGGTTCTTAAGGTCCATTTTCATCCCGTCCTGTTCAAGACACGAATGCCCAGCTCGTCGGCCTTCTTCTCGATGACCTGCCTCTTCTTGAACCCGACGCTGCTGCCGATCCTGACGGCCTGCACCTTGGGGTCCACGGAGTCGAGCTGGTCGGCGTTGAACACCATGACCTCCTGGAACCCGGAGGGGTGCAGCCCGCGGACCTGCTTCGGTCCGCGATATCCGATGCTCACGACGTTCGGCCTGTACTGAACGTGGCGGCGCATCTTGCTGTGCATGCCGCGGGGGCGCCTCCACTTCTCGCCCAGGCGGGGGAAGCGGAACCACTCCTGCCTGAGGAAGGCGATGCGGTCATGGCTCATGTCGTACCTGAGGGCCAGGAGCTTCTTGGTATCGGCATCCAGCTCGGGCTTCTTCTTCACCACGTAGCCGCCCTCTTCCACGACCTCGGCCGCAGGCTCCACTATCTCGACCTCGGCCTTCTCCTTCTTGGCCTTGGCCAGCTTCTTCCCCTCGGCGGGGACGATGGCCGTCTCCCCGGTGTCCTTCAGAAGGGACTTCCAGGTGGAGACGGTCTTCGGCCCGACGCCGCTGAGTTCCTCCTGGATCTTCTTGGATTGGGACCTGTCGGCGAGAGCCGCTTTCAGCTGGGGCAGGGACTCGATGCCCATGTCCTTGAGCTGGGCGGTGAACTCCGCCTTGTAGTTGGGAAGGTCCTCCAGCTGGTCGATCTGTTCCTTCTTGGCCTTGCTCATTGGCTCACCTTCTTGGCTTTGGTGGTGATGTATATGCCGTCCTGGAACACCCTGGGATCGTATCCCCAGATGTGGGTCGCCCTCTCGATGTTGGCGGCGGTCTGGCTCACGGCCTCGATGTCGATGCCGGTGAGGGACACCTCATTGCCCTTCACCTGGATCTTGGTGTCGCCCATGATCTTGGCCACGCGGGGGGCCCTCTCACCGAGGAAGTTCTCGATGAGGAACTTGTCTCCCTTCACGGCGGTCTTCATGGGGAAGTGGGAGTAGACGATCTTCATCTCGTACTCGAACCCCACGGTCACGCCCTCTATCATGTTATTGATGTGCGCAGCGAAGGTGCCTACCATGGCCTTGTCCTTCACGCGGGGGAGCTCGCAGCTCACCACCACGTGGTCGCCGTCCTTGGACACCTTGGTCTTGGGATTGTAGAAGTCCCTGACCAGGGTACCCTTGGGGCCTTTGACGGTGACCTTGCTGCCTTCGACGGTGACTGTGACCTTCTCGGGTATGGCCACCTTCTCTTCGATCAGTCCGCTAAGTGTCATCTCGTTCCCCTCAGTACACGTAGGCCAGAAGCTTTCCGCCCACCCCAAGCTCCTTGGCCTTGGCATGGCTCACGACGCCCTCGGTGGTCGTCAGTATGAGCACTCCGAAGTCCTGAGCGGGTAGGTATCTGGATTCGAACTTCTCCAGATCATTCTTCTGAACCGAGTATCTCGGCTTTATCACGCCGCAATCGTTTATCTTGCCCTGTATCCTTACCTTGAACACGCCGGCCTTTCCGTCCTCGACGAACTCGAACTGGTTGATGTAGCCGTATTCCTGCATGACCTTGAGCACGCGTCCGATGAGCTTCGAGGACGGGCGGATCATGCATTCGTTCTTGCCGACTGAGGCCGCGTTCTTGATGGTCGACATGGCGTCGTTAAGTGGGTCGCTCTGCATGTCATCACCTCAGCTGTACTTCTTGAATCCTATCTCTGGTGCGATCTCACGGAAGCACTGCCGGCAGACGTGCATGCCATAGCGGCGCACGATCCCCCGCTTCCTTCCGCAGCGCAGGCAGCCCTTCTTCCTTCCGAACTCCTTCTTTGTCTTCACTCGACCACCTCGACGTTGTAGCGCTCCTTCATGAAGCCGATGGCCTCAGCCCTGGTCATGCGGTGCTCCTTAGGGACGGTCTTGGCCATGATGCGTCTCTTGGCCACTCTGTAACCGGGCCTCTTGAAGACCACGTTGACATCCATGCCGAATATGCCGATCTCGGGGTCGTACTTCATGCCCTCGAAGTCAGTGTAGTCGGAGATCCCGAAGGACAGGTTGCCCTGCGGGTCGAAGGAGTAGGAAGCTACCCTGTTATCGCGGATCGCCAGGGCCTTCCTGAGGAACCCCTCGGCGGTCTCGCCCCTCAGGGTGACCTTGCAGCCGATCGGCATGCCATGCCTGACCCCCAGGTCCCTGTTGGTGACCTTGGCGGTGGTGATGACAGGCTTCTGCTTCGCCACCATGCTCAAGACCTTCTGGGCCTTGTTCAGGCGCTCGCCGGCCTCGCCGACGCCGATGTTGATGACGACCTTCTCGATGCGGGGTGCCCGCATGATGTCGCTCATATGGCAGCCTCCTCGGGCAGCTCGACCTCGGAGCCCTTGGCACCGACGACGAACACATTGCTCTTGATGGTGGAGGTGCCGTTGGTGAACTTCACCAGGTTGTCGGCGGAGAGGCGGGTCACGGTGTACTCGTCGACCGTGGCGGTCTCGCCCACGTGGGAACCGGAGGTGATCAGGGCCATGCTGCCCTTGTCCAGCCTGTAAACGTCCAGTATCTTCTGGGAAGGGACCTCGATCTTGAGCACGTCCCCGGTCTTGTACCCGTCCTTCTCCACCAGGATGTTCCTGCCGTCGTGGAGGTTGAGCTGGGTCTTGCCGCCGGGCACGGTGGTCTTGTCCTCGATCCGGCACAGCTTCCAGGAGGCCTTGGCCCCGGGGACCTGGACCAGCTGGAGCTTGCCCCTCCGGTCCATGACCACGCGGTAGTGGGTGTCGATCTTGGGCAGGGACAGCACGTCCATGAGGCCGAGGCCCTGCTTCAGGTTGGTGGCGACCTTGCCGTCCACCAGTACCAGCTTGTCGTGCAGCATCTGCCTGACCTCCTGGGCCGTCTGGCACAGGTGCAGCAGGTCGCGAAGCACCACGTTGACCGGGATGCTCTCCTCGATGGCGTGAGCGCCGGGGGAGGGCTTGGTGATCCAGGCCGAGGTCTTCCTCTTGACCGGCCAGCTGCGGGGCGCGGTCAGTCTCTTCATTTCGTTGCTCATTGTGAAACCTCCTTGGCCTTGGTGAGCTTATCCTTCCGCTTGCCGTCGGAAAGGTCCAGCTTCATTATCATGACCTTGGACGCGTGCACGGGTCTGGCCACCTGGGTCCCGTCCGCCTTGGCGGTGGTGACGCCCTCGACCACGACCCTACCGGTCTTGGTGATGACCTCGGTGACCCTGCCTTCGACACCGTTGATGTCCTCGTCACCGCGCATGACCTTCACGGTGTCCCCCTTTATGACCTGAGTGGACCGCACCTTGTACTCCTTGCGCAGGTCGTCGCTCAAGTGGGAGGCCACCATCTTCCTCCGGACGTGGACGGGAGCGTTGTAGAAGGCCTTTCTCTGCTTCCTTGCTTTCTTGCTCTCTACCATTTTCTCACCTTCAGATGATCGTCGAGGCGGTCGCCGCTATGCGGGGCCACCTCTCCGCCGCTTCCCTCGCCACAGGTCCCTTTATGTCCGTCCCCTTGGTCTCGCCCTCTTCGGTGGTGATCACCGCGGCGTTGTCCTCGAAAGAGACCATGACCCCGTCAGCGCGCCTGAACGGCCTGCGCTGGCGGACCACGATCGCGTAAACGACCTGCCGCCTCATCTCCGGGGTGCCCTTTTTCACGGACGCGATCACTATGTCCCCAACACCGGCGCTGGGGTACCGGCGGTTGGTGCCGTGGTACCCGGGCACGGTGATGATCGCGATCGTCTTGGCTCCCGTGTTGTCGATAACGTTGAGCACGGTCCCCGTGTGGACACCGCGCGTCTGTCTGCCAGCGACTCCCTTCATCACGTTCACCTCTTCTCGACGATCACGAAGGAGACGGTCTTGCTCAGCGGGCGGCATTCCATGATAGTAACCTGGTCGCCGGCCTTCACTCCCAAGCAGGGAGGGTTGTGCACTGAGTAGTGGCTCGTCCTCTTCTCGTATCTCTCGTACTTCTGCTGATATTTCAGGTAGTTCTTCTCGACCACCGCGGTCTTGTCCATCTTAGTGGAGATGACCACTCCCTCGATGGTCTGACCCTTCACCGAAAGCTCCCCGTGGAAGGGGCAGTGCTTATCGGTGCAGGTGGTCTCGGGAACTTTAACATCGATTCCGATATCCTTGACTTCGTTAGCCATTGGGATCACCTAATCTTCTTAATCCGATCCTCAGGTCGGTGCTGGATCTCCGAACCATGAATTAGGACCATTTCGCCCTGGTATGTGAACATGAACTCGTGGTAGGGCTTGGGCACGGTGACCTCGCGGTCCCCCTTGCGTATGACGAAGGTGTTCTTGGTCTCATCCTTCACTACCCCGCTGAAGTCCTCGCTCCCCCGGGTGGTCGAATGGACCTGAACCTCCAAGCCTATGAGTTCCGAGCGCATGAAATCCCTCTTGTTCACGTTCATCTAACATCCGTCTTGAAGCCCATCTGTTCGAGGACCTCTTTGACCTTCTTCTTGTGGTCGCCCTGCAGCTCGATGCGGCCTTCTTTGGCCGTACCTCCGGCAGCGCACTTGCTTTTCAATTTCTTGGCCAGGTCGTCCATGTCGATGTCGTTCTCGTCGATCCCTTCGACCACGGTGACGATCTTGCCATAGCGCCTGCTGTCGGTGCTGATCCTTACGGTCTGCTGCTCACGGGCGATCTCTTCGCACATGCACAGCTCTTTGGGCAGTCCACATACCGGACAGATCTCAGCCATTAGTGCTTCTCCTCCTCCTTCTGGATGGTCTCGATCCTAGCGATGTTCGTCCTGAGGGCCCTGATCTTCCCGGGGTTGGTGGGAGCGCCGCCCATGGCGGCGGTCCCCCTCTCGTGCATGAGCTCGTCGCGGAGCTCGCGCAGCTTCTTGGCGCGGTCCTCGACGGGCATCTCCCTGATCTCCGAGGTCCTGAGAAGGGCCATTACTGCTCACCCTCCTTGGCCTCGGTGATCTCGGGCTCGGCTTCCTCAGCGGGCGCCTCCTCGACGGGTTTCGTCTCCACCGGCGAGAAGTCATCCTTCTTCTCCATCATGGGAGCGAGGTCAGGGAACTTCTCGACCGCTTCCGCCGGAGCGGTGACGTCGATCTCGTCAGGCAGCTTGGCGGTAGGGCGCATGATCTCGACGGTGACGCCGATGACGCCGGGCTTGAGCTTCGCCACGGCGTAGCCCTTGTCGACGTCCTTCAGCTTGGGCTCGCCGCAGAACTTGATGTAGCCCTCCTTGAACTTCTCGGTCCTGTGCCTCTGCCCAGTGAGCTTGCCGGCTATGATGATGTGGCAGCCCCTGGCGCCGTTGTCCATGACCCTCCTGATGGTGGAGTGCCCGGCGCGGCGGAAGTGCCAGCCCCTCTCCAGGGCGAAGGCCAGCTTCTCGGCCATGATCTGGGCGTTGAGGTTGGGGTTCTCTACTTCCTGGACCTCCACCTGGGGGTTGTCGAACTTGAAATCCTCCTCGATGGCGCGGGTCAGGTTCTTGATTGCGGCACCGCGGCGGCCGATGACGATCCCGGGGCGCTCGGTGACGAGCGTGACCCTGGTCCCCATGGGGGTCCTCTGCACGTCCAATCCGCCGAACCCAGCTCTGGTCACTTCCTTCATAAGGTATTCCTTGAGGAGGACCCGCCGGGTGTTCTCGGCGATGAACTTCCTTTCGCTTGCCATATTACTGTACCTCCTCTAGGATGACCTCGATGTTCACCGTCTGCTGGTTCCATTGGGTGCTCCTGCCGTAGGCGCGGGGCATGTACCCGGGGATGACGCGTCCCAGGTTGGCGGTGATGACCTTGACCTTCATGTTCTCGGAGTCAAGGCCCTTGTACTCGGCGTTATGCTTGGCGCTCTCGATGACCTTGAGGATCGCTTCCGCCGACTTCTTGGGGTAGCGGCCAGGTCCGACGCCGGGCTTGTGCGCCACGCCCGTGTTATAGCGGGCGAAGGGCACCGGCCTCTTGGCATCTATGACCTCCTCGAGCATCTTGATGGCCATGGAGACCTTGCGGCCTCTCAGCATGCGGCACACCTCGCGGGAGTCCTTGGGGGAGATGGGCATCTCCTTCCCGATGGCCCTGGAGGTCTTGTCCGGATCAGTGTATTGAGTGTATCCAGCCATGTTACCACCTTACTTAAGCGGCAGGAACTTGGAACCCCTGGTGGCACCGACGCCCGGTCCAGAGTGCTTCACTTCGTGCCTGGTCATGCTGAACTCCCCGGTGAAGTGCCCGATCATCTCGGGCTTGATCTCGAACTCGAAGAACTCCTTCCCGTTGTATACGGCGACCCTCTTCCCTACGAACTGGGGGATTATGGGCACATCGCGGCGGTGGGTCCTGACGACCTCCTTCTTGCCGGCCTTGATGGTCTCGAAGGCGGTCTTCTGCTCGTCGTTCATCCCGCGGGTAAGCGTCCTTCTGGTCCTGCTCGGGAGCAAGGTGACCATCTCGTCGAAGGGCATCTCCAGCAGCTCCTCCATGGTGAAGCCGCGGAAGGTGAACTCCTTCTTCCTGCGGGCGGTTATGCCGCCCTTCTTCTTCCGCTGCTTCCTTCTCGCGGCCTTCTGGCCGCCAATCTTCTCCTTTGCCATCTAGATCACTTCCTCCGCTTGGGCGAGAGACGGCCGACCTTACGACCGGGCGACGCGTTCCTGCTGACGGTGCTGGGCTTGCCGACGTGCGGGTGACCGCCACCACCGTGGGGGTGGTTGACGGGGTTCATGGCTACACCTTTGACCTTGAAGTAAGCCTTGCTCTTGCTCCGGTAGGCGTGGAACTTGTTCCCCGACTTTCCGAAGGGCTTCTCCTTCTGACCGCCTCCTGCGACCACGCCTACCGAGGCGCGGCAGCGGGGGTCGAAGGTCTTGAACGACCCGGAGGGCATTAGGACAACGACCCTGTCGCCCCTGCTGACCAGGGTTGCAGAGGTGCCCGCGGCGCGGACGAACTTGCCGCCGTCGCCGGGCTTGCCCTCGATGTTGTAGATATAGCTGCCCTCGGGGACCTTGCTGAGAAGCACCACGTTGCCGGGGGACATGTCAGCGTTGGAATCGCCGTAGCTGACCTCGTTCCCGACCGTCATCCCCTCAGCGGCGATCATGAGGACGTTCTTGCCGGCGAAGTTGATCTTTGCCAGGGGTCCGCTCCTGCCGGGGGCGTGTATGAGGTCGGTGATCGTTCCGGCGGTGGCGTCCACCTTAGGATACCGTATGTCGCCGATGTGCCTGTGACCGGGGCTGCGGTACACCGAGGTGCCCTGGCCCCTTCTCTGCTGTCTGAGTTGTTTTCCCATACTATCCCCTCAGAACACTCCGATTCTCATTCCGATATCCTCTGCCGAGTAGCCCTCGGCGAGCTGTATCGTGGCGCGCTTGCCATCCTTGGTGATCTTGGTCCAGACCCTCTTGACCTTGACATCGAACTGCTTCTCGAAGGCCACCTTGATCTCCTGCTTGTTCGCTTCCTTGAGCACGACGAACTCGATCTTGTTGCCGTCCTTGAAATCCTGGGTAGGAGTGCCGGCCATGTAGTTCATCGTCTTTTCCGTCACATAGGGGTGGAGCAGAATGTTGCTCTTGGCCATGTCTACCACTCTCCTACCTGCTTGAGGGCGGACTCAGAGAACACCGTCAGCCTCCCGGCGGCGCCGCCGGGGGCGAGCTTTCCGGCGCTCAGGCCCTCGGTCGAGGTTATCTCCACGCCGGGCAGGTTGTTGGCGCCCATGAACACCGGGGCCTCCTTGGCGGAAACGACCACCAGGATGCTCCGGGGGGTCTTGTACTTCCTGCTCCTCATCTTGCCGCGTCCAGCGCGGACCTTCTTGCCGTCCTTGGCGCGGTCCAGGTCGGCGGAGATGCCGATACCGGCGAGCGCTTCCACGACCTCGGAGGTGGTGGCGAGCTTCTCGAAGTCGTCCTCGACGACCACGGGCAGGGTGATGCCGTCCTCGAACTGGTGGCCTCTCAGCTTCACCATCTCGACGTCGCTGAGGGCAGCGAGCGCGGACAGCTTGGCCTTGGTCTTCTCCTTGCGGTTGACTTTCTTGGAATAGTCCTTCTCCGGCTTGGGCGGGAAGGCCCTGCGGCCGCCCACGTTGTTGGGCGACTCGGCGGCCTTGTTGCCCTGGGTAAGGCGCTGGACCCTGGAGGTACCGCGGCCCTTGCCCCATTGGGAAACAGCATGTCGCACCCCCGCCGTGGGGGAGGGGCCATAGGGCTGGCGCTTGTTGGCCATCTCGGCATCGGCGGCCCTCTTGATCACGTCCGGCCTGAACTCAGTGGCGAAGGCGGAGGGGAGCTCCACGCTCTTCACGACCTCGCCCTTTACGGAATATATGTTAACATTGCTCTTGGCCATGATCTTCAGGCCCCCTGCTTGGATTCAGTAGATACATATACCAGGTTGGGCGCCTCCTTAAGCACAGCGCCGGTGGGCCTCACGGGGTCGCGCAGACGGATGAGCCTCTTGGTGGGTCCGGGCACGGAGCCGTGGATGAGCACGTAGCTGCCCCTGACGGCGCCATAGTGCACGAAGCCGCCCTTGGGGTTGACCTCATCCCCCTTTTCCCCGACCTTGAGGATGCGCTTGTTGAACTCGGTCCTCTGGTGGTAGCCCACCTGGCCGGCCTGCGGGACGGTGGGCCTGACGAAGCCGGGCCTCTTGGGACCCAGGTTGCCTACCATCCTGCGGTGCTTGGAGTTCTTGTGGGAGAGCAGCTTGACGCCCCACCTCTTGATGGCGCCCTGGAACCCCTTTCCCTTGGTGACGGCGGCAACATCGATGATGGCGCCGTCCTTGGCGAACTCGGTGACGGTGATATCCTTTCCCAGGAGCCCCTTGGCGTACTCCAGCCTCTGTTCGAGGGAACCACCGCCGACGCGGGTCTCCATGAGGTCAGGGACCTTCTTGGGGACGCCGGTGATGAGCTTTGGCTGGGTATAGGTGAGCACGCGGACATCCTCGATGTCATTCTTGTTGAGCTCTGTCCAGGCCTTCTCGAAGTCGTAGTTCTTGGGTATGGGCAGCTTCCTCTTCAGCGCCTCGTCGACGCTGGGTGCCCAGACTTCCCCGGCGGTCTTGAGCCCATAGCGGGTGTTCTCATAGACCCTGACCGCGGCGACCTTCATCGGAGGCACCTCCAGAACGGTCACGGGGACCTGAATCTCCTGCCCGGTGGTGAGGCTGCTCTTGCGGAAGTCCACCACGAACGCGTGGGTCATGCCCGCCTTATAGCCCGCGAAGTCCTGAAGCTTAGGGCCTTCGCTGATCTCGGGCCAGGAGTCTAACCTGGGTGTCTGGCTTACTGCTCGCTTTCTCGGCGAATATGCTTTCGAGCCTTTCTTTGGACGTCTCTTGTTTGGCATGATTCTCCCTCTCGTTTTTTGAGAGAATCCACTCTCTGTGCTTGCGCCTCTGATCCCTTCGATTGCTCGAGGTCAGCACCTTCGACCGTGGCGCGGTATCCACCCTCCGAGAATGGAGTTAGAGGGGAAATTGGGATGCTAGAGCATTGCCCATGGCGTCTGGTCGAACGTCCTCAGCGCGTTTAGCGTGCCTGTCGGATAATAGTTATGGTATTTAAAGTTATCCTGCCATCACGCCGGCATGCTGGCTAGGCCGGATTCCCATTTTGTGGAAGCATGCGAAAGGATGGCAGGGAGGCGCCTCTCCACATTGGGAAAGGATCATGAAATGGTCGGTCTGAGTCCCAGCGGCTTTCGTAAGTTGATTGAGAGCAACATATTATGCAACATATTAAAACAGCAGAACAACATTGCACTGGACACGCGGGACCATCGGATGCCTCGCAAGAGGAAAGGCATTCTCCCTGAGAGCAAAACGGCTGAAGTTCCGATACTCTGGTCCCGAACATCGCCCATAGGAGCATGATGCCGGCGACAGCATGTGGGAAAGGCATTGAGCGCGCCCCTGTGAGCAGGCCGCCTAACGCATCGCACGGTGCTCGTTGCCCCTTGCGGGCAGGAGCCAGCCGAATGCAGCGGGCGTTGATGCCGAAGGTCATTGGATAAATGGGGCAGAGTGTGGCTTCAAGCCCACGAATGATCGTGAGCGGCTGACGTTCCCACATCACGTCCGCTGGCGGGGAGCGGAGATGAAGGTCAAGGAGATCAAGGGAGGGCAGAAGACCCTGTTCAACTTCGACATAGGGGATCCCTTCGAGGCGCCCTCCATGGACGTGTTCAAGGACCAGTTCAGGCGTCTGCACGGCCGCAACCCCTCCGCATCGGACATCTCGGCCTACTACGACAGGCACCCCAAGGAATTGGAGCGCGTTCCCGGCCGGACCGGGAAGCGATGAACTCGGGGCGGCCCCCGGGGACTTTTTCGGGCCCAGGATCTCAGAGCTTGCCGTCCTTGGCCTTCTTCTGCAACCTCTTGGAGCGCTCCTTGGTGTTGAACCCTGTGGCCTTCTCCATGAACTCGTTGTACTTGCGGTTCGACTCGACCATGGCCTCCGTCGGCGCTGCCTTGTCCGAAGTGGTCGCCACCGACAGGGCGGTCTTGCTGATCAGCTTGACCTCGAAGCGAGTGGTGGCGCCGAACGATGTGACGTAGGCGCCACCTTCCTCCTTCACTGCGCCGAAGACCTCGGTCATCAGGTTCTTCAGGCCGTCCCCTTCCAAGCTCGCTCCGTGCCCCTTCTTGATGTCGAAATCCATATTATTGTCTCCTTAATCGAACTCCAGCTCGCTGCTCAGGTACCGTGAGATGTCCACGCTGGTGCCCATGGTGTCCTGGACGTCCATGACGGCCGCCCATTCCTTCCGGCACCCGCACTGCAGGCCCTCGAACTCCCCTGCGTCCTGATTGAAGGAAAAACGCTGGACGGCGTCAAGAATCTTTCTGTCGCAACGGTCGCAGTTGTGCACGCCCCTCGCGGTCCCTCCCCCGGAGGGCGAGGACATCACCCTGCATCCGCTGACCTCCTTGCCCTGCCTCAGCACTTCTACCAGCGACCACAGGTAAGGCGGGCGGTAGTTGCCCCGGCGCCACAGCGCCTCTACCACGGTGTCCCGCTGCACGTTCACCGGGTTGACGCTGACGCTCTCGGAGAACTGGGAGGAGTACTGTATCGAGCTGATGGCGTCCTCTACCGCAGCGCGCTCCGTGAGGTACGGCGGCTTCAGCAGGAGGTACGTCCTGAGGGGGACCTTCCGGTCCAGCATCACTTCGGCAGCGCGGGTGTAGTCGGCCACGGTGAAGCCTTTGCGCACGCTCTTCCGGAGGATCTCCTCGTTCGAGCTCTCCAGCCCGATGGCGATCGCGGACCGCGCGCAGTCGATGCGGGACAGCGAATCATCGGTGATGAACTCCGGGCGGCTCTCGAAGAGGATCCGGTCGGCCTTGCCGAAGGCGGAGAACACCTCGTCCCGGACCTCCGGGGGCACCTCATTCTCATCAAGGAACGAGCCAGAGGTGTACAGCTTCACCATCCTCTCGCCGCGGTAGCGCTCCGTGGCCTTGGCCAGTTGAGCCTTCAGGTCCTCGATCGTGACCGCGCGGGAGCTGGCGGCGTTGTAGCCGCACATTAGGCACCCGCCCTGGTAGGACCACCAGCACCCGGTGGTGCGGAATATGAGAACGAAAGCTTCCGCTCTCTCCCCGGCGATCATGTCCTCTTCCCGCCACATGCTGACGGGGACCTGCAGCTCTTCCCTGGTCAATCGGGCCATATTACACCTGAGCTTACAGTGGACATGACAAGTGGAATAACTACCTTTGCCCGGGGAAGCGCTTAAGGGCGGTACGGTCCGGACCGCTCCTGACTCAAAGCTCGCCCTTGACCATGTTGACGATGGCCCGTGCGGTCATGCTCTCTATGTTCAGGTCCCCCTTCCGGTTGGCATCGACGATCCGGCCGAGGTCGGTGTCGTACTCCTCGCGGCAGACCCGGATGGCCTCCTTGACCTCGTTGCTGCCGAAGTTGTAGGCCAGCCGGATGAACCTCCTCGCTACGTTGTTCTTGAGAGCGATGCGGTCCCAGCCTTCGTAGAGGGAGCTGCCCCATTTCAGGTTGTGCTCCCAGCAGTTCAGGAACAGCTCGCTGTAGGTCCTGCTCATCTGCTGCAGATCGAAGGACTTGCACCCGTCGTTCAGCTCGCCGGTGGCCACGAAGAACAGCGGGACAATGAGGGACCGGAAGCCGTGCAGGCGGTCCACCAACTCGCTGGTCATGGCCACGTCGCTCTCCGTTTCCCCAGGCAGCCCCATGATGATAGTGGCGCAGGGTACCCAATGGTTATCCTCCAGCACCTGGAAGGCCTGCACAACCGTGTCGGGCCATTGCTCGCACTCAAAGGGGCGGCACTTGCCGCGCATGTATCGGGCCATGAGCCGGGGGCTTCCGGTCTCCACCCCGGTCTGTCCTCCCAGCCACCTGCTCCCGTCCAGCTCAAGGATCTCGGAGATCTCTGCCACCGCGCGAGGCGCGCTGGCCACGGAGGCCAGGGCAAAGTGGGAGATGCCCACCTTGGTCACTCCGGGCCGGCCCTTCACCGCGCGGAACAGGCCCACCACCTTCTCCTCGTCCACCGCGATGGACTTGGCACCATAGCGCAGCACGTCCTCGGCATGAAGGATGGGCTGCCGCCCCGCCCGGAGGTTCAGGTCCACGTCGCGGCAGATGTTCTCCACCGGCAGGCACCGGTACTTCTGCAGCTGGGGCACGCAGAACTCGCAGCCCCGGCCGCATCCCCGGGCGATCTCCACGATCCCGTTCAGCGTGGCGTGCTCCAGCTGGGGTATCTCCTCAATGGGCGTCACCTCGCCCATGACCATTCTGGGGATGTCCTCGCCGGACATGGCCTTGCGGAACAGGGGCCCCACCACCCTCTCGGCCTCCCCTATCACCACGCAGTCCACACCGATCGATTCCCTGGCTCCCCGCTCCGCCAGCTGCCAGGACCCTGGGCCGCCCAGGATTATCCTGGGGTGGTACTTCTGGACGGAGGGATGGCGGACCAATTCCTGGAGCTTCAGCTTCATGTGGGGCTCGCCGCCCAGGATCTGGGTGAACGTCGAGGTGGCCGGGCCGATGCCCAGAGGATCGTTCTCCGTCAACCCCAGGACCTTGGTGTCCGGCCCGATGACCAGATGCAGCTTGTCAGGATGAGCGACGATGATGTCGTCCTGGGAGAAGCCGCTCCGGAGCAGGGCCGCCTCGATCTTCCGCATTCCGCAGGGCGCAACGCTCACCGAGCCGTCCTTGTCCGCCTCGATGGAAGGACAGAGCAGGTTGAAGTAAACATTGTCGGGGACGGTGCCCTTCGGCAGGCACGCGCTGAACCCCATGAACAGTCCTCCGCCGTACTCGCTCATCAACGTCCGATCGGAAGTCAGGACGATCGGATACCCTCCATTATGGCTGCGCATTTTAAATCCCTCTGGGTCCTGCGCGGTACCTTGTGAAGCGACGCCACGCCGGGGGCCGTTCCTCGACCGCGCGTATGCGTTGAAAGTATCGTTAACCGATATATCGGCATAAACCTATTCGAACGAATGTCCATGGAAATAATTCCACCAGCACCTGCGGCCAGGACCCCCTCCTCAATGGGAGGGGGCCGTGGCCTGCAGTCGGGCCGGCCGCCCGCTGGCAAGCTCAAAGGCCGCATGGTCACCAGCTTGGCCCCCGGCCCGTTTGGACCAGGTCGGAGGGCAGCATCGGGAGATCTTGATGGTGCGGGACATCCCATCACGCAACGCTATTCTGCCGGATCACGCTCGTCGCGGCTCATCCCGGCCTTTGAAAAGGCGGGTTTCTGGTGATACTTATTATAATGCCATTCGTATCAGGAATGAAGGTCGGGAAATGGCCAAGAAGATAGTTGTCATCGGCTCGGGCGCGGCAGGCATGACCGCGGCCTCCTCCGCCCGCGAGGCGAACGAGGACGCGGAGATCGTGGTCTTCACCGAAGAGGAGCACGTTTCGTACTCCCCCTGCGCCATACCCTTCGTCCTGGAAGGCAAGATCAAGGATTTCGATTCCATCATCATGCATACCCCGGAATGGTACCGCAAGGAAAGGAGCATCGAGGTAAGAACCAGGACCAAGGTCACCGGCGTGGACGTAGACAAGAAGACCATCGCGCTGGCCGACGGGACCTCCGCCCCCTATGACTCCCTGGTACTGGCCACCGGGGGCACCGTGTTCGTCCCGCCCATCGAGGGGGCCGATCTCCCCGGCGTGCACAAGGTACGCTTCATCAAGGACGGCATGGACATCCAGAAGGCCATGGCCTCTGCCAGGCACGTCGTGGTCGCCGGCGCCGGCGTCATCGGCCTGGAGGTGGCCGTTGCGCTCCGCCACGCCGGGCTGGAGGTCACCGTCGTCGAGATGTTCCCTCAGGTCATCCCCCGGATCTGCGACGCGGATATGGCCAAAGAAGTGCAGTCTTACTGCGAGTCCCTGGGAATTAAGTTCGTCATGGGCGCCCCGCTGCAGGCCATCCAGGGCGAGGGCAGGGTCCAGAAGGTCGTCGCCGGGGGCAAGGAGCACCCGGCCGACCTGGTAGTCATGGCTACAGGGGTGAGGGCGAACCTTGAGCTGCCCAACCAGATGGGACTGGAGATAGGGGGCCTCGGCGCGGTTAGGGTCTCCCCGACCCTGCAGCCATACCGGAAGGGGCGCCTGATGAGGGACGTGTTCCTCGCCGGCGACCTGGTCATGTGCGAGAGCGCCGCGGCGCCCGGCCCGACCATGAGCCAGCTCGGCGGCACCGGCGTGCGCATGGGCCGCGTGGCCGGCATCAACGCCGCCGGGGGGTACGCCACCTTCCCCGCAGTGGTGAGCCCGTGGGTATCCCAGATAGGCGACGTTCAGATCGCCGGCACCGGACTCTCCTGCGGCCTTGCCGACTACTACGGCATGAGTGTGGTTGAGGGCCGCAGCACCGGCACCACCAGGGCCCGCTACTACCCCGGCGGCAAGAAGCTCATCGTCAAGCTCCTGGCCGACAGGTCCACCCACCGCATCGTAGGCGGGCAGATACTGGCCGGGGAAGAGGCCACCGGCAGGATCAACTGGATCAGCGCGGCCATCCTGAACGGCGCGACGGTGGAGGATTTCGTGACCTCTTACGAGAACGCCTACTGCCCGCCGACCTCCATGGTCAAGGATGTGGTGAACCGGGCGGCCGAGGACCTCCTGTCGAAGTTCTAACCCGGCGCCTCCGGGCGCCATCTTCAAAACCCCTTAAAATGTTTTATTCCGCCCAGACCGCCATGGATGCCATTATATCCTTCCTGATCGCAAATATTTCCTGTCGGAGGGATCGGTGTGCGAGACTCGGAGATTTTGCAGGCCAAAATAGCGGTGTGGATACTGAGCGGCATGGACGATCGCGGCGAGGAGGAGACGTGGTTCAGGGCCTCTAATCCCGCTCAGGAAATGGACAGCGAGGATGGCGGGAAGCAGACCCGCGATCGGGTAGCTGATCAATCGGACGCCTTTACCCGGCCATCAAGTTAGAAGAAAAGATAGGGTAAGGGGTTTTCGAGGATCGCTCTTCCTCAGCAGCTGTAATACAGGAAGAACTCGGCGGGGACCGGCCTGAGGCGAACGAAGTCGTTCTCCTTGGTCCTCTTGTATTCGATCCAGTTCTCGATGAAGTCCTTGCTGAAAACCCCACCCTGTAGCAGGAAGTCGTGGTCGGCCTCCAGCGCGCTGAGGGAGGCTTCCAGGCTGCCGGGGACGGTTTTGATCCTGGATATCTCTTCCTTGGACAGCTCGAACATGTCCATGTCGTGGGCCTCGCCGGGGCTGATCTTCTTCTTGATGCCATCCAGGCCGGCCAGCAGCATCGCGGAGAACGCCAGGTAGGGGTTGCTGGTGGAGTCTGGCGGGCGGTACTCGATCCTCTTGGACTTGGGGCTCTTGGAGTAGACCGGTATCCTGACCGCGGCGGAGCGGTTCCTCTGGGAGTATACCAGGTTCACGGGCGCCTCGAAGCCGGGGACCAGCCTCCGGTACGAGTTGGTGGAAGGGTTGGTCAGACCGAGCAGGGCGGGAGAGTGGGCCAGCAGGCCGCCGATGTAATACAGGGCGGTCTGGGACAGCAGGGAGTAGCCCTTCTTGTCGTAGAAGGTGTTCTCGCCGCCCTTGAACAGGCTCTGGTGGGTGTGCATGCCGGTGCCGTTGTCGCCGAACAGGGGCTTGGGCATGAAAGTAACGGTCTTGCCGAACTCCTTGGCGGTGTTCTTCAGCACATACTTGTACAGCATGACGTTGTCGGCCATCTTGGTCAGGGTCTGGAACTTCATCCCGATCTCGCCCTGGCCGGCGGTCGCCACCTCATGGTGGTGAAGCTCGGTCTCTATGCCGGCGGCCATGAGGTTCAGGACCATCTGGGACCTGAGGTCCTGCAGGCTGTCGGCGGGGGGGACGGGGAAGTAGCCCTCCTTGTTCTTGGGGCGGTGCCCATGGTTGGGGGTGCAACCCTCCTTGCCGCAGTTCCAGATGCCCTCATCAGAGTCGATATGATAGTATCCGAAATGCTGGTTCTGGTCGAACCGGGCGGAATCGAAGATGAAGAACTCCAGCTCGGGGCCGAAGAAGGCAGTGTCGGCTATGCCGGTGGTCTTTAGGTACGCCTCGGCATTCTTCGCGATGCCCCGGGGGTCGCGCGGATATGGGGACCCGGATATGGGGTCGGCCACGTCGCAGACCACCGACAGGGTGGGGACCTTGCATGCGGGATCCATGATCGCGGTCTCGATGTCCGGCATGAGGAGCATGTCGCTCTCGTTGATGTGCGCGAAACCCCTGATGGAAGAGGCATCGAAGCCAACGCCGTCGACAAGGAGGTCCTCGTCCAGCCTCGCGGCGGGATAGGTGATGTGCTGCCAGGTGCCAGGGACGTCGGTGAACTTGAAGTCCACCATTTTCACGGCGCCGGACTTGGCTAGCTCCAGGGTCGCGGCCTTGCGGTCGCTTGAGCTTGCTTTTTTCTTGGATGATGGTGCCATATTGTCATTCCCTCTCTATTCGCCTAGTCAGGGCCTTTTTCACAGGACATTTGTCCGCGTGAAACGCCCTTTTGCGCTTTGCCCGAGAGCGCCGTCCGCCTTATTAAGGCTCCGTTGGCGCCGCAACCTCATCGACCTATGGTTGGACTCTCAAGGCGATGTCCTATAGACAAATACATAATTAAAAGTTTTCTTACGAGACAAATGAACATATGAGTCCTAAGAGAATATACATCCCCGCCTGCGATTCAAATCTACCGTCCCCGCCGGCCGGGAGAGGGCCGGGCAGGACCAGATATTGCGATTCCGGGGGATGTCCCCTGGCCCCGAGAGAGCGATCTCGCCGGGGTCGAGGGAGGACGAGAGCGGACGAAGGGAATCAGGGTTTTTCCGGGCCGGATGGAGGAGCGGGGGCGACGGCCTCGGAAGAGCCAGATACGCCGGTGCGGCCGGAAGCCCTTTCATGGCATTGTCCGGAGATCCGCTTCCCGCGGCACCATTTCCGTGCCTGACATAATGACTTTATAATCCCCTGGCAATCAAGGCCCGATCCACATGGACATCGAAGAGAGGTATGAACTGCTGGCGCGGAACACCGAAGAGATAGTCACCGCGGATGAGCTGAGAGGCCTTCTCGCCAAGGACGTCGCGCCGAAGGCATATATCGGCTTCGAGCCGTCCGGGTTGGTCCACCTGGGGTGGGTGGTCTGTGCCAACAAGATCAGGGACTTCGTGGACGCGGGGTTCGAGATGACCATCTTCTTCGCGGACTGGCATGCCTACATCAACGACAAGCTGGGCGGGGACATCGAGAGGATCCGCCTGTGCGCCTTGTACATGCAGGACTGCTTCGAGGCGCTGGGAGTGCCCCGCGACAAGGTCAAGTTCGTGATGGCCTCCGAGATCATGGACGGCATCGGCTACTGGGAGAAGGTCATGAAGGTCGGCAAGGTCACCTCGCTCTCCCGGATCAAGAGGTCCATGACCATCATGGGCCGCAAGGAGGACGACGCCGAGCTCGATTCCTCGAAGTTCCTTTACCCTTTGATGCAGGCTACTGACCTATTCATGATGGACATCGATGTCGCCTACGCGGGCATCGACCAGAGGAGGGTCCACATGCTGGCCAGGGAAGCGGCCGAGAAGCTGCACTGGAAGGTACCGATCGCATTGCACACTCCCCTGCTCCCCGGGCTGAAGGGAGTGAACCGCATGGACCCCATAGCCACCAAGATGTCCAAGTCCGACCCGGACAGCGGGATATCCATACATGACTCCCCCGAGGACATCAACAGGAAGATCAAGAAGGCGTTCTGCCCGGAAAAAGAAGTGGAGGGCAACCCCATGATGGCAATATGCAAGCACATCCTGTTCCAGGAGTCCTCGGATTTCGTCATCGACCGGCCCGAAAAATTCGGCGGGAAGTTGGTGTTCCATTCGTACGACGAGCTGGCGTCCGCCTACGCCGGCGGGGACCTTCACCCCGTGGACCTCAAGCAGGGCGTGGCCAAGGGCCTCATCGACAAGCTGGCCCCCGTCCGCGCGTACTTCGAGAAGAACCACCAGAACCTTGACGCCCTGAAGAGGTCGCTCGGCATCGCGTGAGCCCCGGCCGAGCTAGAAACGCCTTCGATCTCAATATTTTTCGGACTTTTCGGACATTACAACAAGGACACAGCGCAGATATCTCCCTGCTGCCCCTAACATCTGACGAGACCATGCCCGCCGCCAAGAAGACCAAGACCGAAGGAGTCTGCCTGTTCATGACCGCCCTGGCATTCCTATCCGCGCTGGCCGAGATTGGAATATTGGCTCTGGCGTTCATGGCCTGCGGGTTCGCCGCCATCGCCTTCGAGGAGGCGTCGGAGAGGCGCCCCGCCGTAAAGTGATATCATCCCTCAAGTGCGTTCAATGGACCATGGTATATCCCCGGGAGGTCCTGAACCGGCTGCGCTGGACCGAGGGGCTCGGCCTGGAGGACGCAGTAATCACCTACCTGCACCGGGGAGCGCCGGGCGACCTCATGGCCGTGAAGGGCTCGAACATCATGGAGCTGGAGCGCTCCTTCTTCGTCACCGTCGACTCCAAGGTCCCGTACCACCGCATCAGGAAGATCGAGTACCGCGGGAAGGTGCTCTATGAGGAAATAACGGAAAAATAGGGTCCTAGAAGCGGTTTCGTTCCTGGGCCGGCGCTCTCACTTGGGGGCGCCGCAGGTGGGGCAGTTCCTCATGAAAGAGGGGTACTCCTTCCCGCAGCTCGCGCATTTGGTCGAGTCCACGGGGGCCTGGGCCGGCGCCGCCGGAGCAGCAGGGGCCTGCGCAGGGGCGGGCGGGTACTGCGGAGCGGACTGAGGATACTGCGGCGGGGCCGGCGGGGAGTACTGCTGGGGCTGCTGGTAATACTGAGTAGGATACTGCTGCTGCCCCTGGGGCTGCATGGCCTCCTGCATGCGGATGAACGCGATCAGGAAGAACAGCCCCGGGACCACCAGGCAGAAGATCAGACCGATGACGCCCCATATCAGGAGGTGATCGCTGGCCTCCTTGAAGCGGCCCTGGTCTATCGGGTCGAAGACCGTGTTGTTCATGAGGAAAATAAGCAGCGCGCAGACGGCGGCGAATATGAGCCACATCACGCCGCCGATGTTCAGGGTGACCAGCGACACGACGCCGGCGATCACGGAGATCAGGAACATCAGGTACAGCAGGAGGTGTCCATAGTAAGCGAACCGTCTCCCCTCGGCGGCCGCGGCAGGAAGCCAGGCCGGCCCGTTGCTCTTTGACATATATGGCAGGTTTGCCAATTCTGGCGGCAGGTCGTTCATATTGTTACCTCCCATCCATCGGGGCGCCGCGTCGCGGCGGCGCCTAGATGCTCGGGACGAATGAACTCCCTCGTTCATATAAAACCTTCCTGCCTTCGCTACCGGAGAGCGGAACGGGGGCCGGCCCCACCGCTCGAAGCGGGGAAATGCTTGGGCTGACCTGTTTTTTTAGTCGATATATTTAATAGATAGAGGGGTTTACGAAATCCCATATTCATTCGATAGGTTGAAATTCATGAAGTATGAAGAGTTCAGGGCCCTCTACGACCGGCTTTGCTCCTACAAGGACGTCAAAGGCCTGTCGGAACAGACCGGCCTTGATGAGGAGCTTCTCAACGTCATCTACACCCAGAGGACGGTGAGGGAAGCCACCAAGCGCCATCACATTATAAAGAGGAACGCTCCCCGCATGTTGCGGGAGTGGAAGTCGGGAAGCAGCCTGCTCAGCGTCGCCCAGAAGTGGAACTTCCCGCCGGTGCTGACCGGGCTCATCCTGTTCCAGGAGAACGGATACTCCAAGAAGGAGTTCTGGAAATACGTGCGAGAGCCTGATTCCATACCCAACCCCCGGCTCAAGAAGGAGATCGTCGAGATAACCGAGGCGGACAGCATATATTCCCCCTGGGGGAACGAGGTCCAGTACAAGCGCGGGGCGTGGGGGGAGACCAAGCTGCAGGAGTGGCTGGCATCCCACAACATCTCCTACCGCACCGAGAAGGACCTGCGGGGCAAGTTCGCCAAGACCCCGGACTGCCTCCTGGACGAGCCGCTGAAAGTGAACGGCTGGACCATCAACTGGATCGAGTCCAAGGCGTCCTTCGGCGATCGCGTGGAGTTCAACAAGAACATCAGGGGACAGCTGGCCCAGTACGTTGACATGTTCGGCCATGGCCTGGTGGTATACTGGTTCGGGCATGTCGACGATATGGAGTGCCCTCCTGGGATCGAGATCATCGATGCCTGCCTGTGCGACCTGGCCTGCGAGAAGGCCGCAGCGGGCGCGGCGGACTTCTGCCCGGAAGAGATACCCAATAACTCCCAGGCCTGAGACCTCAGGGCCGACATCCACGTCGGCACTGATAGATACGTAATGGGCCCATTCGAGGCGCAATGGAGAGCATCTCCGCCAGCGACCTCGAGAAATTCTGTTATTGTCCGCTGAGCTGGCAGCTCAGCAAGGGCGCCGACACCACCTCCGACGCCACTCGGAGAGGGAAGGAGGAGCACGACGCTCTCGGCAACGACCTCTCCGAGATGGTCACCAAGGAGCGCCGGGGCGCGCTCTACGAGAAGGTGATCCTGTGGTCCTCGGTCCTCGCTACCGCGCTAGCTCTGACCGGGCTGTTCTTCTTCTACTCCGACGACCTCATGCTGAGGTGGAAGGTATTGGGGATCCTGGCCCTGCTTTGGGTCATCGTCGCCATGTACCTCCTCTACCGCTCCACCTGGGAGAAGGAGGCAATAAAGAAGGAGAGAAGCGAAAGGCTCATCTCGGTCCTGGCCATCCTGGCGATGATCGCTGCGCTCAACGGGGTACCCTTCTTCGGCATCAGCCAGGACGAAGCCCTCATCTATGAGGCGGTGGCCCTCATCCTCCTGATGTGCGCATGCGTGGCGCTGTATCTGTCCTACTACTCCGAGGAGGACGCCAAGCGCATCCGGCGGAACATGGACGTGAAGGGAAGGGTGGCGTACATCGGGGAGGGCGACGATATCTCCAGGGCGCTGCGCTCCAAGGAGCACGGGCTCACCGGACGTCCGGACTACGTGCTGGAGATGGAGGGCGAGCTGGTTCCAGTGGAGGTGAAGACGGGGCGGGTGCCGAGAGGCCCGCTGTTCTCCCACATCCTCCAGGTCGCGGCGTACTGCCTCATCCTCGAGGAACAAGGCGACAAGGTCTCCCGCGGAATTCTACGGTACGGGGAGGTGGAGCACGAGATAGAGTACGACGAAGCGCTCCGGTCCTTGCTGCTGGCGAAGCTGGAGGAGATGCGCCGGGCCATCGGGACCGGCGAGGTGCATCGGAACCACGAGCGGCCCGGCAAGTGCCGCTCCTGCTCCCGCCGGGTCCGCTGCCCGGAACGACTGGAGTGAACTGCTCGCCCACAAGGTCCTTGCCTCTGACGAGGCGGCCCGGGAGTCCGGTCAATCCACGGTGACGCTCTTGGCCAGGTTCCTGGGCTTGTCTATGGGGCAGCCCCTCTTCTTGGCCGCGTAGTACGCTATGAGCTGCACCACTACCGTCAGGGGGACCGGGGAAAGTATCGGCGCCACGTGCGGTATGGTAACGAGCTTGTCGGCCACCGCCAACAGTTCCTCGTCCCCCTCCTCGCCGATCGCCAGTATCGGGCTGTCCCTCGCCGCCGTCTCCGAGATGTTGGACAGCATCTTCTCGTAGGTGTGGTCCTTGATGCACGCCGCCACCACCGGAGTGGAGGCATCCAGAAGTGCCAGGGGGCCGTGCTTCAGCTCCCCCGCGGCGTAGCCCTCGGCGTGGATGTAGGATATCTCCTTGAGCTTCAGGGCCCCTTCCAGCATGGTGGGGTAGTTGATGTTGCGGCCGAGGAAGAACACGTCCCTGGCCTCCACCAGCATGTCGGTGGAATCATCCACCTCGGAGGCGCGGTCCAGGACCCCCCTGACGTACTGGGGCATCGATCTAAGCTCGGAGGACAGGCTGCGGATCTCGTCCCTCCCCATGGCCTTGCGCAGGTACCCCAGCCTCAGCCCGAGAAGGTACATGGCCATGAGCTGGGTGGAGTAGGTCTTGGTGGCGGCGACGCCGATCTCCGGCCCCGCCTTGGTGTAGAACACCGAGTCGACCTCGCGGGCGATGGTGGAGCCGACCACATTCGTCACCGCGAGCGTGTGGCAGCCCCTCCGCTTGGCCTCCCTCGCTGCCGCCAAAGTGTCGGCCGTCTCCCCGGACTGCGTGACCATCACGGTGAGGGGGTTCTCCCCGGTGCCGGGCGAATAGCGGTACTCGGAAGCCAGCTCGACGGTGACCGGTATCTTGGCCAAAGCCTCGATGATGTACTTCCCCACCATGGAGGCGTGGTACGAGGTGCCACAGGCCACCAGCTTCACCGCCCCGAAGTCCTGGTCGACCAGGGAGCCCTCGGACATTATCTCGTCCAGGCTGCCCAGGAGCGAGTTGTGGATGGCAGTGGGCTGCTCGTATATCTCCTTGAGCATGTAGTGCTCGAAGCCGCCCTTCTGGGCGTCCTCGATGGTCCAAGAGATTGTGCTGGGCTCGCGGACCACCACGTCGTTGTTCCGGTCGTAGATGGTCACCTTGTCGGCGGTGAGGGACACCGTCTCCCCGTCCATCACGTACAGCGCCTTCTGGGTATAGTTCAGCATGGCCGTGACGTCGGAGGCCAAAATGTTCTCCCCCACTCCCAGGCCGACCACCAGGGGGTTCTCCTTCCGCGCCGCCACGATCTCGTTGCTGTCGGTCCTGAGGGCCACCACCGCGTAGGTGCCCTTGACCTCCTTCAGCGCGCTTATCAGGGCGGCGCGGAGGTTGCCCCGGTAATGCTTCTCCAGCAGGTGTACCAGCACCTCCGTGTCGGTCTCAGAAGTGAACTTGTGGCCTTCATCGGTGAGCTGCTTCCTCAGGGCCTGATAGTTCTCGATGATCCCGTTGTGGACGACGGCGGTCTGATTGGTGCAGTCCACGAAGGGATGGGCGTTCTGCTTGGAGGGCTTCCCGCAAGTGGCCCACCTGGTGTGCCCGACCCCCAAGTTCCCGCGTATCTCGGGCATGGAGGTGTAGAGCTTGGAGATCTCCCCCTTGTCCTTGAAGACCTGCAGCCCGCTGCCGACGATAGCCACTCCCGCGGAATCATAACCCCGGTACTCCAGCCTCCTCAAACCGTCCAGGAGGACCTCTTGCGCGTTCCGGGGGCCCGCATATCCTATGATGCCGCACATTTCAGACCACTACGCTCCTGTTGTCGAGGTTTCTCCTCACCACGACCCCATCCTCAATCTGGCAATTGGTCCCTATGACCGCGCCGGGAGATATGACCACCCGCGAACCGACGGTGGAGTCCTGTCCGATCAGCGCCCCCACGTTGGGGAGGTTGAAAGTATCCCGGTCCACCCTGGCGGAACAGCCGCCGGAGGGGGCGAACACCCCCGCCCGGGTCTTGACCCCGTCGCCGAGGACCGAGTGCGAGAAATGAGAGTGAGAACCGATGCGCACGTTGTTCATGACCAGGCTATGCTGGATAAAGGTGAACGGCTCGACCTGCACCCCGTCCCCTATGCTGGTGGACGACAGTATGGTCACGTTCGGCCCGATGTCGCAGCCCTCGCCGATGCTGACGGGACCCTCGATGTAGCACCCCGACCTGATGCGGGTGCCCGCACCGATGGACACCGCCCCCTTGAGGGTGACCCCGGGCTCGATGGTGCCGCCCACGCCCTGCCCGTGGAACTCCAGGGCCGCCGCGTTGACATCCAGGAGGTCCCACGGATACACCGCGTCGATCCACTTGCCGGAAGTGGGCACCGCGCTGAGGTTGACGTCCTTGACCACCGGCGCCAATACCTGGGTGATCCCACGCTCCACCGCGAACTCTTGGTCCTTGAACACCTTGAGCATATCGGCGGTGAAGTAGTAAACTCCCGTATTGATGATATTCCCGATCTTCCACTCGGGCTTCTCCACGATGCCGACGACCTTCCCGCCCTCGACCTTTACCACGCCGTACTTCGAGGGGTTCTCGCTCTCGGTGACCATCATGGACGAACCGTTCTTCTTTCCCAGCAGGTCCGCCACCGTGCGGGCGTCGATGAGGTTGTCCCCCGCCACCACCATGAAGCCGGCGCCGTCGAGGTCCTTGCTGGCGAGCGCGAGGGCTTGGGCGGTCCCCAGCTGCTTCTCCTGGACCACGTACTTGATGCGGGCGCCGAACTTCCGGCCGTCCTCGAAGTGCGACAGGATGGTATCGCGGCGGTAGCCGACCACCATCACAATGTCCTTCACATCGTTCTGGACCAGCGCCTCGACGATGTACTCCATGATCGGCCGGTTCCCCACTGATATCATGCCCTTCGGCCTGGAAATGGTGAAGGGACGAAGCCTCGTCCCTTCTCCTGCTGCAAGAACCACCGCTTTCAACTTCCGCCCGCTCCCACGTACTCCGATTCAGTTCGGTATTCATATAACTTTTTCAAGAGCGCGACCGCCCTGCTGCTGGACCGGGGCATGTGCGGAGCATCGCAGAACATCGTCATGGCGCACCTGCACTTGAACAAAATGCTAAATTTATAAATATTTATAAAAGTAAGGAGGCGATCGAGCGGCCGCAGCGGTGAAATGGCCGAGCCTGCTGCCCATGAGGGACGCTAAGGCTTATTCGACTTCCTCGGCGCTGATGGTGCCGTAGATGGAGGCTTTCATGCTCTCCCGGTTCTGGACGGTGGCGCGAAGATACATATCGCACTTGATCTTGGGCCTCACTACCAGCTTTTTCTTCTGGCAGTAGATCAGGCCGCCCTGTATGCCCGACTCAGGCCGCCTGTCGAGATATAAGCAGGATGGGCAGAGGCTCTCTTCTTGGTTCAATGCCGATGCACACGCCGAGGAGCTATTTATTGATTATGACCGCTCCAAGCGCGCTACCAGGAACGCGGCGAGGTCCCTGACCTCCATCATGCTGGTCCGGCCCAGGTTCACCACGCAGAAGGGGCAGGGGGCCAGAACCATGTCCGCACCGGCATCCCGGGCCGCCGCCATCCTGGCCTGGGCCATCCTCGCCGCCACCTCCGGCGCGGCCGACGCCACTCCCCCGCCCCGCCGCAGCAGTCGTCCTGACCCGGGTGATCGAGCACCTCGACCCCGGGGACGGCCTCGAGGATGCGCCTGGCGTCGTCGATGGTGTGCGGCCCCACCGACCTGGCGAGATGGCAGGGGCGGTGGAGGGATACTCTCACCTTAGGCGCCTCAGGGTCGAAGGGGAGCTTGGCCCCGCGCTCCGCCAGGAACTCCAGCAGATGCAGGGGGTCTTTGCCGTACCCCCTCCGGAGCTGCATGGTGCAGCCGGGGCAGGAGGCGACCAGCACCTCCGCCCGGTCGAGCAGGGGCAGGTTGGCCTCCCTGACCTTCCTCAGGCGCTCGGTGTCCCCGATCTTCTCCAGCGGGGAACCGCAGCACATCCATCCCCCCGGCACATAGGGCTTTCCGCCGGCGGCGCGGATGAGGGCGAGGGCGCTCGATGTCGCTTCGCCGGAACGGCCCTCCCCGATGCAGCCGGGGAAGAACAGGACATCGCCTTCCGCGGGGCGCTCGCCGGCCTTTCGCTCGGGGAGCACCGTCCTCCCGGTCCGGTCCACGTTCTCCAGCATCCTGCGGTGCCCTTCCGATAGGGGGCCGGGGCCGCTCAGCCGCTTCCTGACCTCCACCACCGCATCGGGGAGAGGGAGCCGGGAGGGGCACGCCGCCTCGCAGCGGGCGCAGGTGGTGCACAGCGCCAGCGGGGACCTCAGGCCTTCGAGCTCGCGGTTGAAGCGGGGGCCCTCCACCGCCAGCTGCCTCGGCCCCGGGAAGACGCCGGGACCCTCCTGCCTCAGCACCGGGCATTCCCTCACGCAGGCGCCGCACTTGATGCAGCCGTCGAGGACCTTCGTCACAGCGCCTCCCTTACCGCGCCGGCGGTCTCCCATGCGTTCAGGATCACGGGGCCGAGCCCCTTTCCCAAGGGGTAGGACATCCCCGGGAGCATCGAGCCGGCGATGAATATGTTGCCCGATCTCCGCCCTCCCGCCGCGACCGCCCTTCCTCCCCTGGCCTCCACCCCGGTGGCCAGAGCTGCCCGGAGAGCCTGCGATCCGATCCCTTTCCCCCGCGCCTCCCTGGTGCCGAGGGCGAGCACGGGCTCCCGGACCATGGTGCCGTCGATGGCGAGGCCGCCCCCGATAAGGTTCCCGCACGCCATTACCAGGGCCTTGATCTCGAACCGGACCTCCCTGATGCCAGAGGCCGCCGTCGCCGACAGGGCGTCCCGGCCGTCCATCTCCACTTCGGCAAGCCAGCGGTCCTTGAGCAAGGTGACGCCGCACCTCGCCGCGGCCTCCTCCAGGCAGGACTGGGCCCTCTGCCCGGGGCAGGACAGCGGGGTCATGGGCTCGCGCATCTTCCGGCCGCTCTTCCTCTCCAGCAGGCGGAGCGCGTCGGCCCCGCCGCGCCCCGGGAACAGGGGCGGCAGCACCACCGTCCCCTGCGGAACGTCCTTCAGGACCTCCGACAGCACATCGACGATCTCGTCCCGGCCCATCGAGCGCCACGGACCGATGTCCGCCCAGTACGGGACCGCCCTGGCCTTCCGAGAACGCGCCGCCGCGCTGCACAGCAGGTCGGGGTCCAGGTCAGGGTGGCCCGCCAGCCCCAGGACCGCCGCGTCGGAGTCCTCCGAGAGCCAGTCATGGTCCGAGGAGAGGGACTGTGCTGACATCGTTCCCATGTTGGTCCATGCCTCCCGCCGGCCGACCGGCCCTTGGAACAGTCCCCAGGGCCCGCCGTGCTCCTTGAGGAACCTGATAGGCTCGCCGGCGCTCCCCAGCTCGCCATCGGTGAAGGAGACGCGCCCGGTGGACAGGGCGGTGGCGGTGGTGCCGCGGCCGATCAGCGAGACCCTGAGGCCGAGCGAGGCTAGGCGGGCGGCGGTGACGCACCCGGCCGCGCCGTGCCCGGCCACCAGGACGTCGCAGCTCTCCTCCCTCAATGCCTCACCCCCCTGGAGTGATCGATGTCGTACACCTTGAACAGATGCGCCTTGAAGACCTCCTGCCGGAGCTGCTCGCCGCAGAGCACTGGCTCCACGCCCTTCCACCTCTCGCCGAGGTGCTCCCGCACGTCGGCGATGGGGTCCTGGGAGCCCAGCGCGGACACCAGCCTGAAGGCGCACAGGCCGGACTGGCAGAAGCCCATGCCCGCCCTGGTCCGCCTCATGAGGTCCCCGGGGGACGATACGTCGGGGGACGCGGCGAAATACTCCAGCTCTCCCTGGGAGACCCCCTCGCAGGAGCAGGCGTCCTCGGCGCCCCGCGGGGACGGGAAGGAGGCGATGATGTCGCCCGCCGAGCCGTACTTCACGAGGAGGAGCCTGGCGCGGAACGAACCCGCATCTTTGTTGCCAGGGGGCACGATCTCCTCCCTGGCGGTGCGGCACGCCGCCGACCGCCCGAGGTGCTCCATGACCGCGTCGGAGACCTTCTCGGCCATGAGCCGGTAGGTGGTCAGCTTCCCTCCCGCCACGCTGATTAGGTTGTCCACGCCGTCCTCGCGATGGTCCATCACCCTGAAGGTCCGGGAGGCCTCCCGGCCCTCCCCTCCTCCCGCCAGCAACGGGCGTACCCCCGCGTACGCCCTGACCGCGCGGGCGGAGCATATGCCGGGCATCACCCTGTTAGCCTGTGCGAGGAGACGCTCGACCTCTTCCTCGGTGGCCCGGATGCCATCGAGGCGGCCGGGGCCGGAGGTCGTGCCCAGGATGGTGGCGGAGCGGTGCGGCACCAGGATGTCGCCGTCGGAGGGCGGCCTCAGGCGGTTGACCAGGCGGTTGACCAGGCGGCCGTTGAACACCACCATGGTGCCCTTGTCCACTTTCACCGGCAGCTCCGCGCCGGCGAGGGCGGCGACCCCGCCGGCCCATGCCCCCGCCGCGTTGACGACGATCTCCGGCCTCACCGTCCTACGTCCGCTCCCCGTCCCGATGACCGCTCTCTCGATCCGCCCGTCCCTCACCGTCATCGAGGCGACCGGGCAATGATTGAGCACCGTCGCGCCGGCGTCCCGGGCCGATTCCACGTTCCCCCATACCAAGAAGAACGGGTCGACGGACGCGTCGTTCACCTCCACCGCCCTGCGCACCTCCGGGTTGAGGAGGGGCTCCATGTCCGCGGCCTCCTCCGCGGCGATCTCCCCCGCCTCCACTCCGGCGGAGCGGCAGCAGGCCAGGAACCGGTCGGGATAGGTCTCGTCGTCCTCGGGCAGGGACACGAACAGGCCTCCGGTGTCCTCGATACAGAACCCGGCCACGCGCTTGAGCACCTTGTTCTCCGCGGCGCATTCCCTGGCGGACTCGGGGTCCTTCACCGCGTAGCGGGCCCCGCTGTGCAGCATGCCGTGATTGGAGCCGGAAGCTCCTGAAGAGAAGTCCCCGGACTCGGCCAGGAGGACCTTGGCCCCCCGCATGGCCAGGTCCCTGGCCACCCCGGCCCCGGTGGCGCCGCCCCCGATGACCAGGACCTCCACCGCGAGCGACTGCTTGGCTGTGCTACCCATCGTGCCCACAGAACCGCATTAGCGGATAATATCTTTGCGAACGAGCATCGGGAATCACGTGCGGTGGATGAACTCGTCCCTCTGCCGGTCGATGTCCTTGGTCTCCTGGGATAGTATGATGGTGAGCACTGTCCGGATCAGCACGATGGCCCCCAGGACCAGGACCTCGTTGAAGCCGGGGTTGCCGATGGTAGAGAGGATGTCGCTGGCGATGAGGAAATCGAGCCCCAGGATGATTCGGGAGGCGAACCCGCCCCTGATCTCCTTGAACGATAAGTGCGCGGGGTGCTTCAGCTCCAGCCGCAATGACGATATCACTGCCCGCACCCCTCCGTAGGTGATGATGATAGCGCCGAAATATGCCAGCATCGTCTCCGCGATGTCGAAGGCCGCGGATATAAGGGGGGTGGAGAGGATCGCCACGAGCGATAGATTTCGAACGTAACGAGGATAAACCTATTGATTTTGAAAAGAGAGTAGCGGGGGGTCGATTTGAACGACCGGTCTCCGGGTTATGAGCCCGACGGGATGTCCTGGCTACCCCACCCCGCTATGTAGGCACCACTATTGCGACGCCCCTAATAAACCTTTCCTGAGCTTAATTGTTCCAGAGCCCCGTCGTCTCTGGCGGCGGCACCGGCTCAGAACAGCTTCCGCAAGCGCAGGACGTCGTCTATGTTGCCCTTGATCTTTACTTTCCGCAACGCGAAGGCCTTCATGGGCTTGATCTTCCCCTCGATGATGCCCCGAAAGGTCTCGATGTCGGACATGACGGTGATATCAGGGGCGTCTATGCTCCCGGTGTTGAGGTTCTGGATCTTGCTGCTGGCAAGATGGAAGTTATAGACCTCGGTCTCCAGATCGACTAGCACCTTCTTGTCCATCCCGTTCAGCTCGGTGCGCAATTTCTCGTCGGTGTCCACCTTGTCGTTGAATCTGTTGATAAGGTCCTGAATGAGGGGTTCCACAGTCATCGGTTATCCGTCCAATCCGTTAATCTCGTTACACTGCTCAGGGAATATATTTCCTTGGCGGTCCTCCAGGACCTTCTGGTATGGGGCGGGAAATCCTTGTTCTCCCTTATCCACTTTTCCAGGAACGACCTGGTGGTCTCGTCGTTCGGGTACCCCGACCCTACTGGCTGGCCTAGCTCCTTCCCGATGTCGTCCATGATGCCGTCCCTCACGGTCTTGGCTATGATGGAGGCCGCCGAGACGACCGGGTAGTTCACATCGGCCTTGTGCTTGCACACCATCTCCGGCCGGCACCGCATGTTGTCCATGATCATCTTGCCGAAGCGCTCCTCCACCACATCGGCGGCGTCCACGATGGCCAGGTCCGGCGACATGATCTCGATGAGTTCGGCGAAGGCCATGGCCTCCAGCATATTGAGGGAGTCGTCGGTCCGGAACTTGTCGATGTGCTCCGCGGACAGCACTTTCACCTCCACCCTCGCCACCTCGCGGATGCGGGGGGCCAGTGCCTCCCTCTTCTGGCGGGTTAGAAGCTTGGAGTCCTTTACCTTCAGTTCCTTCAGCCCGGCGTCGGTGTCCACCATGACCGCCGCGATGACCAGGGGTCCCATCACCGGCCCCCGGCCCGCCTCGTCCACCCCGCAGATCACGATGGCCCCATTTTTTCATTGATATAAATCCGTGTCGCCGGGACCGGCCGGCGGCATGGCCGGCAGCAATATGCGGTATCTACAATCATAGGGCGTAGCTACAATATCTTTATTGAGCACGGACGAATCATCGTAGCGTTCCCAGGAGTGATTCGTATTCAGACTGATGTTCAGAACCGCAAGCTGACCAACGGGTTCATGCTGACCCGGGTCGGCGTCACCGATGTCAAGAAGCCGGTCAGGGTCACCAGGGGAGGGAGGACCACCACGTTGTTCTGCTCCATCGACGTGTTCGTGGACCTGCCCTCCACCCAGAAGGGCTCGCACCTGTCCCGGAACCTCGAGGCCATCAATGAGGCGGTGTCCCGCAGCAACAAGGAAGAGGTGGCGGGCATAGAGGTCATCGCCGCGGAGATCTGCCGCACCCTCCGGGATAAGCATGAATACTCCACCTACGCCGAGGTGCACATGATCGCCGATTATTTCATGGAGCGGCCCGGTCCCAGCGGGAAGATCACCCTGGAACCGTTCAAGATCATGGCCAAGGCCACCAGCCGCAACTCCGACGGCCTGAAGAAGATGATCGGGGTGCAGGCCATCGGCATGACCGCCTGCCCCTGCGCCATGGAGACAGTGCGCGAGCTGTACAAAGGCAGCGTGGTGTTCGATGACGACCTACCCGTGATAACGCACAACCAGCGCAATGTGGCCACCGTGATGATCGAGGTGCCGGAGGAATTGGACGTGGAGGCCAACGACCTCCTCGACGTGGTGGAGGCGTCATTCTCCTCGCCCACCTTCGAGCTGCTGAAGCGGGCCGACGAGGCCAAGGTCGTGCTCAACGCCCACCAGAACCCCAAGTTCGTGGAGGATGTGGTCCGCGCGGTGCTGACCCGGCTCCTGGAGAAGTACACCGACCTGCCCGACGACGTGGTGGTGACGGTCAGAAGCGAGAGCGAGGAGTCCATCCACAAGCACAATGCCTTCGCCGAGAGGGTGACCACCCTCGGCGACCTCAGAAAGTGATCACATCGCCGAACGCGGGTCGGTGGTGACAGAAGGCAGCAGGACCGCGAATCTAGCCCCCTTGGAATAATCCCCGGGGACCCTGTCCTCCACCCACACCCTGCCGTTCGACTCCTCCACCAGCTTCTTCACCAGGTAGAGGCCCAGGCCAGTGCCGGTCGCTTTCGTCTTTCCCCTTTGCTTTCTCT
This sequence comes from Methanomassiliicoccus luminyensis B10, assembly GCF_000308215.1. NCBI lineage: Archaea > Methanobacteriati > Thermoplasmatota > Thermoplasmata > Methanomassiliicoccales > Methanomassiliicoccaceae > Methanomassiliicoccus > Methanomassiliicoccus luminyensis. The sequence goes on from NZ_CAJE01000013.1 coordinate 129,865, forward strand.
GGAACAGCTTGACCTTCAGGTCGTCGGGTATGCCCGGCCCGTCGTCCTCCACTACAACCTTGTAGTACTCCCTGCCGTCCTCGAAGGCCTTGGTCATGACGATGGCGATCTCCACCGGCCCTACGGAGTGCTTGATGGAGTTGCTGACCAGGTTCACGAACACGTCCTTGAGCAGGTCGCTGCCCATAACGAACCTCTTGATGGAGGGCTTGTAGGTGATCTTGACGTCCCTGCCGGGGTAGTGCTCGTACTCCATCCTCACATCCTCCAGGAGCCAGCCCAGGTCCACCAGCCCGTGCTTGGACTCATGGCTCTCCACCTGCTGGATCTTGCGGACGTTCTCGATGAGGCGGCTGCTGTTCTCCAGGATGTCCAGCGGCTTGATGAAGTACTGCTTGTTGGCCTCCGAGATGTCCATCTTGTCCAGCGCCATCTGGAGATATCCTGCGATAGCGGTGTTCATATTGCTGATATCGTGGGACAGCAGATCGATGTACAGCTCCGCCTGCTCCTTGGCCTCGATGGCATCGTGCTCCAGCTTTCTCTGCCGGGTGATGTCCTGCATGACCGCGACCCCGCCCAGGAGCCTGCCGCCGGCGTCCCGTATGGGGGACGCGGAGCTGAGGATGGTGCCTCTGGTCCCGTCGAACCGCAGGATGTCCATGGTCTCGCCAACTGGGGTCTCCCCCTTGCTGAGGGCGCGGGAGATGGCCCACTCCTCCGGTCGGACGTTCATGCCGGTGTCGGCCCACCATGCCTTGAAATCGCGGTACCCCTTGATGCTCTCCGGCAGAGGGGCGCGTCCTCCCCAGATCTTGTCCACGATCTCGTTCTTCTCGATGGTGCGGCCCGAGGCGTCGGCGACGATGACGCCGACCGGCAGGCTGTCGAGGATCGTCTTAAGCCGCCTCCTTTCCGCGTCCGACCTCGCCGCCATCTCCTCCATGCGCCGGCGGGCGTTGACCTGCTCGGTCATGTCTACGACGGTCAGCATCACGTCCTGGAGCGGCCCGCCGGAAGATATGGGGACCACCGTCAGATGCCAGAAGGTGCTGTTCCCGTCGGCGGGGTCTTTGAACTCCATCTCGGTGCTGACGCTGGACCTCTGGTCGTTCATCACCGATTGTATCAGGGCGGTGATGCTGCTCCCGTTCGCCCACTCGATGACGTCCTGCAGCGGCCTGCCGATCAGGTCGGGCACGGGCAAAGGCCTCTTGCGGCCCTGCGGGAAGGAGCCGTTGACCCACTTGATCCCCAATGTCATCCCGCTGAGGACCAGGATGCCCGCTGGAGTGTTGTCGATCATGGCCTTAAGCAGGTTGCTCTGCCGCTCCATCTCCCTGGCCAGCCGCTCCCTCTCCTCCTCGGCCCTCTTGCGGTCGGTGATGTCGTGGACGATCGAGTACAGGAGCGTCTTGCTGTGAAGGGCGATCGGGCCGGTGTAGACCTCCACGTCCCTCACCTGCCCGTTGGCCAGGCGGTGTCGGAAGAAGAAGTGGTTCTGGTCGCGGGAGGAGGCCAGCCCCATTCTCTCGTATGCCTGCTCGGGGGGCAGCTGGTTGATCTCGGTGATCTTCATGGTCCGCAGGGTGCTTAGGTCGTACCCGTAGAAGTCAGAGGCCGCCTGGTTCGCGTCGACGATGAACGAGGTCACAGGGTCCACGATGATCATGACGGCGCCGTTATCCTGGAACAGGCTGGTGTACCGCCGGTTGCTCTCCCTGATCTCCTCCATCGCCTTCTTGCGCTGGATGGCGTACCTTATGGACCGCTCGAGGCCGTCCCGCTCCACCTGGCCCTTGACAAGGTAGTCCTGGGCGCCCATCTTCATGGCCTCGGCGACCACGCCCTCGTCGGCGACGCCGGTGAGGACCACGATGGGGATGTCGAGAGAGCGGCCTACCATCTTTCCCAATGTTCCCAGGCCGCGGGAGTCCGGCAGGCCGAGGTCCAGCAGGATTACGTCCGGCTGCCATTCCGTCGTCCTCTCCAGCGCTTCCTGCAAGCGGGAGACCGAAACGATCTCGAACCGGGGCGGGCGGCTGGCCTCCAGCATCTCCCTCATGAACGCCGTGTCCCCCTGGTTGTCCTCGACCAGCAGGACCTTGATGACCCCGCCTTCCTCACCGTCGACCCGGGAGGTGTTCACCTCGACGTTATCGGACCGGCTCATAACGGTCCGTCCTCCCGCACCTCACGGCTGCGCGCTGGATCACTTGCCCCACCACTCGTGCCAAGGCGGCCGACCCCTTTCTCAGGCTGTGCTCCGCACCCAGGCTTCCGGTCGCACCATCTCTTGGAACCAGCCTGATTTAACTGTTGCGGCAAGCACGTGGCCTGGTCCCCTGATACCGTTCCCGCCGGACCAGATGCACCGCGGGTGCGAGCATTCTCCTCCGTTCCTATCAATAGCATCCCTTCGGTTGGTGACCTTATGCCGACAGGTACTTCTCCATCACCCATCGACCTCGGTCGCGTTTGAAAAGGGTTCGGGGGTCGAGCGTTCGACCGAGCGTATAGCCTATTCTCGATATATATAATTAGCAACCAATTATTGGACGCTCGAAACAGATAACACTATTTACGGCGTCACCGCATAACGCCCCGCCATCCGAGGGATCGCATGGCGGAGATCAAGGCCGTAGTCGTGGACGTGGACGGTACGCTGACCGACCGGAACAAGGTCATGTTCGTCAGCGCCGTCGAGGCGCTCAGGAAGGTCCAGGACAAAGGCACCATCGTCAGCGTGGTCACGGGCAACGTCCTCCCAGTGGCGCTGGGCATCTCCACGTACGTGGGGCTGAGAGGGCCGATCATCGCCGAGAACGGCGGGATGGTATGCTACCAGGAGAAGATCTACCAGCTGTTCGACGGGGAGCTTCCCTGGAAGGCGTATGAGCACCTCCGGACGGTCATGCCGGTAGAGAGGCTGTTCACCGATAACTGGCGCAAGACCGAGGTCGGGCTGAAGCGGAGCAATGACCTGGACAAGGTGCTGGAGGCCTTGAAGGGATGGGACCTCAACATCGAGGCCACCGGGTTCGCCATCCACATCATGAACAAAGGCCACGGCAAGATCGCCGGGGTCAGGAAGATGGCTGAGATCATGGGCCTGAAGATCGAGGAGATCGCCGCGTTCGGCGACTCCGACAACGACGTCTGCACGCTGAGCCAATGCGGGTACGGGGTGGCGGTGGCCAACGCCTCCGAGGCTGCCAAGAAGGCGGCCAAGTACGTGGCCTCGAAGCCTCATGCCGACGGCGTGATAGAGGGCCTGGAACTGCTGGGATTGCTGTAGCCCCCATCAGCCCTTTTTCGTCCGGTGTCCTGGCGCCCGGGTCGACCCTGAAGTATGCCGCGCAGGCGCCCTGTAGCCGGCTCGGCGGGCCCGGAGGAGGGGGACACCAGATTATATTGACGGCGCGCTCGCGCGGCAAGGTCATTTCATAGTAAAGATGTCGCTCCTCCTGATGTTCTGTGACTGCCCATTCCCTCACCGTTCGCTAGCCAAGCTCTCGAGCATCAATTGGGAGGGGGTGCGGATCCTTAACGGGCCCTCCGTACCATTCTGGACCCCGCTCATATGGTGCATGCAAAAAGGGCAACCTACCCCGACCTGATCGACACCTTTGGAACTGGCTTCCTTGAGAAGCTTTCCTGCCAGCTCGTTCGCCACCTCCGGATAAAGTGGCTTTACCCCCGCAGGGGCCCCGCAGCAAACGGCCTCCGCCCCGTGCTCTTCGAATTCAACGACCTCGGCAACATGGCCCAGGACCTCTCGGGCAGCCTTCGTCATGTCGTATCTCCTGGCCAGGGGGCAGGGGTCCTTGTAGATGACCTTTCTTCCAGAATGCTTGACCTCGATGTTGCCGTGCTCGACGATGTCCTTTAAGATGTCCGCGATGTAGATCACTTCGTAGTTCGGCTCTCTAAAAAGGGCCGGATAGACCCTTTTATAAACATCATAACAACCGGGGCATTCGGTGATGACCGTCTTGGCGGATGTCGATTCCAGCAGCAAGGTGTTCTTTTCGGCGAGCTCCCTAGCCTCGTCCATCAACCCATTGTCGATCAGGAACAGGCCGCAACACCTCTCCTTCTCCCCGAGGGTGGTGATGTCCAATCCGGCCTTCGTAAGCAATTGGAAGGACGCCCTGGCGACCTCAGGGAGCCTGACGCTGGCCCAGCACCCCGGAACATACAGGTATTCTGCCTTTTCCCGTACATTATGGTCTTTGCCCAGATAGGTGATCCGGTCCTGGGGAGGCGCGGCCATGGGAGAGCCGTGCTCGATGATGGCGTTGGCGATGTTAGAGCATTTTTGGGGCCACTGTCCTCTTCTTCTGAGTTCGGCCCTGGCGCTCTGAACGATGTCTGGTACTGAAATACCGACGGGGCAAGTCGATACGCATCGATCGCAACGAGTGCATAGCCAAAGGGTCTTGAGACCCTCTTCCGTGAGTCCCTCTCCGGCAAAGAGGGACCTGGCGGCCCCCACTTTGGCCATGGCCCCATAGCTCGGGTTTCCCGTTGCTTTGTAGAAGGGGCAGACCTCGACGCATTCTCCGCATTGCACGCATGTCTCGATCATACCCTGCACGTTCGTCATGTTCGCAAACCTCCGACTTTTTCATCTCAAGATAGCTGGACAGGGTCCGTCTTTCATTTGACCGCCGACGGGACCAGATCCCTTTACCCCGTTTAAGAGCATCGGCCCCTTATTTCACGATTATGCCTTTCTGGCGCAAAACGTTAGCTTGGCCGCTCAGACCTCATCGATGGGTTTCCGCCCCGCTCCCCTCATTCCTATCTTCCGCTATGTGAGACCGAACGACCATAAGAGAAAATATGACTCCCCCATACGGCGGGGCCAGCATCCACCGGCCAATGGGTGCGATGAAAGATGAGGAAAGGAAGATATTGTGCAGGGCTCACTTGCGCTGCAGGAGCTCCAGCGCTCCGGCCTCATCGAGCCCGATGGACAGCAGGAGATACTTCAAGGACTTCTTGATGACCATTTCCTCGGTCTTGTCGTCCATGTATGCCTCCATGACCACCGGCGCGCGCTTGAAGTACTCCACCGCGAACTCCGAGTAGTAGTACGGGGCGTTGTCGGGGTCGATCTCGGCGGCCTTCTTGTACGCGCCCTCGGCGTCGTTGAACAGTCCGGCCTCCACGCAGAACGAGCCCATGGAGCTGTGATACATGGGGTTCTTGGGGTCCAGCTCCGCGGCCTTCTTGTACGCGGCGAGGATGTCCTCGGTCTTGGCCTTGGGCACCAGAACCGATGCCTCAGCCTTTCCGAACCATGCCTCCGCGTTGTTCGCGTCGGTCTTGGTCACCTTGTCGAATTTGGATAGCGCCTTGGAATAATCGCCCTCTTCGAGCGCTTGGTAAGCCTGCTTCATAAGCTTGTCAGTCTCTTCCAACCGAATCACCAAGCCTAGTAATTCTGACCAAGTTATAATGGTTTTTGCTAACTAGCTTCGGTGCATGAAGTGACCGGGCACCGCCGTGCCCAACAAAACATTATATGCCCCGCGCTTAATCCAGATTGTCCTTTTGAGGTCGCATCATGGCAATGGACGAGCAGACCGTTCTGAGAGTGGCCCGGGTGGCCAGGCTCAAGCTCACCGAGGAGGAGCTGAAGCAGTATTCCGCGGACCTTGAAGATATTCTTAGCGCTTTTTCCGTTCTCGACGAGGCGCCGTCGGTCGGGGAGTTCGACTTCAATCCGGTGAAGATCGAAGATGCCCTAAGGGAGGACGAGGTGGAGAGGGACAGCGAGCCCTCCGAGCTGCGGGACCTGATTCGCACGGAGGACGACAGAGTGAGGGGGCCGAGGGTCCAATGACCTCCCTCACCGATCTGGTGGACGCAGCGGACCGGCGCCACAGCGTGTTCGCTGACAGGCTCCAGGATCCTCTGGCGTTCGAGCAGGGGCACAAGTTCCACTTCTCCGCCAAGGACAACCTCTGCTCCAGGGAGTTCCAGGCCCGCGCCGGCAGCAAGATACTGGAAGGATATCGCCCCCCCTTCGACGCCACGCCCATACGGAAGCTGCGCGAGGCGGGCGGACTGCTGATCGGCAAGACCAACATGGACGAGTTCGGGTTCGGGACCTTCAGCACCAACTCCGGGTACGGCGTGCCGAAGAACCCCTTCGACGTGGACAGGAGCTGCGGCGGTTCCTCGGGAGGAGCGGCCGCGGCGGCCTGCCTGATCCCCGGGCACGTGGCGCTCGGCGTCAGCACCGGCGGCTCCATCTCCTGTCCCGCATCGTTCTGCGGCGTGGTCGGCCTCACCCCCACATATGGCAGGGTATCGAGGTACGGCCTCATCGACTACGGCAACTCGCTCGACAAGGTGGGCATACTGTCGCGCACCGCCAAGGACCTGGGGAGGTACTTTCCGGCCATCGCCGGACCCGACGCCAAGGACCCCACTTCACAGGCGCAGCCCGCCCTGGACATGAGCGGGAAAGTTAGCTCAGTGGCGGTGCCCGAGGAGGCGCTGAACGGCCTAAGCCCGGAGGTCCGCAAGGCCTTCGACGCCGCGCTCGGGAAGCTGAAGGAGATGGGGGTGGAGACACATGAGGTCAACATGCCCTCCCTGAAGTACGCCATCTCATCGTACTACATACTGGCGACCTCGGAAGCGTCGACCAACCTGGCGCGCTACTGCGGCATGCGGTTCGGGGTGATGAACGACAAGTTCGACCAGGGGTTCAACGAGTTCTTCTCCGAGACCAGGTCCGAGGACTTCGGCGCGGAGGCCAAGAGGCGCATACTGCTCGGCACGTTCTCCAGGATGGTGGGCTTCCGGAACCGCTACTACATGAAAGCGCTCCAGGTCCGCCAGCTCATCATACGCGAGTACCAGAAGGTGTTCGGGGACCACGACGTGGTGCTGACCCCGACCATGCCGTTCACCCCTCCGCGCTTCGACGAGATCGCCAGGATGAAGCCGCTGGAAATGTACCAGGCCGACTTCCTGACGGTGCCGCCGAACCTGGCGGGGATGCCGCACCTGTCCATCCCATGCGGCTATCATGAGGGCCTCCCTGTCGGCATGCAGGCGGTGGCCCCGCACTGGCAAGAGGGCCGATTGATATGCCTGGCCAAGATGTGGGAGGACGAGTTCACTTATATCTTCCCGGAGGTGAGCGAATGAAGATTGGTCTGGAGATACACGTTCAGCTGCCGACGAGATCGAAGCTGTTCTGCTCCTGCTCTACGTCGAGCGACAGCCCCAACAGCTCCATCTGCCCGGTGTGCCTGGGATTCCCAGGCTCCCGGCCGAGGCTTAACCGCAGGGCCCTGGAGATGGGCGTGCTCATCGCCAAGTACCTGCAGTGCAAGGTCGCGGACACGGTATGGTTCTCCCGCAAGACCTACTTTTATCCGGACCTGCCGAAGAACTTCCAGATCACCCAGTATGATTCGCCGCTCGGCACCGACGGCAAGTTCATGATTGGCCAGAAGCCCATAGGCATATGGAGGGCCCATCTCGAGGAGGACCCCGGCCGCATCAAGAGGGTGGGGCGTTCCGGCGAGGAGCTGGCGCTGATCGACTACGACAGATCTGGCATACCGCTCGTGGAGATAGTGACCGCGCCGGACATGAGCTCGCCCGCGGAGGCGAGGGATTTCCTCACCGACCTGCTCATCGAGATGCGCAGCCTCATCGGGGTCTCCGGAGAGGATACCTCTATCCGGGCCGACGCCAACATCTCCGTCGGCGAGGAGAGGGTGGAGGTAAAGAACATTACCGGGATCCGCAACGTGGAGAAGGCGCTGAAGTTCGAGGCCACCCGGCAATCCAAGCTCATCGCCGCCGGGAAGAAGATCGTGAGGGAGACCCGCCACTACGACGAGGAGAGGGGCGTCACCATGCCCGGTCGGGAGAAGGAGTTCGAGGAGGACTATGGGTACATCGGCGAGCCGGACCTCGGGGTATTCCACATCGGGGAGATTGCCGCCCGCATGGCCGTGCCCGAGACCCCTCTGGCCCGCGCCGCCAGGCTGGAAGGGCAGTACGCCGTCCCCGCCGCCGCGGCGAGGCAGATGGTCCTCACCTCCATGGAGCTGACGGACATGTTCGAGCGCCTCGCCTACACGGCGGGGGTTGAGGCGGCCACGAGCTGGACCCTAGGTCCGCTGTCCGCCAACTGGAAGGGGCTCTCGCCCCGCATGTCCCCGGAGCTTCGCTCCTCTGTCGAGGAGATCGTGGTCTCGGTATCCAAGGGCCCCATGACCGACAGCGAGGGCAAGCTGCGCATCGCCGCCCTTGCGGAAGGGAGAGAACTGGAGGCGGGAGCGGCGCCCGAAGCGGGCGGCTCCGACCTGGACCAGCTCATCGCAACCCTCGTCGACGCCCACCCCGAGGTGGTCAGGGACTTCAAAACGAACGAGAAGGCGGCCAACTTCCTCATCGGACAGGCCATGAAGGGGACCAGGGGCCGGTACTCGTCGAAAGAGATAGCGGAAAAGATGAGGAAGGAATTGGGAAAGAGAGTGTGAGGCTCACTCGTTCTTCTCTTCCTCGTCCCCCGCCAGGCACAGCAGCTGGAGCTCGGCGAGCCTTGCCTCCTCCACTGTGTCAGGGCAGCCGTCCATTAACGACTGGAACTTCTTGTTCTTGGGGAACGCGATGACCTCGCGGATGGATTCGCAGCCCAGGAGTATCGATACCAGGCGGTCCACCCCCAGCGCGATGCCGCCGTGGGGCGGCGCTCCGAAGCCCAGAGCTTCGAGGAAGTAGCCGAACTCCCTCTCGATCTTCTCATCGCTCATGCCCATGAGCTTGAAGATCCTGCGCTGCACCGCGGGGTCGTGGCAACGAACCGAGCCGGAGCCTATTTCGGAGCCGTCCAGCACCAGATCGTAGCTCATGCCCTGGATGGCCCATATGTCCTCGTCCTCGCCGATGTGCCCGGCGGTCGGGCACACGAAGGCGTGGTGGAACGGTTCCAGCTGCCCGGTGAGGGAGTCCTTCTGGAACAGGGGGCAGCCGACCAGCCACACGAACTGGTGGTCCTTGCCCTCGGTGAGCTTGAGGTCCCTTGCGAGTTTGCGGCGCAGCTCCCCGCCGGCCTTCAGCGCGGCTATCTCGGAGCCGGCCAGGAACAGCAGGAGGTCGCCATCCTCGGCGCCCAGCTTGGCCTCCAACGCCTGCGTGACCTCCTTGGGGAAGTACTTGACGATGTTGCTCTGCAGGCCGTCCTTGGTCATCCTCATCCAGGTGAGGCCGCCCATGCCCTGGGACTTGGCCCATTCGATAAGGCGGTCGACCTCGTTGCGGCCGACCGCGCTCTCGTCGGTGGGGGTGGCCTTGGTCAGTTCCGCCTTGACATTGACGCCCACGACCCTTCCGCCCTTGCCCAGGATCCTCTGGAAGATCTCGTACTTGGCATCCTTGACAATGTCGGTGACGTCGTTCAGCTCCAGCCCGTACCGCGTGTCCGGCGCGTCGGTGCCGTAGCGGTGCATGGCGTCGTAGAAAGTGATGCGGGGGAACGGGGTCTTCAGCTCCTTCCCGTAGACGGACCTCCATACGCTGGCCAAGATCTTCTCCACAACGGCCTGCACGTCCTTATCGTCGACGAAGGATTGCTCGATATCGAGCTGGGTGAACTCGGGCTGCCGGTCCGCCCGGGAATCCTCATCGCGGAAGCACCGAGCGACCTGGTAGTACTTGTCCATACCGCCGACCATCAGCATCTGCTTGTACAGCTGGGGCGACTGGGGCAGAGCGTAGAAGGAACCGGGAGATATCCTGGACGGGACGATGAACGACCTCGCCCCTTCGGGCGACTCCTTCACCAGCACCGGCGTCTCGATCTCCACGAAGCCTTCCGCGTCCAGCGCCCTTCTCGCCGCCGATAGGAGGCGATGGCGGAAGCGCAGGTTGTTGCCCATCTGCACCCTCCTGAGGTCCAGGTAGCGGTACCTCAGGCGAAGGTCCTCCGACGGGAGCAAGGATCCCTTCTGCTCGGCGATCTCGAAGGGGAGCGGCTTGGAGGAGTTGAGGAGCTTGGAGTCCTCGATCATGACCTCCACCTGGCCGGTGGGGTTCCTGGCGTCCTCGGTGCCGGGGACACGATTCCTGACCACGCCGTGGACCGAGATTACAGACTCTCGGCCGAAGGACTTGAACAGCTTTTCCAGGCGCTCGCGGTCCGCTCCTTCCGATATGCCCTCGGGGTCGTAGACCACCTGGGTGGTCCCGTACGCGTCGGCCACATCGAAGAAGAGCACCCCGCCATGGTCTCGGGAGAACCTGATCCAGCCTGCCAGCTCGACATGCTTGCCGATATCCTCGGCCCTAAGTTCTCCGCAGGTGTGTGTCCTCATCATGTTAAAGACCTCATATGAAGTCGCGATTCCGCCGAATGGGTGCAATCGACATAAACCATTCGGTGGCCGCTCGGCGCGGGACGTTACGCTGATCGCGGAACGCCCGCTCAGCTATTGACGAGAAAATCAGCGGGGCCGAGGCTCATCCCTCGCTCGGCCCCCCGATGACGTTCATCTCAGGGATGAACTGGTACGGGTCCTTGATAAGGTTCAGGACGACATAGGTGTTGGTCTTCTTGACGCCGTGGATGGCCACCATGCGCTTGATGAGCTCGGAGAACTCGTTGCGGCTCTTGCAGGCGACCCAGGCGATGGAGTCGCACTCCCCGGTGACGTCGAAGATGGCCAGCACGTTGTCCATCGCTTTGATCTTCCCCTGCACGTCCAGAACGTCGCCCTCGACATAGATGTGCACCAGGGCCATGAACTCGTAGCCGAGCTTGAGGTAGTCGACGTTGGCCCGGTAGCCTCTAATGATCCCCAGGTCCTCGAGGCTCTTCACCCTCTGGATCAGAGTGGTGGGGTGCACCCCCAGCCTCTTGGCGATCTGCCGGTAGGAGCCCTGGCTGGAGATGCAGAGCTCTTCTACAATGCGCTTGTCGAGTTCGTCTAGCATTACAATTACCTTCGTATAAGATAGACAAATGTCTAATCACTATGGGACTATAAGTAATTTTGTCTATAGAATGAGGCTCAAGCCCCCGCGGGAGCTTCTAAACACCCCAAAGCCTTCGGTAGATATTAACTTATCGCGTGCGGACCGCGGTCCTCGCCATCTCCGGCTGCGCGGCGGCCTTCACGCGCTGCACCAGCTCCCTCTTCATGCCCTTGTCCTCGGCGATCTGCGAGCCCGCCTCCCGCAATACCGCCGAGCACCTCCCCACTGAGGAGTTGTTCTCTACGTAGTCCTGAATGACCTTGTCGATGCGTTCCCTGTTCTCCTCGGTGACCTCCACTCCCGCCTCGTCCAGGACGGTGTTGAACCATTTCCAGCAGGACATGGTGGCATTATCTCGAACATGACGTTAATACAATTATTGCCGCGGCGCGGGAGCGCGTTCGAGAAGGTTTATACGGCCCCGTTCGCTTGTCATGGGGCATGACCCAACGGTTGTACATGGTCGACCCGTACCTCGCAGAGTTCTCCGCTACCGTGACCGAGGCCAAGGGAGATTGGGTCGCCCTTGACCGGACCGCCTTCTACCCCGGGGGCGGGGGGCAGGACCCCGACCGGGGAGAGCTGGGCGGAGGGAGGGTCATCGACGTCAAGCAGGAGGGCGGGAAGGTCCTGCACAAGGTCACCGGAGCGGCGCTCTCGGTCGGGCAGCACGTACAGGCGAAGATAGACTGGTCCCGCCGGTACGATCTCATGCAGGGGCATACCGGCGAGCACTTGCTGTTCTCCCGGCTGAAGCTCCTAAGCCCCGACCTGGAGCTGGTGAAGATCGCCATCACCCCGGAGAGGAAGAGCTTCGTGCTCAAGGGGCCGCTGGACTGGGACGCCGTCGCCAATGCCCAGGAGATGGCCCGCCAGGCCATCGAGGCCTCCCTCCCCATCACCGAATCGGTAGTAAGGAAGGGCGATCCCATACTGGAGCGGACCAGGGTCAAGCTGGACCGCATACCGGGCGACGAGGTCCGCGTCGTCTCCATCGGAGACATCGATCGGGCCGCCTGCGCAGGGGTCCACGTGCGCAACACCGGCGAGCTGGGTCTGCTGCTCATCACCAAGTTCACCTCCGCCCGGCCGGCCGCCGACTACGAGGTGGAGTTCGAGGTGGGCGCCAAGGCGAGAGCTAGGGCCCTGGAGCTTTCCGCGGCCGCGCTGCAGGCCGCCGGGTCGGTGGGCTCCCGCCCCCAGGACCTCCTGTCGGCCGTGGCCAACCTGAAAGCGGCCAAGGAGCGGGCCGAGGCGTCCCTGCGCTCCTACTCAGCGCAGGCGCTGAGGGGCCTGATCCCTTCGGAGGTCGGCGGGGTGAAGCTGTACTCCGGCATCTTCGAGGGAGTGGACAAGAAGGTGCTCATGGATGCGGCCAACGAGTTCACCGCCGAGGAGGCGGTGTGCGTTCTTGGCTCCGCCGGCGAGAGGTTCCTTCTCGTGGTGGCCTGCCACCCCTCGGTGGGCATCGACTGCGTGGCCGCGCTCAACGAGGCCCTCGCTACGGTGGGCGGGAAGGGAGGCGGCAAGCCGAACTTTGCCACCGGAGGCTCGCCCTCACCGGAAAAGGCGGAAGAGGCCATGGTAGGCGCCATCGTGGCGGTCCGGAAGGCCCTGGAAGCGAGGCTCTGACGGGGCCTCCGCCCCCTTACGGCATCAGGCACAACAATTCAATACCTATTCTCTCATAAGGTGGGACATGCCTGCGAAAGCGGTCACCTCCAAAGAGGATATTATCAAAGAGGTCAAGGAAAAGGACATCAAGTTCATCGAGATGCAGTTCTCGGACATCCTGGGGACCGTCAAGACGGTCGCCATCCCCGCCCACAACCTGGAGAAAGCGCTGGACGAGGGAGTGTACATCGACGGCTCGTCAATACTCGGCTACGCCACCATCGAGGAATCGGACATGCGGGCGCAGCCCATCTTATCATCGTTCCAGATATACCCGTGGACCCTGGACGGGAAGCTCAGGACGGCCCGGCTGTTGTGCCAGATCTACGACCACTCCGGGAACCGCTTCAAGGGCGATCCCCGCTGGGTCCTGGAAAGGATGGTGGAGAAGGCCAAGAAGAAGGGGTTCGGCTGCAACATGGGGCCGGAGTTCGAGTTCTTCCTCTTCAAACTGGACGCTAACGGGGACCCCATCCCCGCGCCGTCCGATTCCGCAGGCTACTTTGACCTCATGGCCCTGGACAAGGGAGAGGAGGTGCGCAAGGACATTACCCTGAACCTCGACGACATGGGATTCGGGGTCGAGGCCTCGCACCATGAGGTGGCCCCGGGGCAGCACGAAGTGGGAATGCGGTACAACGATGCCCTGACGGTGGCGGACCGGATCATGACGCTGAAGCTGACGGTGAAGACCATCGCCCTCCGCCATGGCATGTACGCCAGCTTCATGCCCAAGCCCCTGTTCGGGACCAACGGCTCCGGGATGCACGTACACCAGAGCCTGGTGGCGGCGGACGGGAAGAACGCCTTCGATGAACCTTCCGGCAGGTTCGGACTGAGCGAGAACGCCTTCCAGTACCTGGGAGGCCTGCTGGCTCATTCGAGGGAGACCTGCGCCATCCTGGCCCCTCACGTGAACTCCTACAAGCGCCTGGTCCCCGGCTACGAGGCGCCGGTATACATTTCCTGGGCCAACATGAACCGCAGCGCGCTCATCAGGGTGCCCGCGGGAAGGGGCGGAAGGACCAGGATCGAGCTTCGCAACCCCGACCCCTCCGGGAACCCCTATCTGCAGTTCGCGGTCATGCTGGCCTCCGGCCTGGACGGCATGGAGAAGGGGATCGTTCCGCCGGAGCCGGTGGAGAAGGACATCTATCACATGTGCACGGAGGAGAGGGACAGCAACGGCATCGGCTCCCTGCCGGAGAACCTGGGGGCGGCCCTGGACAGGATGTCCGAGAGCCAGCTGATGAAGGACACCCTGGGGGACCACATATTCCACCACTACATCAATATTAAAGGCCAGGAGTGGGACGAGTTCCGCACCTTCGTCACGGACTGGGAGCTGAAGAGGTACTTGAAAGTGCTGTAATCAGCGCTCTGGAACGTCTCGGAACTTCCGCGGCGTTCCCCGAAAACCTTTAACTACCGCGGGGGCATCACACAGCGCTACTATGATGCCGGGCATGCGCGGAGTGAACCCCCGCCAGATGAAACAGGCCATGAAGCGCCTTGGTATCACCACCGAGGAGCTTAGCGGGGTGGAAGAGGTCATCATCAGGACCAGGGACAAGGAGTACGTCGTAAAGGACGCCGCGGTCACCATGATGGACATGCAGGGCCAGAGGACCTTCCAGGTCGTCGGCGAGGCTGTCGTGCAGGACCGGAAGGCTTCCGCATCCTCCGCCAAGCCCGCCGAGGCTTCCGTGCCCGATGAGGATATCCAGCTGGTGATGGACCAGACCGGGGCTACCAGGGAAGCTGCCATCAAGGCGCTCAAAGAGACAGGCGGTCAGCCTGCCGAGGCCATCATCAAGATCATTTCATCGTGATTTGCCATGTGTCTTGCAGTACCGGGAAAGGTAGTATCGATCGAGGGGCACCAGGCCGACGTCGACTTCGGCGGGGTGCTCAGAAAGGTGAACGTCTCTCTGGTGGAGGCCGCCCCCGGCGAGTGGGTGGTCGTCCACGCCGGCTTCGCCATCGAGAAGATGGACGAGGACGAGGCCAAGGAGACCCTCCGCATGTGGGAGGAGCTCCTGGACCAGGAAGAGAAAGAAGAGGTCCAGTAATTTTTAAGAGCCCTTTCCGCGCGTTCTCACAGCGGGCAGGTCTTGAGGCAGAGGCCGCACCGGAGCCCGCCCAGCTCCCCGAACATGTACTGGGCGCACTTCTCCCGATGGATCGTGCCATCCTTTTCGAGCGCGCCGACCGGACATATGTCCACGCACCGGCCGCAACTGGAGCACCCCTCATGCGCGAAATCCGAGGCGGGGACGCCAGGCTCCAGGGGGGCGTCGGTCAGTATCCCCATGAACCTTACCCTCGGGCCGTACTTCTCAGTGACGAGGGAATGGTTCAGCCCGTACCGGCCCAGGCCGGCCAGGTAGGCGGCGTACCTCAGAGACACGTCCGCCCTCAGCGTTTCCCGGTCGGCGTACCAGATGCCGAACTCGCTGCCCTCGGCCGGGACTATGGAAGCGAGGTACTCGGCATCCTCGATGCGCTTGGCGAGCTGGAACGACATGTATCTCAGCGTCACCGTCGCCGCCAGCAGGGAGTTGTGGTACTCCGCCCTGCCCTTGGGAAGCGCATCCATGGAGCCGCGCAGCAGGGGCACTCCGAGAACCACTACGGAGCGCACCGAGGGCATGACGTCCTGGGGGCGGTTCCCCTGATATTCGGGGCTCAGGAACCCTTTAGCGTCCGCCACCCCGTACAGGCTTACCTCCAGGTCGCCAGCGGCCCTTCTCAGCTCCTCTGAGAGCGATCTCATGCCATCGAACAGCGCGGTCATGCTATCTAAGTTCGGCGGCCCCCCACTCAGTACTTCTTGAGGATACCGCTGAAGAAGCCCGAGTAAAGTGGGCCCACCGGGTTGTTGGCGGTCATGCGGTCCTTGACCATCAGCGTGGTGACGTACGCATTGGAGTGCTTGTTGAACAGCATGTCGTGGCCGACGCACAGGCCCAGCACGATGTTAAGCTGGGTCCCCGCCTCGTTCAGCAGCTCGGCCTGGTAGACCGGGTTGCACACCGTCTCCGCCTCGCTCTTCAGGCAGTCCTCCTTGGCGATGCCGATCTCCCCCTTCTTCACGCCGAAGTTCCGGCAGATGATGGAGTGGACCTCGAAGCCCCGGGCCTCCAGGACCTTGGTCAATCTGAGCGCCTCGTCCCTGGCCGCCAGGCAGAACGCCACGCCGATCCTCTTCCAGCCCATCTCGTCGGCGAAGGCCATTATCTCCGAGATCCGGGGGCGGATAGGGGTCTGCACGCCGTTGACCTCCTGCAGGGTCCCCTTCTCGACCCTCGCGGCGGTCCTCATGATCCCCTGGACCTCGGGTTGCGAATAGCGCTCTATGATCTCCTCACGGGTGTGCTCGGAAACATTGCTCGGGCAGAACTGGAATTTCACGGGCTGGCCGGCCTTGCACCCGACCTCGCTGCACATGTCGCATCTGGGACAGTCCATAACCTCACCGCGCCGAAATCCTCGCAGGCGCTAATATAGTCTCCCCCGAAATGCACACTAATAATTGGATTAACGATAGACAATGGCTTGAGAGAGAAAGAGGTCATGAGGATATAAAAAAAGAATGAAAAAAGAAAGGGGCCGGAGGCCCTTTCAATGCCGACGTTCACTGCTTGGAGAGGCGCAGGAGCTCTTCCCACTTGAAGTCGACATTTTCCTGTATCTCGTCGACGACCGAGCTCCATTTGGGGTCCTGCAGGTGCTTGAAGCGGCCCTGGGCCTTGATCCAGTCGGTCACCGGCCTCTTCTCCATGCTGCCCTCGGCGATGCGCTTGCTTTCGCCGGTGAGGGTCCACTTCCCCCTCTCGTACTCGTAGAGGGGCCACACGCAGGTCTCCACCGCCAGCTTGGCGATCTCGACGGTGAGCTGGGGCTCGTACCTCCATCCGCGCGGGCATGGCGTGATGGCGTTGATGAACGCCGGACCTCCGCACTCGAAGCCCTTGCCGGCCTTCTCGACCATGTCCCTCCAGTTGTGGGGGGAGGCCTGGGCGGCGTACGGCAGCTCGTGAGCGGCGATGATCTTGGTGAAATCCTTGGGGAACTCCCTCTTGCCGGGGATGCATGTGCCCGAAGGGCAGGTGGTGGTGGCCGCCCCTCTCCCGGTGGCGCCGCTCCTCTGGATGCCGGTGTTCATGTAGGCCTCGTTGTTCAGGCAGACGAACAGGAACTGATGCCCCCGCTCGATCGCGCCCGACAGCGCCTGGAACCCAATGTCGTAGGTGGCGCCGTCGCCGGCGAAGACGGCGAAGCGCATGTCGTCCTGCACCTTGCCCTTCTTCTTGAGCACGCGGTACGCGCTCTCCACGCCGGATATGGTGGCCGCGGCGTTCCCGAACGCGCTGTGTATCCATGGGATGTTCCATGCGGAGTAGGGATAGCCGGAGGTGGACACCTCGAAACACCCGGTGGCGTTGGAGACGACCACCGGCTTGTTGGTGGCCATCAGCACCTGCCTGACGGCGATCGGCTCCGAGCATCCCGCGCAAAGGCGGTGGCCCTCGGTCAGCTTCACCGGCTGCTCCGCGAGTTCTTTGATGGTGATCATTGCTTCACCCCCAGGTAGTTGATGGTCGCCGCGGTCCCGGTCTCCAGCTGCCGGTACACTTGCTTGAGGTCCTCCACTCCCACGTCCCTGCCGCCGAGGCCGTAGACGTAGTTGACGGTCCTGGGGTGGTTGCGGTTGTCGAACTCGGCGGAGCGGACCTCCGCGAACAGCGGCCCGCAGGCCCCGAAGCTGATGGCGCGGTCCAGGACCGCGACCCCTTTCTTGCCTTCCATCACCTTGGCGACGGCGGCGTACGGGAAGGGACGGAACACCCGGAGCTTGATGCTGCCGACCTTGTGGCCTTCCTTCCTCATGTCGTCCACGACCTGCTTCAGGGTGCCGGCGGTGGAGCCGATGGCGATGGCGACGTAGTCGGCGTCCTCGGTCCGGTAGGTCTCGATGAAATCATACTTGCGGCCGGTGAGCTTCTCGAAGTCCTTGTGGACCTCGTCGATCACCGACAGGACGTTGTTCATGGCCATGGCCTGCGCGTACTTGTGCTCGTAATAGTACTCGGGCATGTCGAACGGGCCGAAGGTGTGGGGGTTTTTGTGATCGAGCAGGGGCATGACCGGCTTGAACTCTCCCACGAACTTCTTGACGTCCTCGTCCGCTATGGGGCTGAGGGACTCGATGGCGTGGGTGACGATGAAGCCGTCCAGGCAGTTCATGACCGGCAGGCGGACCTTCATGTGCTCGGCGATGCGGAAGGACATGATGGAGTTGTCGTAAGCCTCCTGCACGTTCTCGGCGAAGATCTGCACCCAGCCGCTGTCCCTCGCGCCCATGGCGTCGGAGTGGTCGCAGTGGATGTTGATCGGTCCGGAGAGCGCCCTGTTGGCCACGGTCATGACGATGGGCATCCTCATGGAGGCGGCGATGTACAGCACCTCCCACATGTACGCTAGGCCCGCGGAGGCGGTGGCGGTGACGGCCCTCGCGCCCGCGGCGGAGGCACCTATGCATAAGCTCATGGAGCTGTGCTCCGATTCGGTGCACACATATTCGGTGTCGACCTCGCCATCGGCGACGAAGTCGGAGAACGCCTCCACGATGATGGTCTGAGGAGTGATCGGATAGGACGCGCAGACGTCCGGGTTTATCTGCTTCCACGACAGGGCGACCGCCTGGTCACCGTTCATTGCCATTCGCTTCATCTCTCTCCCTCCTCGACCATGGTGATGCAGTTCTTGGGACAGTGGTGCGCGCAGATGCCGCAACCCTTGCAGTGAGTAAGTCTGAAACCTTTCATCTCGCCGTTCTCCACCAGCACGGAGTTGTCAGGACAGTACATCCAGCAGATGAGGCAGTCGATGCACTTCTCCTTGTCCACCACCGGGCGCTTGGAGCGCCATGAGCCGGTCTGGTACTCCCGGGCGGTGCCGGGATCGACTATGACGGGGATGCGCTCGGCCGCCATCAGTCCACCTCCTGGTAGGCCCTCTCCACGCTGAGCACGTTCTTCTCCACGACCTTCTGGGGGAGCTTACCCCCCAGCTTGGCCCGCAGTTCATCCTTCACGCTGTCCAGCTCCACGATGCCGGAGACCTTGACCAGAGCGCCCAGCATGGCGGTGTTGGCCAGGGGCCTGCCCACGGTCTCGAGGGCGATCTTGGTGCCGTCCACGACATGGACCTCCAGATCGGTGGCCAACGCCTTCCTGAGGTGGTCCTTGCCGTCAGGGTAGTTGACGATCAGTCCGCCATCGGCCTTCATCCCCTCGAGCACGTTCACGTTGCCGATAAGGGTGGGGTCCAGGACGATCACGTAATCGGGAAAGTAGACCTGACTGTGCACTTTGATAGGCTCATCGGATACTCTGGCGAAAGCGCGTATGGGGGCGCCCATTCTCTCTGGGCCGAACTCCGGGAAGGCCTTCATGTATTTGCCTTCCTGGAGAGCGGCACCGGCCAGGATCTCGTTCGCGGTGACAACTCCTTGACCGCCTCTGCCGTGCCATCTGATTTCCAATGTCCTCAATCAATTCCCTCGCTTTGGCCTCCCTGTAATCTTGAAATTATTTAAGATTATCCTATAAACGCCCCATTCAGGTCGTTAAATCTGCGAATAATCAATAATTTTCTGGCGAGATTCGAAATCTGTTGAAGGAATTCGAACGAAAACGCAGTCCGTTGCGTTGCGGCACAGGGGGTGAGGCCGCCCCTCTGGCATTATTACTTCATCCTCGGGATGCCGAGGCGCGGGGCGAAAGGATGCGCCGCGGTCATGCTGGCCGAGGCCGCTGCCGATCCGGTCCCTGTTCCCTGAGGGGCGCTCCGCGACGTGGTTCTGAAAACCGCAGGGATGCGCCGGGGCAGGGCGTTGGCCCGCCGTTCGGCCGGACCTGAAGGGGCGTGACAGATAAGTGATGCGAGGAACGGCCGATCCTCCGACCGGCTCAGCGGCGCAGAGGTCGGCGGCATCCTTTGCCGGACCTTCGCCACTTCTACTTCTTTTTTAAGATATGATAGGCCGGGCCAGTCGATCGTTGTAGGAGGCATGCTCGCTCCGCGTTCCCAGCAGGATGGTAGGTTTTAATACCAACGACTTTATCTGACATTTGCTCCATGTTAGCGATAGAGCGGAGCATTCCGGTGATTGTGATATGAAGCGTATTATGAGCATCAAGAATCTTGGAGTAGACGATATACCAATCGCGGGCGGAAAGGCGGCCAACCTCGGGGAGCTAACGGGAGCAGGCTTCGACGTCCCTCCCGGGTTCGTGCTGACCACCGAATCATATGACTATTTCATGGAACACAATGACCTGACCGGCGTCCTGGAGTCCACTATGAAGGATCTGGACGTCAACTCCGATGCCGCGCTACAGGAGGCCTCGCACACCATCCGCACCGCCTTCGAGAAGGGGACCATCCCCAAGGACCTGGAGGTCGAGATCGTGGAGGAGTACAAGAAGCTGGGGAAGGGCAAGTATCCCCTGGTGGCGGTCCGCTCCAGCGCCACCGCGGAGGACCTTCCGACCGCCTCGTTCGCCGGTCAGCAGGACACCTACCTGAACGTGTCCGAACCCAAGTCACTCCTGATCTGCGTCAAGAAGTGCTGGTCCTCCCTGTACACCCCCAGGGCCATCTCTTATCGCGCCTCCAAGGACTTCGACCACAGCAAGGTCAAGCTGGCGGTGGTGGTGCAACGCATGATCAATTCCGAGCAGTCGGGCATCATGTTCACCATAGACCCCAATTCCGAGCTGCCGCACATCATCATCGAGGCCGGCTACGGCCTGGGGGAGGCATTGGTGGGAGGAAAGGTCACCCCTGACACTTACGTGGTGGACAAGTTCCACCGCAAGATCCTGAACAAGCGCATCTCCAACCAGTCCTGGAAGCTGGTGCGGGGCGAGAGCGGGGAGTGCGTCCGCTGCGACGTTCCCGTGGACAAAGCCAAGGGCCAGAAGCTCACCGACGAGCAGATCCTGGAGCTTGCGGAGATCGGTAACCGCATCGAGATGCACTATGATCGCCCCATGGACATCGAGTGGGCCATGGAGGGCGGGGAGATGTACGTCGTGCAGGCCCGCCCCATCACCACTGTTTCCGTCGGCAACGACAGCAAGGGAAGCAAGGAGGAGGACAACAAGATGGAGTCGAGCCGCACCATCCTGGTGAAGGGACTGGGGGCCAGCCCCGGGACCGCCGGAGGCGTCGTCCGGATATACAACGAGGGAATGAGCCTGGACATCGTGAAGCAAGGTGACGTGCTGGTCACTCAGATGACCACGCCGGACATGGTGCCGGCCATGACCCGGGCCGCCGCCATCGTTACGGATGAGGGCGGGATGACCTGCCACGCCGCCATCGTCGCCAGGGAACTAGGCATCCCCTGCGTCGTCGGCGCTACCGACGCCACCACCTCCCTGAAGGAAGGGATGGAGGTCACCGTGCACGGGCAGATGGGCGTAGTGTACGAAGGAGTGGAGAAGAACGAGGAGAAACCTGCCGCAGTGGCGGTGGCGACCTCCGTTTCTGTCCCGGTAACCGCGACCAAGATCATGCTCAACGTCGGAGTGCCCCAGAAGGCCACGGAGTACGCGGACCTGCCAGTGCAGGGGGTCGGACTGATGCGCATCGAGTTCCTCTTCACCTCCTATGTCCAGGAGCACCCCTGCGCCCTCATCGAACAGGGCCGGGAGGACGAGCTCGTGAACAAGCTGGCCCAGGGCATCGGGATCGTGGGGAAGGCTTTCTTCCCCCGGCCCGTGATACTGCGCACCTCCGACTTCAAGACCAACGAGTACCACGACATGAAGGGCGGGGCCAAGTACGAGCCGAAGGAGCAGAACCCCATGATCGGGTGGCGCGGCTGCTCCAGGTACGTCACCGATTCTTACCGCGCGGCGTTCGTGGCCGAGCTGAAGGCCATCAAGAAGGCCCGCGACGAGATGGGGCTGAAGAACGTGTGGGTCATGCTGCCGTTCGTCCGCACCGTCGACGAGGTCAAGAAGATCGAGAAGATGATGAACGAGGTGGGCCTCTATCGCAGCCGGGACTTCAAGCTCTATCTGATGGCCGAAGTTCCGGCCATCATCTTCATGGCCGAGGAGTTCGCGGAGGTGTGCGACGGCTTCTCCATCGGATCCAATGACCTTACCCAGCTGACCATGGGCGCGGACCGCGACTCCGACATCCTGGGCAAGATGGGATACTTCGATGAGAGGAACGATGCGATAAAGCGCGCCATAGGCCACCTTATCAAGCACGCCCACAAGAAGGGAGTCCCGGTGGGCATCTGCGGCCAGGGCCCCTCCGTGTACCCTGAGTTCGCGGAGTTCCTGGTGCGCGAAGGCATCGACTCCATCTCCCTGAACCCCGATACCGTGGTCAAGAGCATCAGCAACATCGCGGCGGCGGAGCAGAGGCTCCTGCTGGAAGCGGTCAGAAGTCAGAAGCGGTAAACCCCTTCGCGATGCGAGGCGGGCGGAGCACGAGCTGCCCGCCTGCCGGCCTTTTACTTTTTATGACCTGTCCGAAAGCAGCTTCAGCCATTTCCTTTGCCGGTGGCGATAGAAGGACCTGCTCCAGAGGTATACTAGGCCGGTCAGTCGGCCGGCATAGATCTCCACCTCGTCGGTATAGCGTGTGGACGACGAGTCGATAGGGACGAGAGCGATCTTGTGGTTCCAGACCGGCACGGTCTTGTTGCCCTCAACGGTCTGAACGGCAAGGCTGGCCTTGTCGAACTTTTTCACCTTGACGGTGTGCATCCCCATAGGAATTATCCCACAGACGCGCAGGCGGAAGCGAAGGACGGCGCCCTCTTCCCACGCGGTGCCCTCCTCAGGGTCGACGGGCGAGAACGCGGCATAGGGGGCCGCGACATATTGCAGTGTTTCCACTTGGACTAGCCGTGCCCATATCTCATCCGGCGTGGCCGGGAACACCGATGAAACGGTAATGACCTTCATCCTCATTGAACGTCCCCGGGTGGATGCGCCCATGTTAAATTAAGTATTGGTTATATGATCTATAGATGTTTCATTGTCCCAAAACAGTGGGAGATAGTGGAGCGGGCCTCGATCGTCACCGCGAGCTCACTTTCTCATCGTCCTTCATCAGCCGGGTGGCGACCCTCACCAGCGGGTGGTGATCGCCCTCGATGACCTTCACATCGTCCAGGGTCCTGACCCCCAGCTCCTCGGCCGATCTCTCCATCCCCAGCTCGACGTCCCGGTCGAGCTCCAGCACGAAGGCCTGGAACTGCCGCACCCCCATGTCCCTGGCCGCCAGCACGCGGTGGTGCCCGTCCACCAGGACATAGTGGCTGTTCTTCTGGATCACGATGAGAGGCTCCACCAGACCCTTCCTTATCTCATACTGCCGCCCGCGGAGCTCGTCGGCGTAGACCTCATGCTGTGTGGGCCTTAGAGATTCGATGGGTATGATCCTCCGCTTCACCGCGATCTTGATGCCGTGCTTCTGCTCCAGGAAGGTCTTGAGCATGTTGATCTTATTAGGGGTGGCCTTCTCGATGGCGGACCGTATTATGTCGATGTTGGAGAGCATCCCCACGGCCTTGCCGTCGGTGTCCACCACCGGCACGTTGCGCAGGCCGTAGCGGAACAGCACCCTGGAGGCATCGTCGATGTCCATGTCCGGGGTGACGGTAATGGTACCGACCCGGATGATGTCGCGTACCTTGACATCAGGGCGGTCGATGGCCCGCAGCAGCTCCTTGGCGGTGACGAAACCTATGATGTGGTCTCCTTCCGCCACCGGAAGCCCATGGAACTCGCTGTTGATCAGCTCCTGTCTGGCCTGTCCTACGGTATAATCCGGAGGGATCGACACTATCTCCGTGGCCATGTAGTCGCTGACCTTCTTTCCATCCATGGTGAAGCTCCTCGGCTATTATCCAAGGACGCCCACATAAAGGTGATGTGATGATTCGTGCGGCGGTAGAGAGGCCGGCAATCTTTTTCCGACCCCACGGCGATGGGGCGTCCCGGTCCAAGATGAAGCGCGAGGCCAGAAGCAAAGCGGAGGAACGGGCGACCTCGGTCCTCTATTACGAGGCCAGGTCGACCATCGCCGGGCCGTGCGGCCATCGACACGGCACCAAGGAGGCCGCGGAGAAATGCGCCCGGAGCTTCGCTGCCAAGCACCGGAGGTTGCACCCCCTGAACAAGCATACCTACTGGCACGTGGCCGCGGTAGGGGAACGCGGGGTCCGCCGGCGGGTGACCGAGGACCTCTGAACGGCCCACAGGGGGCGCGTCGGCCGGGATAAGGAAGCGCCAAGACCGTCGGATGTTGGACGGCCGCATCTCCCAGCATCTCCAGCAAGTGGTCCGGTTAGAAAAGCCATATATAGGACTTACATATTGTGGTCGAATGCAAGCCCTGGTAGTGTAGCGGCCTATCATGAAGCCCTGTCGAGGCTTCGACTCGGGTTCAAATCCCGACCAGGGCGCCACTCACGAATTCTCGACGTTTTTAAGCGCTGCGAACTCAAGCGAAGCGTACCATCTCTTCTAAAAGGGGCAGCGAGTTCTTTCCGAGCGCCTCTATCGTCTCGTCCACCTTGACCTCGATCTCCCGGCCCGAGCGGGGACCGCCGTGGTCATGCAGGCCCTCCAGCATATCGCGCACATCCTCATTCGCCCCTGCCAGGATGGAGAACATAATCGACCATGTTCGCCTGGTGGCGTCGATGTCATAGCCTCCTCCGCCCACCACCAGGTACTTGCCGCCGCACAGCTCGTGCGCCAGCCCATGGGTCAGGCGGGCGATCTCCTCGTAGCCGCGGGTGGTGAGGCCCAGCCCGACCAGCGGGTCCTTGTAGTGGCCGTCCGCCCCGAACTGGTGTATGATCAGCTGCGGCCGGTACGCGCGCAGGGCGGGGACGGCGATAGCCCGATACGCCTTCAGATACAGCTCGTCATCCGTCCCGGAGGGCAGGGGGACGTTGATGTTGCAGCCCTCCCCCTCGCCCTCCCCGATCTCCCCGGTGCTGCCGGACCCTGGAAAGAAGTAGCGTCCGAACCGGTGCAGGGAGATCGTCAGCACCCTTTCCCCATAGAAGATCTCCTGGGTCCCGTCGCCGTGGTGACCGTCGATGTCCACCACCGCGATGCGCCGGAGCCCATACTCCTCCTGAAGGGCCCGCACGGCCACGGCGATGTCGTGGAAAACACAGAAGCCCGAAGCCCTACCGGGGTGAGCATGGTGCAGCCCGCCCCCGGGATTGAAGGCGTGGTCGAACTCCCCCTCCATGATGCCCTTGGCGCCGCGAAGGGTCCCCCCGACCACAGACAGGGCGCCTTCGTACAGTCCCGGGACGGCGGGAGTGTCGCCGCGGTCCAGCTCGCCGCCCGCGGCACAGGTCCTCTCCACGAAGCGGACGTACTCGGGAGGGTGGACGGCGTTCAGGCGCCTCATGTCCACCGGGGTGGGGTCGATCACCCTAGCGCCGCATTTGTCGAAAACTCCCAGGGAGGCGACGGTGTCCAGGGTCAGCTTCTCCCGCACCGGCTGGAACGGGTGGCGTGGTCCGAACTGATAGCGCATGTAATCATCGCCATACAGGAACGCAGCGTTGCTGCTCAAGTCCCTCTCCCAGAGCGCTAGGGCCAGTCATCGCTAATAAAAGTGACCGCGTCAGACCGGAACGTCGGCGCCGCTGCAGGGGTAGGACCGCAGCACCGTCACGCCGTACGCGCCGGTGCGCTGGTCGAATTGCAGCTCGGCCTCGATGGAGAACACCTTCCTCATGTTGTCAGAGGTAAGGACCTCCGGCACCGCCCCCGCCGCCTGGACCGACCCGCCCTTCATCAGCACGATGTGATCGCAGTACCTCGCCGCCAGGCCGAGGTCGTGGGTGACGATGATCACCACCATCTTCTGCTTCTTGGCCAGGGAGTGGATCAGGTCCAGGATGTCCAGCTGGTGATTGATGTCCAGGTGGAGGGTCGGCTCGTCCAGGAGCATTATCCGGGGCCTCTGCGCCAGCGCCCTGGCGATGATGACCCTCTGCATCTCCCCGCCGCTGATGTCGCTGACCGGCCGGCCGGCGAGGTGCACCACGTTGGCCTTCTCCATGGCCTCCTTCACGATGTCGATGTCCTGTTCGGTCTCCGGCTCGAACCTCTTCAGCGCCGGAGTGCGGCCCATCATGACGACGTCCAGGACCGTGAACGGGAAGTTCACGCCGCCGTTCTGCGGTACGACCCCTACTTGGAGCGCGATCTCCTTCTTTGACATCTTGGAGTGGTCCTTGCCCTCGATGAGCACCGTCCCCGAACTGGGGGAGAGGGCGCGGTTCATGCACTTCAGCAGGGTGGTCTTTCCCGACCCGTTGGGCCCCAGGATGCCGATGATCTCGCCCTCCCGGGCCTCCATGCTCACCCCGGAAAGCACTTCGGAGCTGTTGTAGCTGAATCGGACGCCGTTGACGGCGATCTGCACCATCTTACCACCCCATGGTCCGCTTGCGGGTCATCAACAGGTAAATGAAGAACGGCGCGCCCAGCAGGGAGGTGATGATGCCCACCGGCAGCTCCGCGGGCGCGATGATAATCCGGGCCAGGGTGTCGGTCAGGACCAGGAACAGCGCCCCGCCCACTATGGAGCAGGGCAGCAGGATGCGGTGGTCCGGCCCCACCAGGGTGCGTATCACGTGCGGGATGATTAGGCCGACGAAACCGATGACCCCGGACACGGAAACGGCCATGGCGGTGACCAAGGACGCTGCCAGAAGCAGGACGATACGCACCTGGTTGACATTGATGCCCAGGTTCCCGGCCTGCTCCTCGCCGACCATCATGGCGTTGAGGTCGCGAGACAGCACCATCATCACCGAGCAGCCCAAGATTATAGCGGGAAGGGACACCAGTACCTGGTCCCAGGTGGCATTGTTGAGCCCGCCCATGAGCCAGAACACCACTCCCGATAGCTGCTCCCCGGCGAAGTACTGCATCGCCGATACCAGGGCGCTGAACAGCGATCCGACGGCGATGCCGGCCAGGAGTAGGGTCTCCACCGGAACGTACCCATTGCGGGTGCGGGAGATGGAGTAGACCAGGAACAGCGTGACGAAAGAGAACACAAAGGCCATCGCGGGGATGGCGAAAGAGCCCCCGATCCACGATATGCCCAGCACCATCGCCAGGGCCGCGCCGAAGGCTGCGCCGGATGATATGCCCAGGACGGACGGGGAGGCCATAGGGTTCCTGAACAAGCCCTGCATGGTCGCCCCGGCCACGGCGAGAGAGGCGCCCACCAGGCAAGCCAAGAGGATGCGCGGCAATCGAAGATTGACCACGATCCACCGGTCCGTGTCGGAGGCCCCTCCGATCAGGGACGCCAGGACATCATGGAACGGGATGGATACCGCGCCTATCCCCAGGCAGACCATGATGGTGGCCGCTAGCACTAGGACCAGGCCGACCAGTGTGATGGCCCACTTTAGAGCCCTGGTGCTCTGGAGCTCTGCGATGTTTAGTGCCTCCGTGCTAGTGGTCACGTTGTCCGTTCCTCCAATGTATCCTAGGTCCGCCCTGTGGCCGCCTCGGCTGAAGGGGTCAATCGAACAGCTCCGGGTGGAACCATTTCGCCAAGTTCTCCAGGGCGTCCACCATGCTTGGGCTGGTGGTTATGGTCCCATCGGCGATGCGATATATCTGGTTCTTGGATACGGCCGTCACGCTTGGCGACAGAAACGAGACCAGGTCGGCGGTGGCCCTGCCGCCGTTCTCGATGACGATTATATCTGGGTCCCTATCATTGATGATGGATTCCTGGACGTCCCAGGTACCGGACACGTCGTTACATATATTGATCCCGCCAGCCATGACCATTAGCTCATCGGATATTGTGCCGCTACCGGCAGCCCGTCCTCCCATGGTCTTGAGCTCGAGGTAGACCCGGGGCTTTTGCGAGTCGGAAAGGGTTGACGTCATCGCGGTGATGGTGTCAATGCGTTCCTGCATGCCGCTCACTAAGGCAGTGGCGTTCGCCTCTTCCCCAATAGCCGTGCCAAGGCGGGAGATGGTGCTCAGTACGGTGTCGACGTTCGTTGGGTTAAACGCCAGGACAGTTATGTTGGCCTTCTCCATGTTGCCGATGAAGGACTGGTACATATTATAGTTCCAGATTATTACGAGGTCCGGATCATGGGCGAGGATCGATTCCACGTTCAGGCTGCTTACCTGGTTTAGATTGATGATGCCGCTCGCGGCATACGGTGCCAGCCACATGCTGGAATAATCCGCCGCCACGACAGCGTCGATGCGGCCCAGGTCAAAGATTATCTCAGTGAACGAGGAGCCCAGCGAGACTATCCTTTCAGGAGCCTTAGCCAAGGTCACGTTCTTGCCCCGGTCATCTATGATCGATATGCCGTCCCCGCCAGGGCCATCGTCCGGGCTGCCGCCCAAGAGCGCAAACGCCGCCGCCATGCTGGCCACGAGCAGCACGGCCACGATAAAAATCGCTATCAGTCCTCTTCTTGCCATTGAAATCCCCTTGTCCGTCCCGGGGCCGTTCGGCGGACCGGAACGAGTGTAAATGGTAAGCGGCATAAATAGATTGGCGTAACAAGTTACGATACCCCCGTAACACTATGCCCCCTCCAGGCGCTTCGACACCGCGTATGCCGCATTAACAAAATTTTTTAACTAGCTCTCTATGCTCTATTCATGCGTTGCCTGCTGCGCGGCAAGATCCACCGCGCCGTCATCACCGACGCCAACCCCGAGTACGTGGGGAGCATCACCATCGACCAGGACCTCCTGGAAAAGTCCGACATCTGGGAAGGGGAGAAGGTCCTGATAGCCGATGTCGACAACGGTGCCAGGTTCGAAACATACACCGTGGTAGGCAAGCGCGGCTCCGGAGTCATATGCGTCAACGGCGCCGCGGCCAAGCTGGTGAAGCAGGGCGATCGCATTATAATCATGGCCTTCGAGTATTCCGACAAGCCCATCGCGCCCAGGATAGTACTGGTCAACGACAAGAACCAGTGCGTAGAGCTCCGGCGGTCCATCGTGTCGGATTGAGAGCGTTCATTTTATACAGACCATTGAGATTGAGGGACCAGGCGGTCCAATGAAGCTCATCATCTACACCGACGGAGGGGCCCGCGGCAATCCCGGCCCTTCCGCGTTCGCCGTCGTCGTGACCGACGAGAGCGGCAAGGTCATCAAGGAGTTCGCCAGGTACGCCGGCAAGATCACCAACAACGAGGCCGAGTACAACGGGGCCATCGCCGGGCTGAACGAGGCGAAGGTCCTGGGCGCCGACGAGGTGGAGATGGTGATGGACTCCGAGCTGGTGGTCAAGCATGTCAACGGCCAGTATGCCTGCAAGGCCTCCAACCTTAGGCCGAAGCTGGAGGAGGTCAGGAGGCTCATGGCCGGGTTCAGGAAGGCCACCTTTCGCCACGTCCCGCGGGAGAACAAGATGGTCTCGCGGGCCGACGCGCTTTTGAACCAGGAGCTGGACGTCATGTCCTCCCTCACCCCGCGAGGCGTCCCGAACAAATAAGAACCCCCGCCTGCCATTGATATGGCGGGTGTTGAGATGGTCGAGAAGGTACTGGAAATAGTGGGCGTGTCCAACGAGAGCTTCGACAAGGCCGCGCAGGACGCGGTGAACGAAACGGCCAAGACCGTGCGCAACATACGGTGGGCGACCGTCAAGGAGCTGGACTGCAAGGTGGAAGGCAACAAGATCGTGGAGTACCACACCTTGATGCGCATCTATTTCGACGTGGAGAGATAGACTGGCCTGGCGGGGGCCGGAGCGGCGCGCCCCATCCTACGGGGCGTGTTCAAGAAAATAGCACATCTTTATATAGAAGAACAGAATTAGGCAGGATTAGTGCCTGAGGTCGGCGGCTCAACTCTCCTCCTAAGTAGTTTTCCTCCGAATCCCCACCAAGCTCCGGCCTCGGGCATCACTTATTCGCCCGTTCAATCTCCGGCAGCAGTTCTTCCAGCTTTACCATCTTCTGCTCCCCGGAGGTCATGTCCCTCACCGCCACCGAGCCGGAGGCCAGCTCCTTCTCGCCCACGATGACGGCATTCCTGGCGTTGATGGCGGCGGCATACTTGAAGTTCTTGGACATGTTCCTGCCCATCAGGTCCACTTCGGCGCTGACGCCCGCGCCGCGGAGCTGGCCGGCGATCCTGAAGGCTTGGTCCTTCACCGCCTCGGTGACCGGTATGACGTACGCGTCAACAGCGTGGGCGGGGGCTTGGAACCCTTCTTTCTCCAAAGCCAGAAGGGTCCTGTCGAACCCTATGCCGAAACCGGTGGAGAATGTCCTCTCCCCGCCGAACAGCTCGGTGAGAGAATAGGAGCCGCCGCCGCAGATCTGCTTCTCCGCTCCCAGGGACGGCGCGTCCATCTCGAACACCATGCCGGTGTAGTAGTCCAGCCCTCTGACGACCCCCAGGTCGACCTCGACATTGGTGATGCCATAGTCGGCCAGGATGCGGAAGATGGCCTGCAGGTGCGCCTTGGCGTCGCCCCCGATCTTGTCCAGCGTACCGATCGGACCGACCGTTCGGGTGATCTCAATGACCCTCTCGATCTGCTCGGGGACCATTCCGGCGCCGGCCATGCGGAGGCGGGCCTCATCGTACTCCTTCTTGTCCAGCTTCTGCAGGATGGGGGGAGCGTTCTCCGCGGTTACGCCGGCCTCGGCCAGCATTCCCCGGAGCACTCCGATGTGCCCGATGCGGATGTTGTACTCCTTGATCCCGATGCGCTTCATTATGGAGGCTGCCAGGGCGATGACTTCAGCGTCCGACTCGGGGCCGAGGTTGCCGATGAGCTCGGCGCCGAACTGGAAGAACTCGCGGTACCGGCCGGACTGCGGCCGCTCGTACCTGAAGCACTGCCCGAAGTAGAACATCTTCAGCGGCCGGGGGGAGGTGGAGAGGTCGTTCACGAAGAACCGCATCACCGGAGCGGTGAGCTCGGGACGCAGCGAGATGTCCCTTCCGCCCTTGTCCTGGAACGCGTAGATCTCCTCCACCACGTTCGGTCCGGACTTGAGGGTGAAAAGCTCGGTGTGCTCGAAGATGGGGGTCGCGACCTCGCGAAAGCCGAACACCGCGGCCTCGGCGCGCATCAGGCCTTCCAGGTACCGCCTCTTCTCCATCTCCTCGGGGCCGAAGTCCCGGGTCCCCCTTGGCCTTTGGATCATCCCTGCCACATTGGGAACGCGTTATAAAACTATTTGCGATGCCGTTCCAGGAGCGTCCAGCAATAAGCTGGGGAGCTCACTCCCCGCCCCTCTTGACCACCACGGTCACGATATCCCCGTCCATGAGCACATGGTCCACCCCGACGGTCTGCCCGGGGAACTTGGCGCTCTTCCCCCATACGATGGCGTAGCGGAAGTTCTTCCTGAAGGCGCGGTGGATGCGGTCGGCGAGGTCCCCGACGGTGGAGCCGTTCATTATGACCATCGGCTCATCCATGTCAGCGTCCTGCCCCTGGGGTTTGAGGAACACGTGGATGAAGTCGAGCTTGCGGTAGATCGCCTCCTTCAGATCGTCGATGTGCATCATCTTGTTGGCGGACACGAACACGGGGTTCCAGCCAGCCAGCTTCTTCTTGACGTTGGCGACGAGTTTTTCGTCCGCCAGGTCGATCTTGTTGACCACCGCCATGGCCTTGAGATACACGCGGTTCCCGGTGAGGGCGTCGATGAGCTGCTCCTCGTCCACGTCCTCGCGGATGATCACTTCCGCGTTCACGTACCCGTACGCGCCGACCATGTCGGCGGCCATCTCCGAGGTGATCTTGGTCAGCGTGACGGTGGGCTTGACCTCGATGCCGCCCTTGTCCGTCTTGGTGATGACCACGTTGGGAGGGCGGGTGTTCAGCCGGATGCCGGTGTTGTACAGCTCAGCGGCCAGCACGTCGATGTTCGTTTCGTACACGTCGATGACGAACATGACCAGGTCGGAGGTGCGCACCACCGCCAGCACCTCTCTGCCGCGCCCCTTGCCCTTGGAGGCGTCGCGGATAAGACCAGGCATGTCCAGGATCTGGATCTTGGCGTACTTGTGGTAAAGGATGCCGGGGATGACGTCCAGGGTGGTGAAGGCGTATGCGGCCACGTCGCTCTTGGCGTCGGTGAGCTTGTTGAGAAGGGTTGACTTCCCGACGCTCGGGAATCCCACCAGCGCGACGGTGGCGTTGCCGGACTTCTTGACCGAGTATCCCTGGCCCCCGCCCCCCGACGCGGCGCGGCGCTTCTCCTGCTCCATCTTCAGCCGGGCGATCTTGGCCTTGAGGAGACCTATGTGACCCTCGGTCTTCTTGTTTTTCTGGGTCTTAAGGATCTCGTCCTCGATCGCCTTGATCTGCTCATCTATGGTCAGGGCCACTTGTTCACCTGGGAAGTATCTGAGTTCCCGCCTTACTCGCCAAAGCCTTATGTATACATTGCGGTTGAGCTATAAGCGCCCTTTTCCCGCCTGAACGGAGGAACCGCACCGCCGCCTCGATCTTGGGCCCCATGGTGCCGGGCGGGAACTGGCCCTCCCGGAGGTACTTTTCCGCCTCGTCCGCGGTCATCGAGGATATCGGCCTCTGCCTCGCAGTGCCGTAGTCCAGGTACACCTGCTCCACGTCGGTGAGGAACACCATCAGCGATGCCCGGGCGCTCCTCGCCAGGCACGCCGCCGAGAGGTCCTTGTCCACCACCGCCTCCACCCCCTCCAGCCTGCCGCCCCTTTCCACCACGGGAACGCCGCCCCCGCCCGCGGCGATCACGACCTCGTCCCCGCCGGACACCAGCCGATGGATCGCGGACGCCTCCACGATGCTCACCGGCCGGGGCGAGGGGACCACGCGCCGCCACCCGCCCCGGGCGCGGTCCTCCACCATGACCCAACCCTTTTCATCCCTCAGGGTCCGGGCCTCCTCCTCGCGGTAGTACGGACCGATGGGCTTGGACGGCGCCTTGAACGCCTCGTCCGCTTCGTCGACCAGCACCCTGGTGAGCACGCAAGTGACGGTGTTCCGGCAGCCCTCCGACCTCAGCGCTTCGGTAAGGGTCTGCTGCATCATGTAGCCAATGAGGCCCTGGGACTCCGCCACGCACGCGTCCAGGGGCATGGGCGGGACCTCCCGGGCGGCCAGCTCGTTCTGGAGCAGTATGCTCCCCACCTGGGGCCCGTTGCCGTGGGTCAGCACCACCTCATGCCCGTCGCGGACCAGCCGGGCGATCTGCGCCGAGGTCGCCCTCAGGTTCCCCATCTGGTCCTCCAGAGTGGCCTTCTGGCCCCTCCCCAGGATGGCATTGCCCCCCACGGCCACCAGTATGGTCGTCATCTTTCCCTCGGCCTCAACCCCATCTCTCCTGCGGGGATATTTAGACTATCGCCGGCGATGGCCCGGACCGGCGGAACGCAATCGAAAACACTATCGTGGGTGAGAGGATACGGAAGTCGAGCGAAGGTCCTTTAGCATAGACATGCGGCCCCAGCGGGGCGGTCCGGACCTCACAAATCAACGAACAGGTGAATGAATTGGGAGAGCTTATACTGGCCGCATCGGAAGAACCGCGGAAGCTGAGCGTCATGCTCCTCGACGAGGTGGACGAGAAGATGCTCAAGGCGAACAAGAAGGTCCGCAAGGAGAAAGAGATAGCGGAGCGCAGCTTGAGGGACGAGACGATCATCGAGGTGCCTGCCGGGAAGAGGATCAGGATCGTAATGACCTCCTCCAAGGAACGAAAGGCCAAGTGACGCCGCCAGGGCAGGCCATTCCTGCCTGACGGACATGGTCGAAAGCGAGGGCACAAGATTTAAAGCCAGCATTGCCATGCCGAGCGATGATGTCATCGCCTGACGACCTCAAGAGCCGCTTCAACAGGTTCCGGGAGAAGAAGTACGCTCTCCCCCTTGCGCTGCTGCTCACTTTCATCGTATGTTCTGTGCTGCTGATGTACTCGGCCAACCTGTGCTTCGGGTACTTGCTCGTGGCAGTGGTCGCCTACTATCTGCCCTACTATTTCGGGCTGAAGGACCGCAGGAAGCTGGCGGTCTTCGGCGCGGTGCTGATGGTCGCCATCGCCATTCCGTTCGGGCTGATGATCGCTTCCGACTACCAGGGGTTCGAAGGCTCGACGGTGAGTACCGACGACCGATCCATGTTCGACGGCGGCGTCACTCCGTTCAGCGACGTGGACGGCAGGACCCACAATTACACTGTCACCGTCAGCGACCCGGCGATAACCAACGTTTCGGTCGCCATCAACGATTGGTGGACGAACACGAACATCAACTCACCGAACTTCAATTACACCATGACCCAGTACGTGGACGTGGAGGGAGGCCGTCAGTTCTACCTGGAGGTCCAGCTGCCCGAGCAATCCATGTACGCATTCCACTTCAGCGCGCTCAACGGCACCGAGTGGATAAGGACCGACGTGACCGTCGGGCCCATCGACATGCCCTCCGGCGATTTCTACACGAAGATCATCACGGGGACCATCCTGAGCACATTCATGACGGTGGGCATCCTGTTCTACCTGCTGCTGGTCCTGACCTGGTTCGCCGATAGGTCCAGGAAGAAGGCCATTGAGATGCAGAAGAACATGAACTTCCCGCCGGCCGGAGATCAGAAGAGCAAGGAGAAGTTCATATGCTCGGAATGCCGGGCAGAGGTGCCTGCCGATGCCAAGACCTGCCCGCAGTGCGGAGAAAGGTTCGACGACGAGCCTGAAGCCCCTGCCGCGGCCGCCAAGGAGGATGAGTATTACTGCACCGACTGCGGCGCCACCGTCCAGGAGTCGGACACAGTATGCCCGAACTGCGGGAAGAAGTTCGAGGACTGAGCCGTTCTTCGGACATCTCCCCTAAACCCTTTTAAACTTCATTCAAATTTGAGGTAATGGGATGCCCTCAACAGCCATAGCCAATAAGCTGGCCAAGAGCCAAAAGGAGATATCTGTCTCCGAGTTCTTCGAGAAGAACCGCCAGATCCTGGGATTCGATTCCCCGATCAAGAGCCTCATCATGGGGGTCAAGGAGGCGGTGGATAACGCCCTCGACGCCTGCGAGGAGGCGCAGATCCTGCCCGACATAGTCGTCAAGATCGACCGGGTGGACCAGAAGGAGTTCCGGGTGACCGTCGAAGATAACGGCCCCGGTATAGTCCCGTCGTCCATGCCCAACGTGTTCGGGCGCCTGCTGTACGGCTCCCGGTTCCACGCCGTCCGCCAATCCAGAGGGCAGCAGGGCATCGGGATCTCGGCCACCATCATGTTCGGCCAGATCACTACGGGAAAGGCCGCGACCGCCCGCTCCAAGGTGGAGGGGGCCGAGGCGGCCAAGGAGATCGACATCATTATCGACACCAAGAAGAACGCCCCGGTAATTCTGAGAGAGTCCTACACCCCCTGGGACGAGAAGCCCCACGGCACCAGGGTGGAGTACTACATGAACGGGAGGTACGTTACCGGAAAGCAGTCCGTGCTGGAGTACCTCCGGCAGACCGCCATCGTCAACCCCCACGCCACCGTCACGTTCATAGACCCTGATGGGAAGAGGTACGTGTTCGAGCGGGCCACCGAGCAGATGCCCCCGCCCACCAAGGAGATCAAGCCACATCCTGACGGCATCGAGCTGGGCACCTTGATGAACATGATCAAATCCACCAAGGAGAAGAGCCTGGTCAAGTTCCTGCAGAACGACTTCAACCGCGTCTCCGAGCGCGTGGCCAAGGAGATCTGCGCGGCCGCAGCCATGCCCGAGACCACCCGGCCGTCGAACCTGTCGCTGGAATCATCCAAGCAGCTGCTGGAGGGCATCGGCAAGGTCAAGATCATGGCCCCCCAGGTCGATTGCCTTTCTCCGATCGGCGAGAGCCTCATACGGAAAGGGCTGAAGCATGTTCTGCTGGATCTAAAGCCGGAGTTCTATGCGCCCCCCGTCACCAGGGAGCCGAAGGTGCACTCCGGGAACCCGTTCCTGATCGAGGTCGGCATCGTGTACGGCGGCGACCTCCCCGGGGACCAGCAGGTGCAGATACTTCGGTTCGCCAATCGCGTGCCCCTGCTGTACCAGCAAGGGGCCTGCGTGGTCACCAAGGCTATCGAGAGCACCGACTGGAGGAGGTACGGCCTGGAACAGAGAGGGGGCTCCGGCATACCGTTCGGGCCGGCCATCATACTGGTGCACGTAGCCTCGACCAAGATCCCGTTCACCTCCGAGGCCAAGGAGGCCATCTCCTCTATACCATCAATACAAGAGGAGATCGAGCTCGCCCTCAAGGCCTGCGGACGGAGCCTGCGGACGCACCTCAACAAGAAGGAGCGGAAGGGGAAGACCAGGGCCAAGTTCGAGATCGTCCAGGTCATCATCCCCCTCATCGCCGAGAAGACCTCCCAGATCGTGGGGAAGCCGGTGCCGGACCTGCGGGGCACCATCACCAAGATCATGAACGTGGTGTGGATCGACGACGCGGTCACCTACGAGAAGGGGCGCCACAAGGTCAAGGTGTCCATTTACAACTACACCCCCAAGCAGCAGAAGTTCAAGCTGCACACCGTGCTGCCCAAGGGCGCGCTGGACCTCGGCACCTGCTCCATCAAGCCCTCCGAGATCAAGGAGGACGACAAGATCACCTGGGAGCTGCCCAAGATCGTCTCCACCGGCATCCTCGACCTCACCTTCGACCTCAATGGGCTGGACCAGGAAGCGTTCGAGGAGACCGAGATGTACATCTCCGGGATCAACCCAGTGGACGTCATGGGCGCCGATCCCCTGCCCGGGGACTGGGACCTGCAAGGGGTCAATTTCACCGAGACCGAGGCGGTCCCCGAGGCCAAGGAAGAGGAGGAAGAGGAGCCGGACTACGACGAGGAGGGAGAGGAACTCAATGAAGAGTAATCAGCGCAACACCGAGGCCGTCAAGCGGCTCTACTCCATATCCGAGGACATCTACGACCAGCTCGACCAGGGCAAGGTGCCCAAGATGGTCCTTCCTCTCAGGACCAAGTCGAACATCAAGTTCGACCCCAAGACCCAGGTCTGGAAGTACGGCGGGGAGAAGGGCGCCAGGACCGCCAAGAAGGTCAAGGGCGCCATGATGCTGCTCCGCACCTCCTACATGCTCGAGCTTATCCAGGATATGATCGAGAACAACAAGTCCTCCACCTTGAGAGAAGCGTACTACATCTCCGAGGGGTGGGGCAAGGCCAAGTTCCATTCCCAGGACGAGTCGAACCTTCTCGCCGAGGACCTGGAGATCGTCACCCAGTGCCTTCGGGAGGACTTCAAGCTGAGGCCCGAGGAGTCCGGGGCCAGCATCATCGGCAACCTTGACATCGTCGAGACCGACAGGAAGGGAAAGCAGAAGAGGCTCAACTGCAGCGATGACGTCGGCGATTCAGGATATGGGATCCCCTACAACGTGGAAAAGGAGAAGATAGAGATCAAGGGGACCGGCGCGAAGTTCGTGGTGGCCATCGAGACCGGCGGTATGTTCGACCGTCTGGTGGAGAACGGCTTCGACGAGGAGTTCGACGCCCTGCTGGTGCACCTGAAGGGCCAGCCTGCCCGCTCGACCCGCCGGTTCATCAAGCGCCTCAACGAGGAGATGCACCTGCCGGTCATCGTGTTCACCGACGGCGACCCCTGGTCGTTCCGCATCTATGCCTCCGTGGCGTACGGCGCGATCAAGACCGCTCACCTGTCCGAGTACCTTGCCACGCCTTCGGCGGAGTACATAGGCATCACCGCCTCGGACATCGTGAACTACGATCTGCCGACCGACAAGCTCACCGACATGGACACCAGAGCGCTGAACGCGGAGCTGAAGGACCCCCGGTTCAACACCTCCTTCTGGAGGGAGGAGATCGAGCTGATGCTCAAACTGAACCGCAAGGCCGAACAGCAGGCCCTGGCCAAATACGGCCTGGACTATGTCACTCAGACGTATCTTCCGGACAAGCTCAACGAGCTGGGCCTGATGAAGAAATAATAGAAAAAGTAAGAGGTTTCCGGGCCGGGGTCAGGCCCGCCCCAGCATCTTCATTCCCTTCTCCGTTATGACGTAGGAAGCACCGCTGGGGGCCGAGCAGCCGGAGCAGTGGCAGCCCGCGCACGCGGCGGGCTGGCAACCACACGCGGCGGGGTCGCCGGCCTTCAGGACCAGGCCTTTCTCTTCCAGAAGGCCCAGCCTCTGCCGCACATCCTCCTGGCCGACCCCGAGCTTCTTGGCCATTTCCTCGATGGAGGTCGAGCTGCTCATGGCCTGCAGGGTCTCCCTGATCATTGCTTCACCTCCGCTGCCTTTGCCTCAGGGGCGGCCCAGAAGGCCTTCAGCTGGCGGTACAGCAGGGCCAGGGCAGGGACCATCATCACTATGGTAGGGCTGAAGTCATCGACCGGGGACCATTCCGCGAAGTCCTCGTTGCCCAGGAGGTACGCCTCAGAGGCGTTGGCGGCAAGAGTGAGCAGCGCCACCAGCCCGATGAACAGCGCGAGGCCGCAGCCCACCATGAGGAAGGCGTCGCCGTCCCGGCCGGACCTGAACCCCCGGGCCGCGAACAGGAACACCGCGCCTATCACCATGAGCACCAGGCCGAGCACGAAGTTCCCGCCGGCCGAGAGCCAGTTCATCCAGTCCTCCTTGATCCAACCGGCGGCTATCTCCAGGATGCCCAGGACTATGAATATCGCCCCCATCGCGAGGGACGCCGCGAACCCTTTGTTGTTGGAACTCATCATTATCACCTCACATCAGGGCGTTGCCCAGATTGAATACCACGAAGGCCACTAAATAGGCCACGGCCAGGCTGTAGAACACATGGAACAGTGTCCACTTCCAGGAGCGCGTTTCCCTCCATAGCACGCCTAGCGCGGCGACGCACGGGGTATAGATGAGCACGAAGGACATCAGGCCCAGCGCCACCGGGGCGGTCATGCTGGTCTCCAGGACCTCTTCCAGCCCGGCGCCTTCTTCGGCCCCATACAGTACGCCCAGGGCGCCGACCACGATCTCCTTGGCCAGGAAGCCGAACACCAGAGCGACGGCGATCCTCCAGTCAAAGCCTAGGGGGGCCAGGATAGGCACCAGCAGGTGGCCCAGCGCGCCGGCGTAGCTCGCCTCGCTGCCGTACTCGACGCCCCACGGGAAGCTGGCCAGGAGCCACACTATCAGCGCGCCCAGCAGGATGAAGGTACCGGCCTTCTTGATGTACTGGGAACCCCTCTCCCACATGTGGATCAGGGTGCCCTTGAAAATGGGCATGCGATAGGGGGGCAGCTCCATGATAAAGGGCGAGCTCTCGCCCTTGAGTATGGTGTGCCGGAACAGCAGCGCGGAGCCGATGGCGACCGCTATGCCGAGGATGTACATGCCGAACACCACGGTCCCTGCCACGGCGGGGAAGAATATCCCTGCGAACAGGATGTACACGGGGAGCCTGGCAGAGCAGGACATGTACGGGGTCGTAAGTATCGTGATTAGGCGGCTGTTCTTGTCCTCGATGGTCCTTGAGGCCATTAGAGCGGGGACGTTGCAGCCGAAGCCAAGAAGCATGGGTATGAACGATTTGCCGTGCAGGCCGAGCTTGGACATCGCGCGGTCCATGATGAAGGCGGCCCTGGCGAGATAGCCGGAGTCCTCCAGTATGGACAGCATGAGGAACATCACCAGGATGTTGGGGACGAACACCAGCACGAAGCCGACGCCGCCGATGATGCCGTCGCCTAACAGGGAAGCGAGCCAGTCAGGCTGCACATTGGCGCCGATCCACTCGGCAAGCCAGGCGAACCCCATATCAATGAGCGAGGCAAAGGGGGCCGCTACCGTGAAGGTGAGCTCGAATATGCCCCACATGAGAACAAGGAATATCGGAATGCCCAGCCACTTGTTCGTGACCACGCGGTCCAGGCTGTCCGAGATAGATCGCTTCTCGACCCCCCTGCGATAGACCTTCCCGAGGGTGGAGGTGATGGCCTCGTACCTCTTGTCCACGAAGTCCATCTCCATCCCTTCCTTGTCGACGCCGACCAGGGCCGCGTCGAGCTGCTGGGCCGCCGCGGCGTTCTGGGTAAGCTTGGAGGGCTCCTCCATGCCTTCCATGAGGCGGAGGGCGATCCACCGGAGGGTGGGGGTGTCGAACTGGTTCGCGTGCATGATGCCTTCCAGTTCAGCGACCTTCTTCTCGGCGGCCGCGCCGAAATCGGTGATCGGTCGCGGGACGGTCTCGTCCTTGAACGTCTTGATGATGGTGTCGAGCAGATCGTTGATGCCCGTCCTCTGCGTCGCGGAGATCGGTACAGCGGGAATGCCCCACGCCTGCGAGAACTTCTTTACGTCCAGTATGTCCCCGCGGCTTTCCGCCATGTCCGACATGTTGAGCGCGAGCACCACGTCGAGGCCCATGTCCATAAGCTGGGTGGTGAGGTACAGGTTCCTCTCCAGGTTGGTCGAGTCGACCACCTGCACCACAAGGTCGGGGTGCTCTTTCGTGATGAAGTCGTTCGCCACAGCTTCGTCGGGGGACCGCGTGGCCAGGCTGTAAGTGCCCGGCAGGTCCGTGATCTGAAGGACGTAGCCCTTGTGGGGCCGCGACCCAGTCTTCTTTTCTATGGTGACGCCGGGCCAATTGCCGACGTGCTGGCGGGAACCCGTCAGCACATTGAAAAGACTGGTCTTTCCGACGTTAGGGTTCCCTATCAATGCAATTCGAATCTCTTTCTCCATAAACCCACCCGATCAACAAACCATGATCTGGCTGGCCACGCCCCTGCTGAGGGCGAGGCGAGAACCGTTGACGCCCACGATAAGGCCCTTTCCGTCTGCCTTGAGGACCGTCACGCGAGCGTCGTTGACGAACCCCATCTCCCGGAGCCTAGTGGAGATGGGGTTGCTCCCGCGGACCTCCTGTACCATGCACTCAGCGCCTTCGGCGGCCATGGCAAGGGGCATCGAGGTGTTCATGCCTTGGCCTCCTTGACATTGACCACTATCGTGGCGGCATCGGCGTTCCGGAGAGAGATATTGTAGCCTCTTACCAGGAACTCCAGGGGATCGTTGAGAGGGGCCTTCCGGACCATGGTGATCTGAGCCCCTGGACAGAGCCCCATTTCGGCGATCCTGCGCCGCACCGGGCCTTTAGCCTCAACGCTGACGATGACCGCAGAATTGCCGGGCGCTAACTTGTCAAGGGTCGTGTTGCTCATTTTCTCACCATTTTTCGGACTGCCTAAGCTTTTTCTTCGGATACCCTAAAACCCGATGAGGTATATAAATTTAGGCCTTCCTAAAGAGTTTTTCACGAAGAGTGCCGCCTATAGAGAAATATATTAGATGAAAAACGTGAGAGCGGACCGCTCCGCGGCCCGGCGGGGCTTATTCCCCGGCTTCCTTGATGCGGCCGAGCACGAAGTCCTTGTCCAAGGTGGACAGGAAGAAGCCCAGGCGGGGCCCCTTGGTCTGGTCGCAGAATATCTTATACAAGGCCTGGAAGCCGCCCTTGGCGCCTATCGCACTGCCCTTGGCGCAGGCATACATGGCATCGTGGATCCTCTCCCCCTGCCACTCCACCCCGCCCATGGCCACCAGGAGCTCGCGCAGGAAGGCCTTCTCCCCGTCGGAGAGTTCGCACTCGGGCATGGTCTCGCACACCGCGAACTTGACCTCGTCGGGAGCGAAGCCGTTGAGCCAATACTTCACGCAGTCGACCCTCTGTTTCAGGAGGGCGAGGTCCTCGGGGGTGGCGGAGTCATCGTACATGCCCATGCGCTCCAGGGTGCTGAGCACGCCCTCGAAGCCATCGGTGATCTGCACCATCGACACAAGATGGCGGTAAGGTATCTGCAGCGGCAGGCTGGGGCGCGCTCCCTCGGGCTGCGACAGCTCGTAGGCGCGCAGGAGGTCCTTGTCCCTCTCCTCGACCCCGCCGCAATAGTACATGTTCTCCACGCGGTCGTACTCGTCGACCATGTCCAGGATGCCCAGGCCGGAATCGTAGTCGATGTGCCGGTTGGGGTTCACACGCAATATGATATAGTTCATGACCGAGGCGGGGGTGATCTTCAGCGCGTCCACGCCGGTTACGGAAGAGCCGGTGGACTTGTGCATCTGGCCCTTGCCCTTCAGCTGCACGAACTCATAGGGTATGGGGTGAGGGGGATCGACGTGGAAGACCTCTTGCGCCAGGCGGACGCCGGTGTCGTAGGACCCGCCGGCGGCGGCGTGGTCCTTGCCGAACGGTTCGCAGGTGACCCCGAACACCGCCCACTTGGCCGCCCATTCCACCCTCCAAGGCATCTTGCCGTCCGCTTTGCGTATGTCGGCCTTGCCCTCGTGGCCGCAGGCGCAGCGATAGTTGACGTAAGGTTTCTCGTACCCGGTGACCTTGGCGTGAGTGAGGCGCCCGCAGCTCTCGCAGCGGGGGGAGTAGGGGAAGAAGTCCTTGGCGATCTCGCGGCCGCTGACATCCTTCAGGATCGCAGCGACCTTGTCCTTCTCCCTGATGGCGGTGTCAATGACCTCGGCGAACTTGCCCTGCTCGTACTGCTCGTGGGTCCACAGAACCTGGCAGTGTATGCCCAGCTCCTGTATGGAATCAAGGAACGGCTGGATATAATGCTGGGCATAGTTGACGTGCTGGCCGCAGGGGCAGGGGATGTACGCCAAGGGCTTGCCGACCTCGGCCTCGAAGCTCTCGGGGAGGAAGGGATACTTCTTCCTGAGGGGGTCCCAGGAGTCCACCAGGTAGATCATGCGCACGCTGGCGCCCTGCTTCTCCAGGGACTTGCGGACCGCCTCCGCGGTGATCGCCTCCCTCAGCGTGCCGACATGAAGAGTGCCGGACGGGGTGATGCCGGTGGATATCAGGTGAACGCTGCCTTTCTCGAGAAGGGTATTGGCCTCTACGTCTGCCCAGTGCATGCTATCAGCGGCCTGCGAACAGGCTCCCCTCGATATAAACCTAGCGGGGCGGCCAGATAATTCTGGTCGCCGGTCGGGCCCGGTCCACGGCAACTACGTGGTTCTCGGGTCAAGTGACTTATCGGTCCTGCACATATAGTATGAGCATGACCTTGTCGACCGAAGTGAGGAGCATCGCCCATCAGCGGATCAGGGACATCAAAGAGGAGATGCCCGGGGCGGAGATATTGGAGGAATGGATGGAGGACCGGGTGGTGCTCTCCATCACGAAAGAGAACCGCACGGTGGAGTGCGATTTTGTGGAATCGACCAGCTCCTGCCA
Source organism: Methanomassiliicoccus luminyensis B10 (assembly GCF_000308215.1). NCBI lineage: Archaea > Methanobacteriati > Thermoplasmatota > Thermoplasmata > Methanomassiliicoccales > Methanomassiliicoccaceae > Methanomassiliicoccus > Methanomassiliicoccus luminyensis. The sequence continues at coordinate 172,847 of NZ_CAJE01000013.1, forward strand.
CCAGAGCAGGAGGATGAACGAGTACTATGACGTTCTAGGCAAAGGCTTCATGCTGAGGATCATCGTCCCCCAGGGAGACGTGAGCGGCGAGATCGTCCGGATGAAAAGGGTGAAAGACACATCCCGGTTCGCCATCCTCGGGTACGAGAACAACGCCATAACCCCGGCAAGGACCTGACGCGGAACGTCGGGGACGGCGAAGTATCGACAAAAAGTAAATAAGTCAGAGGGAGAATCAAGGCCCGATCAAGATGCCCCCGCAGAAAAAGAAAGGCCAGGGATTCCAGTCCGCAGCCGGTCTCATCCGTTACTTCGACAGCGAGGTCGACAAGGGCCTGGTGCTGAAGCCCACGTACATAGTCGGGGCCATCATCGCCACCGTGGTCGTGGTAACTCTTCTGAAGATCATATGGCCGGTTTGAGGCCGGTATCCCGATAGTCCTCGCGCGGCGGGGCGAACACATCGATCACCAGCGAATCTTCCAGGACATCCACCCCGTGTACCTCGCCAGGGGCGATGCTGTAGCCGTCGCCCGCCCCGATGGCGATGTTTTTACCGTTCATCTTCAGGACTATACTTCCCCTTACCACCGTCCCCACCTGCTCATTGGGGTGGGAATGGTCCGGTATCACGGATCCCTTCTCCAGGATGAACTCGATGATCTGGCAGCCCTTCCCGCACGCCGCTTCCCGCCTTGTGATGCCCTCGGAAACGCGGCTCCGAGCCGAGCCCTTCTCGCGACATATCATGGACTCCCGGAGGCGTTAAGGGGATTAGGCTGTTTTCGTCATCCTCGCCTCCGGACTTTTCTGAGGAAAAACAGATAAATGAGGGCGTGCTCTGAACCGCCGGGTGAAAAAGATGACTATGTGGACGAACCTCCCCGCCGGCAGGGACCCGCCGAACGTGGTGAATGTTATCATTGAGACGCCCAAGGGGAGCAAGAACAAGTACGAGGTCTCCAAGGACTATGACGCCATCCTCCTGGACCGCGTGCTCCACTCCAGCGTGGTGTTCCCTCTGGAATACGGCATGATCCCCCGTACTTACTATGAGGACGGCGACGCCCTCGATGCCATGGTGGTCATGTCCGAGCCGACCTTTACCGGGTGCGTGGTGGAGGCCCGTCCCATCGGCCTGCTGAGGATGAGGGACGAGAAGGGCGCTGACGACAAGGTCCTGTGCGCCGCGGTGAAGGACCCCCGGAACCGCGAGTATCACGACCTCTCGGACCTGCCGACCCACTACCTGGAGGAGATCGCGGAGTTCTTCCGGACCTACAAGCACCTGGAGGAGGGGAAGAACACCGAGGTCATGGGATGGGAGGGCAGGGAGTCGGGACTGCAATGCGTCCTGAACGGCATGGACCTGTTCCAAAAGACCTTCGGCGATCTGGTGAAAAAATAAGAAAGGAGGCGGGGGGCCGCCTTTTTACGCCCCTTTACCAATCCTCTTCCACTTTCTCTATCTTCCTTTTGGCGGTCGAACCGGTGCGCTTGGCCTTGGCGGAGGTGCTGGAGCTGGCCTTCTTAGCTGACGGCGCCCTCTTGGAGGGTGGGCGCTCCTCGACCTCGCCGTACTCGATCTCCCTGACCTCGCCGTAGGACTGGCGGGGGCGCACCCGGGCGGCCTCGCGGTGCCGGGCCTCTTCCTCCCGATATCTCTCGCGGGCCCGGTCCCGGCCTTCGTCCCATCTCTCCCGGGACTCTTCCCATTGGCGTTCGGGATACTCGTCGCCCATCCCCTCGCGGAAGCCCGAGCTGAGCTCCCTGCTCACCGATGCCATCCTGCGGAGGGCCCCCCCAATGGTCGCCCCGGCGCTGTAGGCGGTGTCCTCGGCATCGCGGCCGGAGGCGGACTCCCTGGCCCGTTCCTCGGCCTCTCTGCCCCATTCACCGGCCCGGTGGCTGGTCTCCCGGCCCCACTCACCGATCCGGTGGCCCCAGTCCCTGCTCCGGCTGACCGCTTCGGTGCCGTAGCGCTGGGCGCTCTCGGACCCGCGGCCCCAGGCGGCGTGGGCCTTGCCTCTGAAATGGCCCGCGGTCCGGGGGTCCACCCATTCCCTCTCGTCCTCGAAGACGCCCCTCTCCTCAACGCGCCTCCCGGGAGTGCTCTCCACGACCCGCCTCTCCGGCACGCTCTCTCCGGGGCCGATGTACCTCTCGCCGAGGAACTTGTCAGGCTGTCCCGGCTTGATCTCCCATCTCTCCACGTACCTCTCCGGCACCGTTTCCTTGTAGGTCACCGTTTCGTACAGAGGCTCCCGGCGCACGTCGAACGGCGAGGTCTTGGGCACGGGACGCTCCTCCGGCGCGTATGCTCTCGCCCGAGGCCGGTCGTGCACCAGCTCGCGGTGCACCGCAGCCTTGCGCGCCGGAACGGGCCTGGCCTCCTCAACATGGCGGACCGTCTTGGACTTCTTCACTGGATGGTGGCGCTCGGTGCGCTTGCGGTGCGTCTCCGGGGCCGCCTTCACCCGCCTCGCCGGGGGCTCCCTGTTCCGTATCGGCTCGTTCCAATAGCTTTCCGGACTGGCCCGGCCATACGGCTTTACGAACGTCTCGGAATAATAGCTCCCCGTCCCGGCGGGGTAGTCGGTGCGGTCCGAGCCGCTCCTCCTCATCTCCTCCTCGGTGAGCTCCCTCGTATGGGCAGGAGGCTCCCGGTTGCGGAAGGGCTCGTTGAACTCGCTCTCGGGGCTGGCCCTCCCGACGGGCTTGACGAAGGTCTCCGAGTAGTAGCTGCCAGTCCCCGCGGGGTAATCAGTGCGGTCAGATCCAGTCCTCCGCATCTCATCTTCGGTCAGATCTCGCCTCCCCCACATCTTGCCTTCCGCTTCCCAGGGGACCCTCGGCTCGCTCTCGTATCCGGCCTCCTCGAGCCTGCGGAGCCTCTCCTCGTCATCCCGCTTCCTTTCGATGTTTCTCCTCTCTTCGTTCATCATCATGCCACCTCAGCATCGCTTGGGCCTTCCGCCGAAGCGCGGTCCGTCCGGCCTGCGGCGATGGTCCGTTCCGTTCTCGCGGAGCGGGGGCCCGGCTGTTCCCAGGGCTCCGTGGTCGTTCGCAATCTCCGGGTCCCACCCATCATTAACCCGTCACCGTCCCGCGATCCTTGGCTTTATTACGGAATCATGGGGTCTTTAGTGTTACCTCATATGATATTGCCACACCCAGCATAGAATTGCAAAATGAGCGGAAAACCGCGCCGAATGCCGCCGCGGCGCGCCCGTGGGCAATGTCGGCCGCCCCGGAACGGGCGCATCTGGCGGGGTTCCTGCCTCTTTGCGCTGGCGAAAGATGCGGGAGCCTGGCCCGGCGGGGGCAGGGCCGGTCGGACCGGGCAGGATAGCGGCGGGGACGCCGCCACCAGCGTGGACCGAGGCGGCCTCCCGCTGACGGAGCGGCCGCTGGGAAGGGGCCGCGAGAAGCAATGAAATAACCGTGGTCCGATGGGGGACCGATGCCCGGCGAAGCGATCGTGGAAATGCATGATGTCACCGTCACCGTGGGCCGCACCGCGCTCCTGAGGAATGTGGACCTTCGGATAGGGCAGGGCGAGAGGGTCGTCATCCTGGGTCCCAACGGGTCCGGGAAATCGACCCTCATCAAGACCATGACCGGCGACCTCAGGCACGACACCTCCGTCCCCGGCTCGTACGTCAGGATCAGGGGCGAGGAGCTGTGGGACCTGTTCGAGGTCCGCAGGGCCTTCGGCATAGTGTCCGGCGAGCTGCAGGTCGACCTCAGAAGGGACATGGAGGCGGCGGAAGCGGTCCTCTCCGGCTTCTTCGGCTCCATCGGGACCAATAGGTCGCAGAAGATGAGCGGGGAGATGGAGCGGAAGGCCCTGGACGCACTGGCGCTGGTCGGCTCGGAGCACCTGGCCCGACGGAAGGTGAACACCCTATCTATGGGAGAGGGCCGCAGGGTGCTGATGGCCAGGGCGCTGGTCAGTGATCCCGAGGCGCTGATCCTGGACGAGCCGATGAACTCGCTTGACCTTACCGGGAAGCACCTCGTACGGCAGGCCATGAGCTCGCTGGCCCGCAGCGACAGGACCGTGGTCATGGTGACCCACGATCCCTCGGACATCGTCCCCGAGATGGAGCGGGTGGTCATGCTGAAGAACGGGCGGATCTTCAGGGACGGCGGGATGGACGTCCTGAACGAGGCGAACCTCTCCGAGCTGTTCGAGGTCCCGGTGAGGCTCGCGAGCCTGGACGGACACTATTTCTCGTGGTCCTAGGCGGCGGGGCATTATTATCCATGCCCGGGGATGGAACGGGCCGGACCATAGCAACTATCAAGTACTCGCCCCCGGTTCTAACAGGCATGGCCGACGATAAGAGGTTCTCCGACCTTCTGGTCGCCGATGTTTATGAGACCATGGTGAAGACGCCTTCCCGCATAAAGAAGGACGCTTCCATCCGCGACGCCATCGAACTGATGATCCAGAACACCCTCTCCAGAAAGGTCTATGTCGTGGACGACGACGGCAAGTACCTCGGCACCGTCAACTCGGAGACCATTCTCCGCCTCATAGGGTACCGCGTGGGGGTCAGGGACTCCGGGGGATGGTCGTTCATACGCTTCCTGCGCGACGCGTTCAAGGAGGACGTGGGCAGCATAATGGTCAAGGGGCGGACCATATCAAGGGACACGCCGCTGGTCAGGGCGACGGAGATCATGGTGACCGATCACCTCAACGACCTGCCGGTGGTGGACGAGGAAGGAAAACTCATCGGTGAGCTGGTGAGCCTGGAGCTGTTCATGCAGGGCCGGACGCTGTTCGAGCCGGGCGAGAAGCAGGTCGAACTGTGACGCTCCCGGGACCGGCGGCCCTTCCCGGGCCCATAAAAAAATCTTTTTTTGTATATTCTTATGAATTTTATTTGTCGAGAAATAGAAATTATGGATTTTGATATTCGCAGCTCTACATATATCAATGCAAAATGCATTCACTTCTAACCTGCCGCTAGAAATCGGGGGTCACGTGGTGAAATGAGCGAGGAGATCCGGATAGTCACAGACATGACGCTGTTGCTTCTGGCCTCCGGCGTTTGCTCCATTGTTTTCGCCAAAATAAAGATGCCCCCCATCCTGGGCTACTTGGCCGCGGGCATCATCCTCGGCCCGACCATGTTCCCCGACCTGTGGGTAGAGACTAGCACGGTCTCCTTGCTCTCCGGCATCGGCATCGTGCTCCTGATGTTCTACATCGGGCTGGAAACCGACATGACCAAACTGAGGAAGACCAGCATGAAACTGGTGTTCGTGGTCTGTTTCCAGATGCCCATAGTGGTAGCGATAGGCTACCTTTCCGGCATCATGATGGGGTTCGATTCCGTCCAGTCCATATTCCTGGGCGCCATCATCTCGGGCACATCCACCGCAGTGGTGGTCGGCGTTCTGAAGGAGACCAAGCACATCGATCACGATACGGCCAAGACCATCATCACCATCACCATCTTCGAGGACGTGGGGCAGGTGCTCATCCTGACCATGGCCGCGCCTCTTCTGGCCGGCGACGCCCCCGCTCTCGGCTCGACGGTCAACATGATAATGGGCCTGATCCTGTTCCTCGGCCTGGCCATAGTCTTCGGCATGACCCTGGTGCCGCGCGCCCTCGACTACGTAGGCAGGAAGTACTCGGCGGAGATACTGCTCATCGTGGCGGTGGGGCTGTGCTTCGCCATGGCCACCATCTCCGCCACCATGGGAATGTCCATCGCCATCGGCGCGTTCATCATGGGCATGATGATCTCGCTGTCCAAGTACAGCGGGCAGATCGCCTTCAAGGTCGAGCCGGTCAAAGAGCTGTTCATGGCGGTGTTCTTCATCTCCATCGGGCTGCAGATAAGCCCCGCGCTGATCGTCCAGAACATCGGCCTCGCCGCCGCCATCGCCATCGTGTTCATCGTCAGCAAGATCGGCAGCGTGTGGCTGGGCTGCTACCTCGTAAACATGACCGCCCAGAAGAGCTTTGTAGTGGCCACCAGCCTGGTGGCCATGGGAGAGTTCGCCTTCATCATCGCCAAGCTCGCCCTGGACGCCGGGATCGTCACCCAGGACTTCTACTCCGCGGTCATAGGCGCCGCGCTCATCACCATGGTATTCATGCCGCTGCTGGCCAAGGTGCAGCCCCAGGTGTTCCGCGAGCTTTCCAAGCGCACCCCCCAGAGGGTGCGCGATGCCATGGCCCGGATCGACGGCATCAAGCTGGTGGCGGCCAACCGCTTGCTCCTCCCCTCGCCGGCCAAGAGCAGCATCAAGCGGGGCCTCTCCCTGATCTTCGTCGATTTCATGGTCATCGTGGTGGTGATGCTGATATTCAGCACCCTCGGCAGCCCGCCCAGCTCCGCCGCCGATCCGAACCTCAACGTCCTGCCGCAGGAGATCCTGCTGCTCCTAGCCATAGTGGTGGTCAGCCCGGCCCTTCACAATGTGCACTATCACATCAAGACCATTGCCAAGGCCCTCACCTCCCTGACCATGGGGTCGCGGAGGTACAGCAAGGGGAGCGAGAAGCACATCTACACCATCTATTCCAACCTCGGGAACGCCACCATGTTCATCGCGTTCCTGTTCCTGATCATGCTGTTCATACCGGACCGGGGCATGATCAGCCTTCCGGGACTGGTGATTATCGGGGTCACCGCCGTCATCATCGTCTACCTGGCGTGGGACACCATCAGGCGCGGCTACGACAAGTTCTATGCCCTGGTGTCGAAGAACGAGTCGGAGCAGACCGTCGAGGAACGCCCCGACAAGGTCTGAGCGCGCGCATGTGCTTAGCCCCAGGCCTCCTTGCGGCCCCTGCAAATGTGGAGAACATATAAATGCAAAGGAGAGCGGTCGCGCTAACAATTCTCCGCTACGACGAAGGTTGGCATGACCACCGCGAAAGGCATTTCCGTCCTCGTCGTCGATGACGAGCCTGCATCGCTCAGCTTGACAAAGGAGTATCTGGAGCGAAGCGGCTTCGCCGTGACCGGGGCCCCCTCCGCCGCTGCCGGGCGGGAGCTGGCCCGCTCCCGGCCCTTCGATGCCATCGTAAGCGACTACATCATGCCGGAAATGAACGGCGTGGAGCTGCTGAAGGCCATAAGGGCCGAGGACATTGCCACGCCGTTCGTCCTGTTCACGGGAAGGGGGCGCGAGGAGGTGGCGGTGGAAGCCCTCAACAACGGCGCCGACTTCTATCTGCACAAGGGCTTCGAGCCAGAGTCTACCTATGCCCTTCTGAGCCGAGAAGTACAGAACGCCGTGCACAGGAGAAGGGCGGAGGAGGCCCTCAAGGAGAACGAGGCCAGGTTCCGCTCCCTCTTCGAGAACATCGATGACCGCTTCCAGCTCCTCAAGGTGCTGCGGGACGAGGACGGCGAGGTGCGGGACATGGTGATCCTGAACGTGAACCCGGCGTACGAGCGGTTCGTGGGGAAGAAGGCCGGGGAGCTTGTCGGGAAGAGCATCAGGACTGTCATCCCGGACCAGGACCCAGCCTGGATGGCGCTATTCGGGGAGATCGAAGAGAGCGGCACCCCCAAGAGGGGGCGGTCGTACGACAAGGCAAGGGACCGATACTATGACACGCTGATATTCCGCTCCGCCAAGGGGCAGGTGGGCACCATATGCCGGGACGTCACCGAGCAGGTGAAGGCGCAGGAGAGGGCCAGGAAGCTGATCGAAGAGACGGACCGGCAAAAGGCCCAGCTGGAGACCATTCTGGAGGCGCTGCCCGTGGGGATCGGCATCAGCGACGCTACTGGGAAGGTCATCATGCTCAACGATAACATCGATGTCATCTGGCGAGGAAAGGCGCCCCGGCCGAAGGGCTTCGAGGAGTACGGGGCCTACAAGGCATGGTGGGCCGATACCGGGAAGGAGCTCGCGCCGGAGGACTGGGGAGTGTACCGGGCCCTCAAGAACGGCGAGACCTCCCTGGGAGAGGTAATCCGCATACAGCGCTTCGACGGGACCCTGGGGACCATCCTTCACTCCGCCACCCCGACCAGGGACGGGGCCGGGCGCATCGAGGGCGCCATCGGCGTGATCCAGGACATCACCGACAAGGTCACCTCCGATAAGGCGCTGAGGGACCGGGCCGAGGAGCTGAGGCGCTCCAACGCGGAGCTGCAACAGTTCGCCTACGTGGCCAGCCACGACCTCAAGGAGCCGCTGAGGATGGTCACGAGCTACCTGCAGCTGCTGGAGAAGAAGGACCGGGACAACCTGGACGAGAGGTCGAGGGGGTACCTCCGCTTCGCCGTGGACGGCGCCAAGCGGATGAACGATCTCATCGACGATCTGCTGGCGTACTCGCGGGTGGGGACGAACACGATGAAGATGGCCCCGACCGACATGAACGAGATCGTGGACATCGTGCTAGGGGACCTCAAGAGCGTGATCGACGAGAACGGGGCGGATATCGCTCATGATGAGCTGCCGACGATCATGGCCGACCGGACCCAGATGGTGCAGCTGTTCTTAAACCTCGTCGGCAACGCCATCAAGTTCCGCGGGCTCGCGCCGCCGAGGGTGCGCGTTTCCGCCGAGGTCAGGGGGACGGAGTGGGTGTTCTCGGTGCAGGATAACGGGATAGGCATCCCCAAGGACCAGCAGGACCGCCTGTTCCAGATGTTCCAGCGCCTGCACACTCGAGAGGAGTACCCGGGGACGGGCATCGGACTGGCCATATGCAAGAAGATCGTGGAGCGCCACGGCGGGAACATCTGGGTGGAATCGGAGAGAGGGGAAGGCGCTACCTTCTCGTTCTCGATGGTGCGGGACTCCGGGATGTGACGGGAGCGATGTGGGCGTCTTTCTGATACGGGCGATGTTCGGTCCGAGGGACCTCATCACCCCGACCATGCGTTAAAGGCCGTGCCCGGGCGCTGCCTGCCCCTCGCCACGGGGGAGCCCTCAGGCACTGAGGGACGAGGGAGATGCGTCCGCGATCTCGAAGCGGTCCCGGAGGTTGTTGCGGAAGGGAGCTTGCGCCGCCGGCCCCAGCGAGGCATGCTTTGCTGATGGCCTGCTGCTATGCACGAGGGCGATAACGGCGGCCATGCCGGCATAAGACGGGGAGCCTTGTTCTGAAGCATTGGTGAGCGAGCGGGATCTCGTGCCTCGCATTCTCCATTCTCATTATATTTCACTTAATCCAAGTTCTACCCCATAGCGGCAGGCTCGGAGAACGGGCCGGGCTCCGCGCTCATCGGTATGCCGGGGGAGAGGCGGCGAGACGGGAAGCACCGGGCGCGTCGCCCGATCTCGGGGAAGGGACGATATGAGGAGGCAGAGGGCCGGTGGCAACGCATCGCGGACATGACCGGCAATGGATGGACATCGAGGTGTCGGGTTGGAAAAGGTCACCATTCGAAGGAAGCTCAACACGTTCGACGTGACCAATCTGGTAGTGGGGTCGATCATAGGCGCGGACATCTATGTGGTCACGGCCATAAGCGCCAAGCTGGTGGGCCCCTCGTCCCTCCTGGCGTGGGTGGCCGGCGGCATCATCGCCATGGTCATAGCCATGTCCTTCGCATACTGCGTGATGATCCGCCCGCGGGTGGGAGGTCCCTATGCATACGTCACCGAGGTATCCAGCCAGTTCGTCGGCTTCGAGGTCGGGTGGGCCCTCCTCCTGGCCGAGTGGTTCTCCCTGTCGGTATTCCCAGTGGCATTTGCCCAGTACTTCACCGCGCTGGTCCCCGGCGTGGACGGCATGGGGCAGGTGCTGCTGAAGGCGGCGTTCATCGCCATCATCTTCTCCACCAACGTGGTGGGCACCATGACCGCCGGCCGATTGAACGACGGGCTGACCATCGCTAAGCTCACTCCCCTCGTCCTGATCGTATTGGGAGGCTTGGCCTTCATGTTCACCCAGCCAGCCACGGTGGCGTCCAACCTCACCCCCTTCTTCACCGGGGATGCCGCGGACTTCGGCCACGCCCTGGTGCTGGTGTTCTGGGCCTTTGCCGGCTTCGAACTTAGCACGCTACCGGCCAATGAAGTGGAGGCCCCCGAGAGAACGGTGCCCAGGGCCATCGTGCTGGGCCTGTTCATCGTCATCGGGTTCTACCTCCTCACCAACCTGGTGGTCATCGGGGCGATGAGCGAGGCCAGCCTGGTGGCGTCGACCAGCCCCCTCATCGACTCGACCAGGGCGCTGTTCTCGCCGCTGGGGGCAGGGGCCGGCGCCGTCGTCCTGGTAGTGGGAGTGGGTGCCCTCCTGTCCATCCTGGGGGCGGACGAGTCGGGCACCATCGGAACTTCTCGCCTGGCCTATGCCATGTCCGCGGACGGCCTGCTGCCCCACCGCCTGAGCAGGCTGCATCCTCGCTACGGCACCCCTTACCTGGCCCTCGCCGGGCTGTGCGCCACGGCCTTCGTGGCATCGCTGCTCGGCGGGCTGAACGCTCTCATCAACACCTCAGTGTTCCTGCTCACCTTCGTCTATCTGGCCACCTGCATCTCGGCCATCCTGCTGGCCCGCCGGCACAAGGAGGAGGCCGCGCGGCTCCGGGTCCGCCCGTGGATCTGCGTCCTGGGCGCGGCATTGGCGGTCGGCCTCATGGTCATGGTCGAGCCCACGGAGATCCTGATAGCGCTGGTCCTGCTGGGCCTCGGGGTGCCGATCTACGCCTTCTTCTCGCCGCGGAAGGAACTCACCGAGGTGAAGCGGATGCTGCTGTCCCGGGAGAGCGTCGCCCGGCAGGCGCACCGGCAGACCAAGAGATTCCTCGCCCTCCCGGTACACGGCCTCCGGACACTGTACCAAAGGCATACCGGAACGGGAAATGCGTTCCGGTCCGATGAGGAGGCCGAGGACCGTCCGAACAAGCGCTGAAGCGGGGATGGCCGATGATGCCTGACCATCCAAGCATCCCAATGAAAATAAGACATGGACGTAGATCGTTCCCCGGTCGGCGGCTTTGTCCCCGTCAATGTCGTTATTTCGGAAGCCCCTCCCGCGCCCTGGCATCGGCCTGCAAGCTGCCGCCCATAGGTGGCACCAGCCCCAGGACCAGCTCTGCGGATGGCATACAACCGGGTGCCCAGTAACAAGCCTTTTATAGAGGAAACATGCATCACCATTGAAATTTAGGATATCCTAAATCTTCGAAGGGGAAATAATGGAGAAGAAGTCCACGCTGGGACGATTGATGCAGTTCACTACGAACTGCCGGGGAAAGATCAATGCATCGGTATTGCTGGCCGTGATCGGCGTCGCCGCGGGGATGGTTCCCTACTTTGCCGCCGCCGAGATCGTGATCGCGCTCTTTGAAGGCGGAAGGGACACCGGGTTCTACGTGCTGTGGTGCGGCGTCGCGCTGGCAGGCCTCATCTCCAAGGTGGTCCTCATGAACGTGTCCACCGCGCTCTCTCACGCCGCGGCGTTCCAGACGCTGAAAGAGATACGACTGGCCATAGCTTCCAAGCTGACCAGGGTCCCCATGGGGTACCTCTTGGAAACCCCGTCGGGAAAGTTGAAGAACACCACGGTCGACAAGGTAGAAAGCCTGGAGATCACCCTGGCCCACATCCTTCCCGAGATGACCTCCAACATACTGGTCCCGATATTCATCATCGCGTACATGTTCACACTGGACTGGCGCATGGCCCTGGCCTCCCTGGCCACCCTGCCCCTGGGGCTCCTCTGTTTCATGCTCATGATGAGGGGGTACACGAAGAGATGGAACGAGTACACCGCCGCGAGGAACCACATGGAGTCGACGGTGGTGGAGTACGTGAACGGCATCGAGGTCATCAAGGCGTTCAGCCAGTCCGCCAACTCGTACCAGAAGTTCACTGACGCGGTGAAGGGGAACGCCCGCGCCGCCCTGGACTGGATGAAGGACATGCAGGTCTACTTCTCGCTGGGGCAGGCCATCTGGCCGTCCGTCCTGGTGGCAGTATTGCCGATAGGGTGCTGGCTGATGATTAACGGAGCGCTGCCGGCCTGGACCTTCATAACCATAATGATCCTGTCCCTGGGCATAGTCGGCCCGATGGTCGCAGCGGTGTCGTTCACCGACCCCCTTGCCCAGGTGGGCACGGTCCTGGGGGAGATATTCGAGGTCCTGGACGAACCGGAGCTGGCCCGGCCCCAGGACGAGAAAGAACTGAAGGGCACCGAGATAGTGCTCAAGGATGTGACCTTCGCGTACAAGGACAAGCAGGTGCTGAAGGGCGTGGACCTTGCTGTCGAGCCCGGAACGGTCACCGCGCTGGTGGGCCCATCGGGCAGCGGGAAGTCCACCATCGCGAAGCTGATCGCCGGATTCTGGGACGTCCAGGGCGGCAGCGTCACCCTGGGCGGCGTGAACATCAAGGACATCCCCTCGCACCAGCTCATGAACAATATCGCGTACGTGTCCCAGGACAGCTATCTCTTCGACGACACGGTCCGGGAGAACATCAGGATGGGCAGGACCGCCGCCACCGACGAGGAGGTGGAGAAAGCGGCCAAGGCCTGCGGCTGCCACGACTTCATCATGGACCTGGAGAAAGGCTACGACACCAGGGTGGGCAGCTCCGGCGGACAGCTTTCGGGGGGCGAGAGGCAGAGGGTGGCCATCGCCCGGGCCATGCTCAAGAACGCGCCGATAGTCGTCTTCGATGAGGCCACCGCCTATACCGACCCGGAGAACGAGGCGCTGGTCCAGTCCGCCGTGGCCAAGCTCGTGCAGGGAAGGACGCTCATAGTCATCGCCCACCGGCTCTCCACCATCGTCGACTCCGACAAGATCGTGGTGGTGAACGACGGGAGCATCGCGGCCACGGGCACTCACGACGAGCTGCTCGAGAAGTGCGGTCTTTACCGGAGCATGTGGAAGTCGCACATCGGCGCGAGGGACAGCTCCGAGCCGGTGGCCGCGCCCCGGAGGAGCGCGAGCAAGGAAGGGGGATGCCTGGGTCCGAAGGACGCTTCCAAGGGGCGCCCGTACCCGGGGGAGGCGTAGACATGCTCGGCTCGCTCCGTAAGATATATGATTTCGCGGGAAAGAACAGATACAGGCTGACCCGGAGCATCGTCTTCGGCGTACTGAGCTCGTTCTTCAATGTGCTCATGCTCCTGGCCATCGCGGTGGTCCTCAGCGCGCTGATCGACGGCTCCATCGGAACGGGGACGGCGCTGCTGTCGCTGGCCGTAATGATCGTGAGCATATGCGGGAAGTTCGCGTTCGGCTATTTCGGGGACTACAACAAGAACGCGTCCGGCTGGCAGATGTGCGCCGACAAGCGCATTGAGATCGGGGACCGCATGAAGTACATGCCCATGGGGTACTTCAACCAGAACAACCTGGGCAAGATCTCTTCCGCCGTCACCACCACGATGTTCGACATCGAGGTCATCGCCCCCATGCTCATGGAGACCGTCATCCACGGCATCATTCACACCCTGATCCTGACCGCCGCCATCCTGGTGTTCGATTGGAGGATCGGGCTCATCGCGGTAGCAGGGATCGCCGCGTTCTCCGCCGTCAACTCGCTCATGCTGCGCAGGTCCCATATCTACGGGCCGCGGAGGCAGGCAGCGCAGGCCGATCTGGTGGAGACCACCCTGGAGTACATCCAGGGGATCAGCGTCCTCCGGTCGTTCAACCTGGCGGGCTCCAGGAACGAGAAGTTCCGCAATGCCGCGGATGGCAGCATGAACGGCAGCCTGCGCATGGAGAAGGCCATGATCCCGCTGGTAGCGCTCCAGCAATCGGTGCTGCGGGTCACCAGCGCGGCCATCATCCTGGCCTCGGTCCTGTTCTACCTGGACGGGACCATGGGCCTGGCGATATGCGTCATCATGGTCATCTCGTCGTTCATACTGTTCGAGCAGCTGGACCGGTCCGGCAGCAAGGCCTCCCTGCTCAGGGCCATCGACGTCTCCATCGATCGGGTCAGGGAGCTGGACAAGACCCCGGTCATGGATGTCGACGGCGAGGCCATTACTCCGACGGATCATGACATCGTGATAAGGAACGTCGATTTCTCGTACGGGGAGAAGAGGGTGCTGCATGACATCAACATCAGGATCCCCGAGGGAACGACCACGGCCATCGTGGGCCCCTCCGGCAGCGGGAAGTCCACGCTGTGCAAGCTCATCGCGAGGTTCTGGGATGTCAGCGGGGGAAGCATTACTCTCGGCGGCAGGAACGTGAAGGACTACACCCTGGACAGCCTGCTGAGCAACATCAGCATGGTATTCCAGAACGTGTACCTGTTCAACGACACCATCGCCAACAACATCAAGTTCGGCAAGCCCCACGCCACCATGGAGGAGGTCGTCGAAGCGGCCAGGAAGGCCTGCTGCCACGATTTCATCATGAGCCTGGATAACGGCTACGACGCCGTGATAGGGGAGGGAGGCGCCACCATCTCCGGCGGGGAGAAGCAGCGCATCTCCATCGCCCGGGCGATCCTGAAGGACGCGCCGATAATCTTACTTGACGAGGCCACTGCGAACGTCGACCCCGAGAACGAGAGCAAGCTCCAGGAGGCCATCGCCGAGCTGACGCGGGACAAGACCATCATCATGATCGCGCACCGCCTGAACACGGTGAGGAACGCGGACCAGATAATCGTCCTGGACAACGGCGAGATCGTTCAGAGGGGCACCCACGACGAGCTCATGGGCCAGGAGGGGATCTACGCGGACTTCGTCAACATCCGCAGGGAGGCCATTGGCTGGAAGCTCAAGGTGAGACCGGCCTGATCTCGTCCGGGAGGGGGTTGCGCAAGGCGACCCTCGCTCCCGGGCCCTGGACGCTATTTCGAGGGCATTCGCGCCACATTTTGTCGAAGGAGAGTTGAGAACATGGAAAAACTGACAACGAAGGACTTGGTAACTACGGGCATTTACTCGGCAATATTCTTCATCATCAATATGGCTATGATGATGCTCACGGGGATAGCTCCGATCCTGTGGCTGGCGATGGCGCCGGTCCTCGGGCTCCTGTGCGGCGTCATCTACATGATGCTGATAACCAAGGTGCAGAAGTTCGGCCCCGTGCTCATCATGGGCATGATCGTTGCGGTCATCTACTTCGCCACGGGCGGGTTCACCTGGATGATACTGGCCACCTTCGCGGTGTGCGGCCTGGTGGCCGAGCTCATACGATATGCGTTCGGATATCAGAGCTTCAAGGGCAACCTTGCCGCCTACTGCGTTTTCGCCCTGGGGGTCATCGGCTCCCCCCTGCCGCTGTGGGTGATGGGCGAGAGCTTCACCAACGGCATCCTCGATTCCGGCATGGACCCCGGGTATGTGGAAGGGATGCAGGCCCTGATCTCGGAGTGGTCCCTCGCGGCGGTGATCATCGCGACCGTCGTCGCCGCGCTGATAGGCGGGCTGATCGCCAGGAACGTGCTCAAGAAGCAGATGAAGAAAGGAAAGGTCTGCTGAGGTGCGTTAGAGTGAAGAAGCTGGAGCTGGACCCCAGGACCAAGCTCGCCCTGCTGGTAATCGTGAACGTGTGTGCGTTCACGACCACCTCCATATATTTCGAGGCGGCGACCGTCCTCCTGCTGGCTCTACTGCTCACGGCGTGCGGATGCCCTAAATTGGCCACGTTGTGGGCGGCCGTTTTCGGCACGCTCGTGGGCATCCAATTTCTTGTACTGCCCCACCTGCCGGACGTTCTCGTCTCCCCGTTCTTCATCATGGCGGTGTTCGCGCGAAAGGTCCTGCCCTGCGGGATGGTGGGGACCTTCATACTGAAGACGACCTCGGTCCGGTCGATAATGGTGGCTTTGAGCAAGTGGCATGTCCCCCGCACCTTCCTGATACCTCTGGCAGTGACCATCCGGTACTTCCCGGCGCTCAGGGAGGAGTACTCTCACATCAGGGACGCCATGAAGCTACGCGGGATAAGAGGCCCTCTGAAAAAGATCAAGTGCATCTACCTCCCACTCCTGAACTCCGCTTCCCAGACCGCCGACGAGCTGAGCGCGGCGGCCATAACCAGGGGGATCGAGAACCCCGCCCCCAAGACATCGGTGCTGGACGTGCGCTTTCACGCCCAGGACTATGCATGCACCGCCATGGCCTTCGTCTTCCTGGCATCGGTGCTCGCCGCGAGATACGGACTGATGGCATGATCGACATAGAGGACGTTTCGTTCAAATACGGGTCGGAGGAGCGCGAATGCCTGAAGAGCATCGACCTGCACATCTCGAAGGGCGAATGCGTCCTGCTGTGCGGCAGGAGCGGCTGCGGCAAGACCACCGTGACCAAGCTGGTCAACGGCCTGATACCCCATTTCGATGAGGGCGAACTCCGGGGGAAGGTCACCGTGGCAGGGATGGACGTCGCCGGGACGGAGATGTACCGGCTCTCCCAGAAGGTCGGCTCGGTGTTCCAGAACCCCAAGACCCAGTTCTTCAACATCGACTCCGACAGCGAGATCGCCTTCGGCCTGGAGAACCAGGGGATGGAGCCCGGCCGGATAAGGGAAAGGATCGACGAGACGGTGAGGCAGCTGCGGGTGGAGGGCATCCTGGGAAGGAACCTGTTCGAGATGTCCGGAGGGGAGCGGCAGCTCCTGGCCTTCGCCTCAGTGCACGCCATCGATCCGGACGTGTACGTGCTGGACGAACCTTCCGCCAACCTGGATAGGGATGCTATCGACCAGCTGCGGGAATGCCTGATGACGATAAAACGCCAGGGAAAGACCGTCCTCATCGCGGAGCATCGGCTGTACTATCTCATGGACATCATCGACAAGGCCGCGTACATGGATTGTGGAGAGGTGCGGCGGGTGTTCAGCCGCGATGAGCTCCTGGCCTTGCCGATGGGCGAGAGGAAGGAGATGGGGCTCAGGACGCGGACGGCCCCCGGACGAGGGAGGACGTGGTCGGGGACGATCCCGGAACGCCCTGTCGCCCGGACCTGGAGGTCCAGGGGCTCTGCTGCAAGTTCAAGAAAAGAACGGTACTGGGCGATGTGAGCCTCTCGGCGTCGGGCGGAGACGTGATCGGGGTATTGGGAGAGAACGGGGCGGGAAAGACCACCCTCATGCGGTGCCTCGCGGGGCTGCTGAAAGAGCGCGGTGGCCGCATATGCATCGGCGGCGAACGGATGAAACCCCGGCAGAGGACCGAACAGCACTACATGATCATGCAGGACGTGGGGCACCAGCTCTTCGCGGAGAGCGTGTGGGACGAGTGCCTGCTCTCCGATGACGAGGCCCCGGAGGAGGCCGTTGAGAACGTATTGAAGGAAGCGTCCCTTCTGGAGTTCCGGGACAGCCACCCCATGGCCCTCTCGGGGGGCCAGAAGCAGCGGCTGGCCATCGCCACCGGCGTCCTGAGCGACAAGAAGGTGCTCATTTTCGACGAGCCGACCAGCGGGCTCGATTATTTCAACATGCTCAGGGTGAGCGACATCATCAAGAGGCTGGCCGGCGAAGGGCGCATCGTCTTCGTCGTCACCCACGACATGGAGTTCCTGGAAGCTACGTGCAGCAGGGGGATCATCATGGACAAAGGGGCCATCGTGAAGCAAAGCCTCCTGGCGACCCCCCATGGCCCCTGCGGGCCGCCGGCCGTCCCGCGCGATGCCTGCGCCGCTCCGTTCCCAGGGAGAAACGAACCCGCCCAGGCCGGACCCGTGCGCGAGTGAAGGCATCGAGAAAGGCCCCTAGCCCTCTCGCATCTAGCCTTTCCACCAGTTGTACAATATCAGCACCCCGACGCTCATGATCAGCAGGGCGACCAGTATCAGCAGGTCCACCCCGAACAGGAAGAGGATCCCGAGGATGCCCAGGACCGCGAGCAGGGTCCCCCATATGAATCGATACCTGCTCTGAGACGGCCCCGCGGCATATCCTGGATGCCGTTCCCCCTCCTCACCGAAGCTGAGGATGATGAACGTAATGCCCACCAGCAGGACCAGTATCGCCGGGAAGAACCAGAACGAAAGATCGCCGACGACGATTATGACTATTGCCGCCGCCAGGACCAGGAGCATTATGCCGGTCAACATCTGCGCCTGACCTCTTCCCTGGGTGTTCGTACTCATGAACTCCTCCACTCCACCGTGCGTGATGCTTACTGGGCGTTCCCGGCGATCTTCGACACCGAGGGCCCGCTCTCCCGCGGCAGAGAATGGTCTTGCGGGTTTATTTCATCTGGGGTGCTTCATGGGGATTGAGGGGCGGTCGAAGTATCGCAAGGCCCTGTTGTAAAGCCATCATGACCAAAACTCCTTGCGCATGGCCAGCTAAAGAAGGTCGAACAACGCTAACTTGCACCGCACCTCGTTTTTTCGACCTTTTTCGAACGGCATCTCAAGCGATATCCAATGGTCTCGGAAATTTTGCACAAGGCCGATGCGGCTAGACCCAACGACAGTGGTGTAAGCACTGTTTTGGAGACCCGTATTTACGTCAAAATGTCCGCCAGCTGTCCCACCTGGGCATAACTATCATAGTCCTGGCCGCCTCTGGGCAGATAGCCATGATGTGTAGTGTAAAATGAGGCTCACCTCAGTTGATCGAGAATTGTCGCTCGTAACCCCACACACCTACACTGCACAACAGGGGCGAAAAGTAGATGCTTTAATAATATATTTTGAAATGAACCGTTGCTGAGAATTGATTCGATGAAAAAATTGCATTCTATGGAAGGGAGGGATTGGTAAATCAACAACTGTTTCTAACATCTCAAGATCTCTTGCGGACATGGGATGTTCGGTCCTCCAGATTGGATGTGACCCTAAAGCAGTCTTCCATCCAGACAATATCCTATTCCTCTTATCAAAGCTGTGAAAGCCCGTTGAACAAGGCTTCCAGAAATCTCTTCAAAGTCTTTTTCTATCCTCTCGAAAGAATCTTAATCACATCAAGCACTCATTCCGATGAGGATGAAAGGACATATATTGAAATGCTTTTTATCTCTCAATCTCATCCAGATTGGAGGTTATTTCATGGAAGTGGTTCTCATCTTATTCAAGAGTGACCTGCCCAAGGATAAGGTCATAAAGAATTTCGAGGCAAGAGCTGACCTGTACCGTGCCGTTCCTGGCCTGGTGCAGAAGTACTACATCCATGACGAAGCGACCAGTCATTTTGGCGGCATCCATGTTTTCGATTCCAATGAGAGTGCTGAGGCGTTCATGAACTCGGATCTAGTGAAGAGTATCGGCAATGCACAGAAATCCCATGAGCCGCCTATCATTCGCCTCCTTCACGTAGATCTGGTTCTTTATTAAGGCCAACAACTAACGGACAATGCGGGAGGCTCGATTTTCCCGACGGGAAGCATGTCTGTCCTTACCCAGACAATAGCTTATTGCCCTTTACCAAAGTTACAAAAAACACAGAGATTCTACGCAGATATGAATCTCATCGACGCTGGAAGCAAGCTTCGGAGAGCGTGGTCCGAGACCACACAACAAACGTCGCAGAACGTGAATGCACCCCTCAAACAGGGTGTGAATCTGTGGCGGAGAAGCAAAATTCTTTCAAGGCTTTGATAGGGGTAGCGGCTATCTGCCTGGATATGGTTGATAGTGCTCCCGTCGGGAAACACCTCAGAAATAGCCAGGAAGCCAGTTTTTAGAATCAATTCCGTGTTTTTCAGTATTCGATGCCTGCGATATTAACCGGGCCTTTAGCTCCTCGACGCTGCCCATTCCTAGGGCTTCAAGGAGTTCGGCGATCGGTCCCGTAACATCAGCTTTGTTATGTGATGCTGATGTTTCATTCTTCCATGCCTTCTCGATACGCGAACCGGCGCTCTCGGCGCTAATTTGGGCATAGTAGCGCTGAGTCGTTAGTATGCTTGAGTGCCCCAGCTGGGTTGATACATCGGGGAGGAGGTTGGGGTCCTTCTCTACCGTGAGCGTGGCGAAGGTGGGCCGGAAGTCCTTGAGCCTGAAGTCTATGCCCGAGGCTTCCTGGATCTCCTTCTTCAACTCCCGGAAGTGGTTTGAGCTATAGCTGCCGTCCTGCCCGCTCCGGAGGTTCGGGATCAGGAAGGTGGCCTTCTTTCGACCATAGTACCGCAGCAGGTCATCACGCTCTTGCAAGAACGTTATGAACCCCTCGCGGTATGGCGGGGTAATCGTGACGGTGCGGTTCTCCGCCCACACTCCCGCCCCCTTCGGCGTGCGGACGTATAGCCGCCACCGTCGGGTGTCCAGGTCCTCGATATGGGCTAGGCGGAGCTCTGACGGTCTTAAGCCCGTAGCTACATAGGCGATCGTCAATAGGCGGGCCTTCGCCCTCCGCCATCCCTCCGGCTCTCCCGATGCGCTGCTGAGCTCGGGGGCCGCGTCCTGGATGGTCTCCAGGTCCTCGGCCCGCAGCGCCCTTATGGGCTTCCTGCCGGCCTTCTGAGGGAATTGGTAACCCTCCTCCCTCATCTTCTCAATCACTCTGTTGCCGTTCATGGTGAGCACGCCCTCCAGCTTCGCCAGGTATCGGACCTGCGTGTCGGGGTCCAGCGCCTTGCCCTTGTGGGCCGAGGGGTCACGCATCCAATCGAGGAACGCGCGTATCTCCTTCGGCCCCATCGAGCTCGGTCCGGTGGTCTTCAACTGGCCCTCCTCCCTCATCGCTTCCATGTTGTCGGCGATGTGGCGAAGTATCCGACTGTCATTGTCCAGGGTGCTCTTGCCCACCTGCAGCCTCCTCCTCTCGATGTATCTCTCGACAGCGGCCTTCAGAGGGTATCTGCCCATAGATTTCCCCCTGCGTTCCCGCTGCTCTGCCTTGCTGGGACGCCCTCGCTTGCCTTCAACTCCAAGAGGTGCGCCCTCGGCCTTGATATGACCTTCCGATGTAATAAGGCCTGTCGAGAGGAGGGAGGCGGCCATTGATCACGCTCTTTTACTCTTACCCCAGGGTTTCTCTCCCTGGGAATGCCCCGCCGTCCAGAAAATATGAGCCGCGTGCTCGACTCCATGATCCGGGTTATTCTCTACGAAGTCACCCAGGGCATTTATTACGGCCCGCATCCAGAGGTCCTTGATCTTCGGGACCTCTGCCTGGAGGTAGTTCACCATGCTCAGCCTGCCCGCCTTCTTGACCTCCTCAACCAGGTGCTGCAGGAGCTCGGGGTCGGTGGCCGGTCGATCGTAGATGCTGCCGGAGTCCACCACGCTGCTTAGATCGAAGTCCGGAAGGTGCAGGTAGTTCGCGTGTTTGATTGGCGTGACCTTCCAGGACGGCTCTCGTTTCTTGATTTCGCCAATGCTCCGCTGCCAATCTTCACCGCAAAGGCCCATGTCCGCCACGTCCCTGAAGACCGCGAACCCTTTCGTCCGGACGATCTCCATGATTTCGGGAATCTTCGGGCGCCAATGAGCTTCCGACTTACGCTTCTTAGGGGCCGTCAAGCCTGCGATCACCGCCCTGAGTTCTTCCCGCTCCCGCCGGTTCTCTTCGAGCTCGGCCCTTAGCTGCTGCAGGAGGTCCACGAAACCGTCCCAGGAGCGATCGCCCTCTGTCGGGTCCGCGTCCATGCCTACCCTCCCTTGAAGTGCAGGCAGGAGGCGCCGCAGCGCGTCCGCTGGGGGATTGTGCCTGTATCCATGCCCCTCCCCCCCGATCAGGACCGCTCTACGATGTCCAGCCGCTTGATGGACGGCTTCTGATACAGCAGTTCAGCGCCAGGTATGTTCTTGATGGCATCTTTCAGATCGGGGATGCGTTCCAGCGGCATCCTCAAGATCAGTCCATAGCTCACAAAAGTCTCATCGGACGATCTGTCCGGCCCTTCCTCGTTCCCGTTAGGGTTATATGTTGCGTTGTTTCTCATTGGGTTCGCCTCTCTATGGGGCCCCGAGGGTACTGGCGTAGGAACCTTTCCCTCGGGTTATTTGGCGAACCGGACACCAGAGCATTTAGCATTTATGCCTACGACGCTGATTACTTGCAATAAAAAGAGATAAATGGGCCCCGCCGCGGAGTGGGGACCTGGCACGACAAGGAAAGTGTAAGAATTTGTCGATCAGGTGACCCGGAGCCTCGGCCTGATGTCCTTGACCGTGGGGAAGACCTTTTCGAACTCGCCCTCCTCCAAGATGACGGTGCTAATGGGGGTGCCGTATTCGGTGCGTTCCCTGAGTCTGTCAGAGTAGTTCTTGCACTTCTGGGCGGCCACTCTGATGTCCCGGGCCGTGAGATTGCTCGGGACCCTATAGGCACCAATAACATGGTCATCTTCTTCGTTCATGTACCACAGTTCGCCGTCGGTTACATCGACAACATAGGTCATTTTAGTCCTCCTCGGATTCTATTTCATCTCGTGATTTATATATCTGATTCGGATGCTGCTTCCTCCATGGCACGCCCCTCTTCCCTGATCTTCCGCTCCGCCCATTGTGGCCACGTCATGTCAATCGAGTCTATCGTGACAATGACCGCTTCGGTGCCGCGAAGGGCTTTAGAGATCGCCGTGGGGAGCCTACCCTCGATCTCTGCAGGGTTCGCCTCTGTCGCGATCAGCAGCCTGACCTCGGCGATCATGCGACCACCTTCTCGCACACGTCCTTCCCGCCCTGGTGCGTTGTTCCGTTCTTCATATCATCCATCTCCTTCGCTTCTTCCTCGGGTTCGTGATCGTCCAGGACCTCCTCCACCATGAGGCAGAACCTCAGAGCCTCGGCGTCCCGGGGGCAGATGACGAAGAGCAGCCGCGGTGGCCGGGCCCGCTCGTGGGCATGATCACACCCTCCCGGCGAGCGCCGCGAGCAGCTGCTCGACATTGGCATCGAGGTTGACTGGCGGAAGGTCCTCTAGGGCAAGGTAGTAGCGTCCCTCGGGCCCCTTGAGGACCTTGTGCTCCAAACGGACACCCACTGCGCGCCTTCGATACTCCCAGCCGTCCGCCTTCACCATGCCAATCACAAGCATGTTCTACCCCCATTCGGTGGCAAGATTTGCCCCTTGGTATGTGTAGGTAGTAGTAAGTATTAATATTCTTTGGTAGTATGAGGTTGTCTATGGTAGCAAAAAAGAAGCAGGAGGAGGAACTGAAGGAGAAGGTTAGCGTGTCCCTATCAAAAGAGACTATTGAGTGGCTTGATAAAGAGGTCGAGGCCAAGGAGTTCGGCTCTCGGAGCCATGGCATCGAGAAGGCCATCGCAGAATACAGAAAGGGGAAGAAGTAAGGAAGCGACTAGGCCTTATCGGTTAAGCCTAGCCTTCTAGTTCTTCGGGTTTGATATCGTAATGCTTTATCCATCTCTGTACTTCCGGAGACTCCCAACTCTTTTTGGCTTTCTTGCTTTTTACCGCGGCATTTTTTACAGTCTTCAACATTCTGATCGTTGCTATTCGAGGGGCGGTTATAAGCTCCTTAAAGAATAGGTCATGCTCACCGCCTGGATTGGCTCGACCTGATTCTTCCCATTCTGCAAAGAGACTTTCAGGCATCTCCATTAGTCTAAGAGCTTCAGGGTATCCCATAGTCCCCGAGGAACATAGATTAAGGATTTTCTCTTTATCTTCCTGGGTCAGTTGAGAAGGCGTCTTGACATTATGCCAGTCGACAGTAAACTCGTCTAAAACCGAAGTCATAGTACTTCCATCGGCTCTGCACTTATGAACCTTGTCTATTGTCGGTAAGAGCTACCGTCGCCCAGCAGGATTTTTTCTAAGCGACAGCACAATCGAAGTGTCCCGTCCTCCCCTTCTCCCGCTGGGCGTCGCTTGCGTTTGTACCTCTGGGCGTGATTACTATTTTAGGAGCTATAGAATAATTATGTACCTCTGGGCGTCGGGCGGGGAAACGTTCCTATTGCATCATCAGCGCGTCCCGTCACGGTCCAGCCTGGAAATCATCGAATCCAGGACCGGCTGGTACCGGCATCTGCAGAAGGGAGGGTGGCCTTCTTCGAAGCGATAGGTGCAGCCGGGATTGGGGATGGGGTGCGTCTCCAGGGCCTCCTCGATCGAGAAGACCTTCCCGTGTGAAGACCGGCACGCTTCGCACCCGCCGACGGCGGAGATCTTGACCTCTCTGAACCTCTTCCGTTCCATTTGCAGGTCCATGTCGTTCGACAGCCTGATCAGGGGAGAGGGGTCCTTCCCCTGCGATTCCAGGAAGATGGCCTGCCCGTAGTAGATCATCTTCAGCAGATGCAGGTCCCCGATGTTCTCCAGAACGAGACGGTTGCTCAGTGACCAGACCGCATCGGCGTAGGTCCAGGGCCGTCCGTCCTTCCGGAGCTTGGCATATTCGGCCTCGATGGCGACCTTGTCGATGCCGTATTGGCGGAACAGACGGGCGCCGGTGTTGATCACGTGCAGCTCCGCCTTCCGTGCGTTGAGCTTCTTCTCGCCCTCATCATCCAACAGTTGGCGCTCCTTCGTCTCCGGGTTCACCAAGACATGCAGACTAGCCATGCAGTGAGGGCAGCTGAGCTTGGTCGACCGCTTGACCTCCACGATCTTCCCGCAGCGAGGGCAGGGCGAAGGCGGCAAAGGGCCGGCCTTCGGTCGGTCCTTCCTGACCGCGGATGTCCCTGTTCCGTCGCTGATGTCGGGCGAGTTCGCTCTACCGGTCGCCGTGACCTCTGGCCGCTCCATCTTCTCCCCACACCGCCCGCAAAAGTTCGCTGCAGCCCCAACCTCACTTCCGCATTTCGAACAGATTGTCATAGTCCCCTATCAGGAACGCGGGCGCCGTACATAATCGATATGTGATGAGCAGAACATCCCGCTCTCTGCGCGCCGCCTCAACTACCAGTGCGTTTCGGACCCCTTACTAACGTCCGTTCCCGTTAATGATCTCGGTGATGCTGCTTATCTCGCCCTTCTTCAGCGCATCAAACTTGTCCATATTAAGGCACGAGTCGCACACTATAGTTCGGCAGTGGGAACAGTCGCCGCACTTCTTGTCGGTGTTGTCCTTGCTTTCGCTCTTCTTCCTAGCCATATCATTCCTCCTTCTGGGCGTCATGCCGTCCTTTAGCTTCCACGTCGAGCATGATCACGCGCCGCCTGCCTTTCGGGGGGACCAGCCCACAGGTGTCGCACTCGTGAAGGTCGGCGGAGAGTACCCGCCCGTGGGGACACTCCAGCACCTTCAATGGGTCGACGATCAGGAAGCAGTTCCTGCCATTAGGGTTCAGGCGATCCTCCAGATTCTTTATTCTATTCTCGATACTCATCTTATCGTCTCCCCGATCTTCTTCTCGAGCTCCGCGAGCCTGCGTTCCAGGTCCGACTGCTCGCTCACCTTGGCGTATTGCCCGGCCAGCCCGGCGATGGCGTTGGCCACCGAAGGGTGCATCTTCCCGCTGCCGACCATGTTGATCGTCCTCGACAGCAGCGGCCGCAAGTCTCCGATCTCCTTGATGTTGCAGTTCTTCCATCCCTCGAGACCATCACGGAGCTTGGTCTTCCCGCCCTTTCTCAGCGCTTCCTTCCTCCGCTGCACGATCTCCGGCCTCTGGTCATGGACGGAACAGAACTCGCTGTCCCTGAGACAATATGCCCGGCAACGGCTTCCGTCCGGCCGGACGTGAGTACATCGTCTCGATGGTCCCGAAACTGACGGGGGGGCGGGGGTCATAACCGCCCCTGTTCGTTCGCCTCTAAGTCCTCGAAAGGGCAGGGATATTTGGCGCTCTCCTGCCCCTCGGTCGACCGAGTTCGCTCTCTCCCTCTGGGCGTGATACCGACATTTACCTCTGGGCGTGCCTTGGGCTCAGAGTCCTTCATTACCGCTGGGCGTGATGAGAGCTCGGCCTCCCTGATCATGGCCCGCCGCTCCGTCGCTCACGTCCCCTACGCTCGATCTCCCCGGTGAAGGCCCGCACATACCGCTGGGACAGCTCCATGACCTCCGAGTCGTGCAGGGTGATTGTGTAAAGGGTGGCGTATAGCTCGCCCCCGATGGCTGCGATCTTTTCCTGCAGGTTGATCACTCGTGGGTCCATGCCGGGGTCGGCACCGCGCTCCAGGTCCCCGATCGCCATCTGGTAGAGCTCGAGGGCGAGGCGAACGGAGTCCGGATGATCGAGTATTCGCCGTTCCCGCTCCGTATCCACGGCCGTGCGGGGCAGGAGCTGTATGCCTCCGGCCGGCCATCCATCTGGATGGCCACGATTCATCCCATCATCCCCCTCTCCCGCTGGAGCTTCGAGGCGATGGCTTCCGTCACCAGGTCCACGTCCCTCGCCCCGTCCACGTTGAAGATGTAAGTGTTGCCGCCTCCCCTGCCGGAGTCGTAGGCCCTCGTCTCCGCCGGGTTGAGAACACGCTCGGGGCCGGTATCGCCAATGACCGCAAAGGTGGGCTCCGTCACTAGTCCACCACTACCGTAATAAGCGACGAGACTCCCCCCGTAATCCTCCCACCGCTGATCCTCGGTCCACTCGCCGTCGGCACTCCCACTATGGGCCGTCTCCCATAGATACTTCCAACTAGCGTCGCTCTTGTATGTGGGCTTGGTATTCCGGTATTTCGCTACAGTATTGTCGTCAAGTTCCACGTCCGAGTCCCCCACGTACCAGAACCGTGTGGGGTTTCCGTTGGCATCAGTCCCGTCGCGGGACCACCGTATCATGACGTGACGGGTCTTCACAGGACCGCCGGAACCGCCCGCCCCACCGGCCGAGGAGCCTCCTCCACTCCCATCGCTGAGCCCCTGGAGATTAAGCTCCTGTCCCTGCTGCCAATTGTTCTCCGCATTTTTCCTGAGCTCGTCGCCCTGCTCCTTGTTGGCAGGCGCACCGTACATCTCGGAGAGCGCGTACACTCCCGCGGCCGCAACCCCGGCGGCGCCTACCAGTGCCAGACCGAACCCGGTGAGGCCGAGGCCGAAGGACTTGGCAGCGTTCCAAATCCACTGAGCGGAGGCGGCCGCAAGCGTGGCACCAGTCAGCAGTGAGAACGCTATCCTCGTTTCCTCGCTGTCGGTTGTGAAGGCACCAAATGCGAAGCCGAGTGAGGCTGCCCCCATGGCGGCCGAGAAGAGCGGTCCCGCCTTGTCACTGCCCAAGCCGCTGATCTTCCCCTTGAGAGTTTCTAGGTGCTCACCGATGCCTAAGCCCTGCATCCCCTTCCATGCTCTTGACAGACCATCGATGCCGGAGATGACCGCCGGCACCACCGTCAGGGCGGTCCTGGTCATCTGATCATTGAGATCGTTCTGAGCCATCTGCACCTTCTGCGTGGCGAGCTCGGCGGCCTGATTGGCGATCTCCAGGTTAGTGTAGGCGGCCACCGTCTCTGGGGCGTCGGCCCCATACTTCGCCAGGGCGGCGTTGTAACTCGTCTGGGCAACGCCTACCGACTTGGTCGCTCGGTCGGCGGCCAGGGTCGCCATCTCCACCTGGTATTGCTTTTTCTCGATGCTGTCGAACGCCTGGTAGAGGGCGAAGCCAGAGGTCAATGCCTGGGTCATCCCCAGGGCGGAATCCTTCATGGCTGCAGTGTTCTTCTTGCTGGCCGCCTCCACCTTCTCGTGGGACTGAGCCACCTTGTCGTTCGCCAGGGCGGCGTCGTTGTTGGCCTTGGTCATGTTCTGCGCCGCTGCCACCGCCTGTGGAGAGTTGGCCCCATATTCGGCCACTGCGTCGTTGTAAGTTTGTTGTGCTTCGGCCGCCCTTTGAGCTGCCTGCTCCGCCTCAATGACCGCGTTGCTCAACGATATCTGAGCCCTCTCCGTGTCCGATAGAGCGCGGCCTAGGTCCTCGCCCGATCGCGCCGTCTCGTTCATCTCATCGGAGAGGCCGCGCATGGAGTCACTGGCCTGGTCGCCGGCCTGGGCCATGTTCGAGGCCATCTCTTGCGTCTCGTTGGAAAGGTCTTCTACCGCGCCCTTGGCCTCCTCCGCGCCCCTTTTGAGCTCGGAGGAGTTCATGCCCACCCGGAAGCTTATGCCCTCGATCTCCACTAATCATCCCCCCTTAGGTCCTTCCTCACTGTCGCCAACCGACGGGACCGTTGCAGATGGTTGCTCCGAGACCTTCACCAGCAGCCGCTCCTCATCTAGTACCTGACCCCGGATGGTGGCCGCAATGAGCTTCATCGACACGTCCTTGTTCCTTGCGTTGATCAGCCGGCCAGCGTCCACTAGGGTGAAGTTCTCCACCTCGTCTTTGAGGCCACAATAGATGACCATCCTGGTGTCCTCGTCGCTCTCCAACTGTATGTCGCTGACCTTGCGACCGGTGAGCTCGTTCCAGTTGCAGATGGTGTTGAGGTTCCACTGAAATTTGAGGAGGTGGAAATCGATGCTTCCTGCCCGGACCCTGTCCTGGTCCATGGTCATCTCCTCCTTTCCCGGTCGGTAACCGGTTCGGTCGCCTCTTCCAAGCAGCCATTGCTGCCCACGAACACGACATGCACATACTCCTCACTCTTGACCGGCGAGTGCTGATGGGCGTAGGCCGCTACACCGTCATGCCTCTCTGCCGTGCGCACCGTCATGAACCGATCATCTTTGCCGTCGTACGAGGCGACAAGCTTGTCCATGCTGGTGTCGAGGAACACGTAGTGATCTCCAGTCCGGACAATCTTCTTCATGGCCGCTCACCATCCCTGCCTTTCTCAAGATCATCATAAGTCCCTTGGTCCGCCAGAAGGCCCATGGGTTTGCCATCGTAGAAGCACCGACCATCGATCATGATCCGGAGCTCATGTCCGCAATTTGGGCAGGGACAAGTCTTTGTAAACACCATAGTGGACATTCCCAATCTGACCTCTCCATCCATGGAAAAGACGGACATTCTATTCTTGGAAAATGTCGTTGTTCTTTTCAGATAGAGCATAAGCGTCTTGACGATAGGAAGGGGGTTGCCGCATTCCGGGCAGGACATACTATCCAGGCTCTCTGGCTTCTCCACTATCTTCTCGTTGATGGAGACGACCATGTCACGAGGATAGGCTGAAAGGATAGCTTCCTCCTGCTTTCTAATTCTCTCCCCCTCCTCCCTTTCCATGAGTTCATGGCGCAACCTTTCCTCCTCGGCTTTCTTGGCCTGCTCCTCGGCACGGATTCTTTCTTTCTCACCCTCAAGCGAGCTGCCGTTCTGTCTGAGGATCCTGTCGATGACTTCGCTGTCATGGACATTCCTACCGGGCGTTTGATGCCACGGGTCTCTTTCCATCTTGTTCGCCTGAGACCTCTCTTCGATGGCTTTCCCCTGGGCCTGCTGGATGGGGACTCCCATCAATATCCCCTCTGAGTAAGGAAGTCATCCAGCGCTACCCTGGTGGCATGTGAGAAGTCAACGCAGCGCTCTTCCTTGTAACGCTGCAGGCGCCGGGCCGTCTGGGGTCCGAGCTTTACCCTGATCCAGCCCTCGTTCTCCTGTCCTGCCGAGTTCCTCGCCGCCTGCTGCGGCCTCTCGTTCCGGGTCATCGGCAATTGACAATTGGCCTGGAGGGTTTAACGATTATGGCAATTACAGTACAATTCCGTTTACATTTGATGCTAGAGAGATCCATTTCTCATATAGAACAGAAATCATTAGCGCTAGCCTGGTCGCGCGTACGCGCGTAGGCGACTGTAGAAACTCCTGAAACTCAACCATGCTGGCTACGCGTGCATTGACCCTGCATAAACTCAAGAAACTCGCCGGGCAGGCAAGCTCGATGATCAGCGGCCCTTGACCCGGTCCCCCAGGAACCGCCTACGGGCCTTCAGGAACGCCTCCGCGTCGAACCTGGAGAAGCCCGTCGACCCGATCCTGCACTTGGTCAGTGTCCGTTGGGTGAGATCGTGGTGGTCCTTCTTCAGCCTGGTGTCGGTCCATCGCACCATTTCGCCGGCGCCCTGCCCGTCGATCGCGTAGATCTTGAACCGGTCGGGGGACGTCTCCATGCGCACGTCGTCCGCGGCCATGCTCCCGCAGATGGGCGTGCGGGGATTCAAAATGTTCGATTGCTCATCGAGCTCGACCTCCATGCCGCCCGCCTTGATCAGTGCTCCCGCCCGTCCTACCTCGAGGCTAGCGAACTCGAAGAACCGCTTGACGATATCGCTTCGGACCTTATCGTGGAAGACTCCGAGCTCGCCCTTGCGTAGAGGAGGTTTGTTACCAGGTCCGTGAATGGGTCGGCCAGCAGGCGCGGGGGGGGGGCCGCGTCCTCCCCGCTATTTCCCCGCTGTTTCACCGTCCCCGGCCCTCGCTGATCACTTGTCCGTCTGCTGCCCCATGGCTGCCTTGGCATAACAGTCGAAGTGCATCAGGGCCGTCCGGCTCTTGATCTCCCCTTTCAGGAGCTCTTCGAACCTGCGGGTTTCTAATTCATACCCTGCGTCACAGTCGTATACTCGCTTTCCGCACAATATGCATGTGGGCTCCCCAGCAAAACGGGAAAGATCGATGGCCATGGGCCCATCGTAGTCTACGATGTAGAGCAACGAGAAGATGGGTAATGCCTGCATGCGGTGAAGTTCCTCGAAGCAATCTAGACGATGATTCAGCCTTTCGATTGTCTCTTCGAGCTCGGCCACTCTGCGGGGCAATTCCTCCGATAGTAGATGCACGTGTTTCCTCGCCTGTTTGATCATCATAGAGGCAGTGCTTTCATGGATGCCAATCACCTGAGCGAGGGTTGCCGCTTCAGCATTCGCCACGGCCCTTAGGTCGGAGTAACCGGCCTCGCGAAGCCGTTCAGCAGTATATGGGCCACTCAAATCTAAGTCTTCTATTGTCTCGATCTTCCTGTCATTCATGGGCTCCTTGGAGCATCGACGTAGGGTCGATAAAAAGAGTGAGGTTGCTCCTGTTGAAGCTGATGGAGTAGGGCGCCCTGGCAGTCATTAATCTATTATTCGGTGCCAGCGAGTCTGCTCTCGATGAACTCCCTGGTCAGTGGGTCGGTATAGTCTACGGTCAGCAACCTGATTCCCAGCATCCTGCACATCTTCGCCTTCTGCGCATCTCTCTCCCGGAGCTTTTCTAAGGCCTCCGCCCCGCCCCATGCCTTGATCGGATGGAAATGTTGCTGGCCCTGGTACTCGAAGGCGAGGCCCCTGGCGGGCAGAAACAAGTCCAGTTCCAAGCCGTTGAGGAACGAAGGGCGATGGTGCTTCAGGACCTCCTCTCCCGGGAATATGTCCGCAACGATTTGATAGAGCATAGTCTCGCCTATAAAGCGCTCTCCGACCTTCCGGAAACCGAATTCCTGGCGGGTGATGCTTTCAATCCTGTTCTCGACAGTCCGCCGGAGGGTACTGAGCTCCCTGTTGTTCTTGAACGGTGCTGTGGTGGTGCGGGCCCATTCTAGACGGGCTTCCAGGTCCGCATCGATCATGGAGCGCAGCCGTTGAAGATCTCCTTGCACCTCAACTGGGCACACATCATCGAGGAAGACGAAGATACCGGGCTGCACCCCAAGACGATAGTATGTCTGCTCGATGTACCATCCATAATGCTGCTTGAACTCGCCGCCATACATTTCATGACAATATCGCAGCGATGGCCGTTTCATATTGCACCGATGACAAAGCCCGTTCTCGAACCTGATTATGGACATGGGATCGTCCACGGTCATCGATTCGGCGGCCAGGCTCGGTATGAACGTTCCATTTGACAGGGGCGCATTGACCGTTGGATTTGCATTAGGATACCTCTTGTACAATCCCCTCAGCCGGAAGTAGTTCTCCACCAAGGGTTTGCAGCAGAGGCATAGGGCAGGTTTGGAGCTGCTGGACTCTGAAAAAGCGATGAATGTCCCATAATGTGGCGGATAGTGAACGACGGGGAATGGGAGGTCCTCTCTGACCGTGGCGCCAAGAGATACCTCGGGGCGAACCTTCTTTCTGCGGGGCGGCATGCCAATCATCCATCTTCGAGCGGGATACCCGCCTAATTTTTTCTTATTCTCATGAAGCTTCCGCCGAGGCGGGGGAGCTCGACGCCTTGGAGGGGGTAGGGAGGGTTGAACTTGACCTACCTACCTACCTACCTACCTACCTATTCACATTAACAACAATAACATAACAAAACAGTTTGTGTTAAGTTATTCTTAATTGTCTCTTCCCCCGGCAGGTTCCTCTTCAAAATGAACCCTTTCTCCCTCGGTCATCACAAGAAAAAGAGAGTAAGAGGTTTCGCTAGCCAGCGTACCTTGTACCGAAAATACCCGAATTGACCTTCAAAAACAGCTTACTGGATGATTTTGTAGTGCTCCCGTCGGGATTTGAACCCGAGTCGAAGCCTCGAGAGGGCTTCATGATTGGCCACTACACTACGGGAGCGTGTAGCTTGGCAAATATGGAAGTGTTAATTAAACCTTTCCATTGGCCGGTGCCATGCGTATATTGCAGGCAATGAGAAACCAGTATATTTCCCTATTTCGTTGGTCCAGGGCATGCTCCCGGGGCATTTCCCCTATTCCAGAAGGCCGTTCGTCACCAATCTCGTCTCCATAGTCATAGTGATGGCGGCCACGATATCCATCCTCGTCCTGGCGAGCACCGACATCGCATACATCGCAATCATACTGGCGCTGGAGGCCCTGGTCCTGATCTTCCTTGGCATTTCCCCGCTCCTCACGGAGCACGAGATCCTGGGAGGCTACCTGATCCTCCGCCAGGGATGGTACTTCCGGGCCGCCATCCCGCTCAAGGACATCAGGAAGGTCGAGCGGGTGAGCAGGGGGCCGAGGCGCGTCGGCGTGTTCTTCCGGCTACTCACCTCCACTCTCTACGTGACATCCAGGCGCTCGGACCTCATCGAGCTGGAGCTCAAGAGGAAGCAGAAGTTCGGGTGGGCCCTGGGCAAGAGAGCGGACCGCGTGGTCTTCGACGCCGAGGATGTGCCCAGAACAGTAGAGGCCATCCGGGCTGGCTCACTCTCTCCAGTCGAGCCCTACGGTCCTCACGCCAAGCTTAGGTATTAACGTCAGCTTACGCTTGTGCACGCTGCACCGATACCTGGACAGCACCATCTCCACCTTCTCCTGGTCCAGGCCCGTTTCCTCGATGATCTCTTCGTCGGTGAGGGACCGCTCCAGTCCGTACAGCACCCGGTCCAGGTCATCATAGGTGATGCCCATCTCCCCCTCGTCGGTCTGCCCCGTCCACAGCCCGGCGCTGGGCACCTTGTCGATGAACTCCCGGGGCACCCCGATCTGCTCGGCCAGCTGCCGAACCTCGGTCTTGTACAGGTCCCCTATCGGAGCGAAGTCACTCCCGCCGTCCCCGAACTTGGTGAAGTAGCCGGTCAGCAGCTCGCTCTTGTTGCTCGTCCCCATCACCACCCTGCCCATGGCGCAGGCGTGGTGGAACAGCACGATCATGCGGACTCGGGCCATAACGTTGCCAGCGTGCTTGCATTCGTCCATGTGCGGCAGCATGGAGGAGAACGCCTTCACCGCCGGGGCGATCTCCACGACCTTCAGCTCCATGTCGAGGCGGTTGCAGAACGTCTCCACGTCCTCCCGGTCCTGGGTCGGCGAGGCCTCCGAGGGCATGAAGATGTTGAGCACTTTCTCTGGCCCGATGGCATCGGCGCACAGTTTCGAGACCACCGCGGAGTCTATCCCTCCACTGAGGCCGATGACGACGCCGTTGCCTCCGCTCTCCTCGACCTTCTGGCGAATGAAATCCGTGATCGCTGAGCAGGCATAATCCTTGAGCTGCGGCCTCATCGACCTCGCATGGTGGTCCCTTCTCTTATCGATTTCCGTAAAAAAGGTAATAGGCGGGGAGGGGGATTCCGGTGAAGGATAAGATGCGCATAGCTCTAGCCCAGACCCCCTGCAAGCTCGGCGACAAGGCGGAGAACATCGCCAGGATGAGGAAGATGATGGAGAGGAAGGAGGCCGACCTCTACGTCTTCCCCGAACTGTACCTGACCGGATACATGGTGCGGGATGACATCTTCCGCCTGGCCGAGGGGCTGGACGGGGACAGCGTGCAGGCCATCATGGATCTGTCGGAGGAGCACAACGCGCACGTCCTGTTCGGCATGGCCGCCTGGGACGACGAGCTGCCAGGCGTGCTGCGCAACAGCGCCGTCATGGTCTCGCCCGACGCGCGGGTGCAGAGGTATGACAAGATCAACCTGGCCAGCTTCGGCCCGTTCGAGGAGGGCTTCTATTTCGGGGCCGGGAACTCCGGCACGCTCATGGACATCGACGACCACAGGATCGGCGTGGTCGTCTGCTACGATCTCTTCTTCCCCGAGCTGGTGAGATCGTACGCCCTCTCCGGCGCCGAGGCCATCGTGTGCATCTCCGCGTCGCCTGTGACCTCCAGGGACTTCTTCGAGAAGCTCATCCCCGCCCGGGCGGTGGAGAACACCGCCTACATAATATACGTGAACCAGGTGGGAACGCAGCTCAACCAGGTGTTCTTTGGAGGCAGCGAGGCGGCCGGGCCGCGGGGGGACCGAATAGCGAAGAACCGGTACTTCGAGAGGGACATGAACATCATAGAGACCTCCCTGTCAGATCTGCAGGCCGCCCGACGGAACCGCCCTACCGTCCGTGACACCGTGAGCCGCTGATCTTTTCGTTCGGCCGCACCCGGCAGGGACAGGTCAGGTCCCCGCACGGCAGCGTGTTCTCCGCGCTCTCGATCCTCTTCTTTCTCGCCCGCGTTCGCCTGGTGGGCCTGGCCAGCTCGGCCATCAGCTCCTCGAACGCGCCCATGCTCTCCGAACCTCTCGCGTCAGTCATCTCTCTCCCGCCCATGGGAGGGAGAGGGGGGTTGAGTACGGTTTCCCCAGGAGATGACTGAAAGTGAACCGAACCCGAAAGACGGTTGGCCCATCCCTGGGGGCGCCGAAAATGGAGTCCGGTCAACAACATGCGCAAGCGCGGCACAGAATTTCTAGCTGGAAAGAACCAGCAGGCCCCTCTGTATGACAGCTTACCATCCATGAATGAACTCGTGAGCATGCAGCTGAGCTCAGCCTCATCGCTCGCTGCATTCGGCTCACTGACACGGAGCCTACCGCCTCCCCATGTAGAGAATGCGGCGATGTTCCTGCTAGCGTTCAGATGGACATCCATCGTGAACATGTAGTAAGGCGCAAGCCTGGAAAGCTTGTGTCCGCTTACTTTTACTTAGAAACGATACATAACACCTGCGGGCGACGCTTTGACTCTTTGTCGCGTACCGAACGGGCACTTATCGACCTCCCTGAATCGTAGCATCATATAGATTGTGGCCTCGGAATCGTCGTTTGACGTAGATTTTCTAATGACCACAGTAGGTTGTTCACAGTATTACACACCCCAAAGACTTATTACCCATTGTCCTATCTCTGGGAACTAGGCCGAGGTGGCCCAGACCGGTAAGGCGCAAGCCTGGAAAGCTTGTGTCCGCAAGGACTCGTGAGTTCAAATCTCACCCTCGGCGCCATTCTAACAATCATCTTATTCCAGTCAGCATAACGGGATGCAACCCGCATATCTCGAGCGTTCCTGATTCCCGTTCCATTTATTAGCACAGACGCCATAGTCGGTGTTCAGCAGCGAGGCTCGAACTGAATGAAGGTGAACGTGGACCTGCGTCTCAAGGACATCCCGGGGCAGCTAGTTGCCGCCCTGGAGCCCATATCGGACAATGACGGGAACATCCGGGGGGTGGTCCACCACCACGATACGAAAGTGGGAGGACGGATCGCCGTCAACGTGACCTTCGAGGTCCGCACCGAGCAGTCCCTCAACAAGATCCTGAACGTGTGGAAGGAGCGCGAGGTGGACATCGCCAAGATCGACGCGTTCATCGAGACCTTGCCCATTCAGTACATTCTCGTGGGCAGCATACCGTCCAAAGAGCTGGAGAACCTGGCCCAGGTACTGGAATCGTTCGAGAACATCGCCTCCATCGAGATCCGCTACTCCAGCTCCGCCAATTCGAGCTCGCGGGCCGCCATGATCACCGGGAAGGCATCGAAGAAGGAGGCCGTGGCCGCGTTGGACGAGTTCTTCAAGAAGCGGGCGGAGAAGAAGGACTATGTCCTCATCAGGGGGCTGGAGTGATGAGGGTCCTCATCGCCGGCTTCGGCACGGTGGGGCAGGGCATCGCCGAGGTGATCGGCATGCGCCAGAATCTCTTCTCCAGCGAGTTCGGCCAGAAGGTCGAGATCATCGGCGCATTCGACTCGTCCTCGTTCGCCGGCAACCCCAGGGGCCTGGACCCCGCGGAACTGGTGTCCCAGAAGAAGACCAGCGGCAAGGTCGGCGTGAAGAGAGCCGACGACATGGTCAAGCTCATCGGGGAGCTGGACTACGATGCGCTCATCGAGACCACGCCGACCAACGTGGTCGATTCAGAGCCCGGGCTAACGTACATCACCACCGCCCTGAACGCCGGGAAGAACGTCATCACCTCCAACAAGGGGCCGCTGGCCCTGAAGTTCAGGGAGCTGTGCCGCACCGCCGAGAAGAACGACGTGCAGCTTCGCTACGAGGCGTCGGTGGGCGGGGCGATGCCCATCATCAACCTGTCCCGGGAGTTGCTCAGGGGTGAGCAGATCTACTCACTGAGGGGCATCCTCAACGGTACCTGCAACTTCATCCTCAACCGCATGAAGGACGAGGGGCTGCCGTTCGAGCAGGCCCTGCGGGAGGCGCAGGAACTCGGCTATGCTGAGCGCGATCCCACCTACGATATCGACGGCGTCGACTCCGCGGCGAAGCTCGCCATCCTGGCCAACGCCATCTTCGGCATGAACGTCACTTACCATGACGTGACGAGGACCGGCATCCGCAACATCTCCGAGGAAGCGATCGCGATGGCTTCGGAGCAGAATAAGGTCATCCGGCTCATCGGGGAGATCAGCGGGAACAAGCTGGAGGTGTCGCCTCGCCTAGTGCCCTCGGGCCATCCCCTGTCCATCGGGGGCACCCTGAACATCGTGCAACTCATCACCGATCTCGCGGGCGAGGTCACCGTGGCAGGAAGAGGCGCGGGGCGCATGGAGACGGCCAGTGCAATGCTGAGCGACATCATCGCCATACTCACCGACGAACAGGCCAAGTGCCGATGAGTACAGACAGGGATGCATGTGAACTACCCCAGTCTGGCCAGAGGGGCTTCTTGTTTCATCCATTGCACTTGCATCGTCATATTGGGTGGCACAGAGGTCCAGTGTCCACAAGCGAGCTCTGGTCGTTCCGACCGTGCCTTCAACAATCCTCGGTTGAGGATGTTTATTGAAGCGTTATGATCGCGCGATATCGCACTTCCACAGAGGAGATGAAGCCCAAATTTCGCAAGATATAATAAGCATCCTGCAATATGGACTGACCGTTTCGGAGTAGATATTCTATGAAGGACACAGGCAGGGATGCCAATTATTAGTCAATAAAGTGGCCATTTTCGACACCACGCTCAGGGACGGGACTCAGACCGAGGGGGTATCTTTCTCCACCGAGGACAAGCTGGAGATAGCCCTCCGGCTCGACCATTTCGGGGTCGACTACATCGAGGGCGGCTGGCCCGGCTCCAACCCCAAGGACGCGGCGTTCTTCGAGGCCGCCTCCAAGCTGCCCCTGCAGAACGCTAAGCTTGTGGCGTTCGGCAGCACCCGGCGTGCCGGCATCAGGGCCGAGGAGGACCCGAACCTCATCGCGCTGGCGAGATCGGGCGCTCCCGCTGTGGCCATCTTCGGCAAGAGCTGGGACCGCCACGTGCGGAACGCCCTGAAGATACCGCTCCCGGAGAACCTCGATCTCATCGCCGACAGCGTGTCGTTCCTGAAGAGCCGGGGCCTGGAGGTGGTGTACGATGCGGAGCACTTCTTCGATGGGTACAAGAGCGACCGGGAGTACGCATTGTCCACCCTGGAGGCGGCGGCCGGAGGCGGGGCCGATTGGCTGTGCCTCTGCGACACCAACGGGGGGACGCTGCCGAGCGAAGTGAAGGACATCATGGAGGTCGTGCGGAAGAGATTCAGCACCCCTCTGGGCATCCATGCTCACAACGACTCCGAACTCGCCGTGGCGAACTCGCTGACCGCCGTAGCGGGCGGGGCGACCATGGTCCAGGGCACCGTGAACGGCCTGGGGGAGAGATGCGGCAACGCCAACCTTTGCTCCATCATCCCCAACCTCGTCCTGAAGATGGGGCGCGAGCTCAACGTCAAGGACCTGCGGCATCTTACCGCCCTCTCCGAGTTCGTCAGCGAGACCGCCAACATCATCGCCGATCCCAAGCTGCCGTACGTGGGGAAGAGCGCCTTCGCTCACAAGGCGGGGGTCCATGTCAGCGCGATAATGAAGGACGAGAGGACCTACGAGCACATCGAACCCACCCTGGTGGGCAACGAGCGCAGGGTGCTGGTGTCCGAGCTCGCCGGGACCGCGTCCATATTGGCCAAGGTCAAGGAGTTCGGCATCGACACCGAGAAGGGCTCGGGCAAGGAGATCGTGAACAAGCTCAAGGAGCTGGAGTCGGAAGGCTACCAGTTCGAGGGCGCTGACGCCTCCTTCGAGCTGCTGGTCCGCCGCCTCCGCAACGGCATCAAGCCCCCGTTCCGGCTGGAAGGGTTTCGGATCTTCGTCGACGTCACCGAGAACAACATGTCCTCCGAGGCCAGCATCAAGGTGGTCGATAACAACGGCATCATGGAGCACACCGCGGCCAACGGAAATGGTCCGGTGAACGCCCTGGACCGCGCGGTCCGCAAGGCCCTGGAGCGCTTCTATCCCGAGCTGCGAGAGGTCCGCCTAGCCGACTACAAGGTCAGGGTCATCGACAGCAAGGACGCCACCGGCGCCAAGGTCCGCGTGCTCATCCGGTCCACCGACGGCCATGAGTCCTGGACGACCGTGGGCGTGTCCACCAACGTCATCGAGGCGTCCCTGATCGCTCTGCTGGACAGCATGGAGTACAAGTTGCTGAAGGCGCGGGACGGACCGGCCTGAAACGCCTTTATATCAGCAAAGATGGAACGTTTCTCTGGGGAACCGCTACGTTTCCTCACTGGCATCGGCCTCGGCGGGAGCGGGGAGGTCATCATCCTGAACGGAGG
This sequence comes from Methanomassiliicoccus luminyensis B10, assembly GCF_000308215.1. Taxonomy (NCBI): domain Archaea; kingdom Methanobacteriati; phylum Thermoplasmatota; class Thermoplasmata; order Methanomassiliicoccales; family Methanomassiliicoccaceae; genus Methanomassiliicoccus; species Methanomassiliicoccus luminyensis. The sequence continues at coordinate 211,755 of NZ_CAJE01000013.1, forward strand.
GATGGAATCGGCCATTGCCAAACCACCGAAGATCGTGGCAATCGTTGCCGTCTACGCCGTGGTGATAGCCCTGGCGTCATTTTTCACGAATAAATGGATAAATAAAAGAAAGGGCGGCCCTTAAAATAATCCGCATCCCCTTACTGAGCCGTTTCATATGGCATACGACATCGAGCTCATCTCCACGGCGGAAAAGGAAGAGCTGTTCAGCCGATACGAGGCCCGCTTCCTCTACTCGTCCAAGTGCAGCTTGCACGGCATCTGCCTGCGCCTTCTCACCGACCAGGAACAGACCAAGGAATACTGGGAGGATAATTTCTACTCCATGTCGGAGAGCGTGCGCTCTCACGGCCGCCTCATCGTGCTCGACGATCCGGAGCGGAAGATGGGCGTGAAGTACGACCCGCTCTCCAGGACGGCGTTCCTGTTCAACATCGACTACTACGGCTGGGTCAAGAGCATCGCTCTGGCGGTGGCGTGTGACATCCTGGAGGACCAGCACCGCATCTTCTCGGTCCACGGCGCCGCCCTGGACGTCAAGGGGCAGGGGGCTTCCCTGATAGCGCCGTCCAAGACCGGCAAGACCACGCACTCATGGGGATTGCTGCGCATGGAGGATGCGCGGCTGGTGACGGACGACTGGTATTTCGTGCAGCTGTCAGAGAGGCGCCCCCTGGCCTACGGCTCGGAGAAGAACTTCTACGTGGAGGGGGACATCGCCGGGATCTGGCCGGAATACCAGGGCCTGGTCGACAGGGCCAGGTTCGACAATAAGGGGAGGGCGATCGTCAACGTGCGATGGACGGTGGGGCAGGGCGGCGTCGTTCCTATGACCACCATGTACCACATCATCCTGCTGAAGCGGGACAAGGGGGACGAGCGGACGGTCATCCCCATGAGCACCGGGGACGCGCTCGATTACCTCGTCAAGAACAACTTCTGCAACCCCCACCAGCTGGTGAGGGACGAGAGGAAGCTCGCCCTGCGCACCGAGTTCTTCCGCAAGTTCCTGGAGCGTTGCGAAGTGCACATGGTGAACACCGCCGGCGATCCGCTGAGCACACAGGATGCCATTCGCAGGATCGTGTGCGGCGGCACGTGCGAGTGACAGCTACCGGCGGTCAGTGGCATGCAAGTGCACGTGCCCTCGGAAGGAGACGGCCTTCTAGAAAAATCCTTCAGATAAGTGAGAGGAGCCCCCGAAGATAAGAAAATGGTGGGGAAGTTGGAGAAGGTCCACGGGGACTCCCCAAAACCCTTATTGGATAGGTTTTAAAAAAACCTATCGTAACAAATTTCAACGATTCTCGATTCAGATACCAGAAGTGGGGCGTTCCAGGCGTCGAATATCGTCGAAAAAATGAGAGCACCCGCTCATTTTCGGGGGGTGCCAGCCCCCGCCCGCCCGGCGCTCGGCGAGGCAAAGGCGCGTCCCCGCCGCGCCCACGAGGAGGATGTACGCCACAGCAGACCTTGCCGAGCATCCCGCTGGAACGTCGCCGATCATTTTCCATGTCTGCATCAGGGACGGAATATCCGCCGAATGCCGCTTTTGCTGACAAGAACCATTAACCACCTGGCGATGGACTGGTCCAACGGGAAAGCATGGTCCGCATAGCAGACGGGGCATTGCTCGACCTTCCCTTAGCCCCCGGGGCAAGAAACTACCTCCCTTGCGTCTGGGGGCAGCCGAGGCCGGGATGGGACCCAAGCACGGGCCCTGCCCCGGTCGCTCGGCAAGAGACCGCTCTTTTTTATTTTAATTAAAAATGAGATCACGGGAGCGCTCGTACGAAAACGTAGAGAAAGGCTCAGGGCAGAAATGCCCCGAACCAGTTAAAAGAGCGGGAGCACTGGAGGTCATCAGGGCGAGAACGAAGCTGCGCCAGGGAGAGATGTTGGTGTCAAATTCGAAGAAATCTCAGCGCCATTTGAGGGTGTCCAGATGATGCAAAATGTACAAAAAAGCTCAGGGCATTTCTGCCCTGAGCCAGGAAGGAAAGTGGGAGCACTGGGATTTGAACCCAGATCAGCGGGTTTCCTCAATGCAGGGAGCGACCCTGCAGGAATACATGGGTCTGCGCTCCAGTTAGTCATCACCGGTCAGCAAACCCGTTCGCAGTCATTCCCAATAACTGGAGCCCGCGAGGATACCGTGTTACCCCATACTCCCATTAGGTCAGTGTTATACCTTGCGCATCTTCTGCTGCCGCTTGCGGCGCCTCATTTTCTTCTTGCGCCACTTCCATCTCTGCTTGCCTCGCTTCTTCCAAGCGCGTGAGGATCTCTTCATCGTGACACTCCTGCTATATTCTTGCCCTGAATCTCTGGACCCTTATGAAGGTTTGGATTGGGTTTGGCGGGCTCGTCGGGAATTTCGCCTTCTTTTTGGAAGGATTCGAACCCGAGACCACTGACTTGCTTCCAAGGGCCCAGGGCGGGCCATGGTAGAAGGCCAGTGCTATATCCAGGCTAAGCCACGAGCCCGTAATCCCTGTGATACGGCTTTTGTGTTATAAGGTTTGCCTAGAACGGCGACGGTCCGCGGCCGTCTGGACAAGCTCTCCTGGATGCCCGGAGCGGGGCGTCCGCGAGTCCTCGAGGAGGAGTGATAATTATTGCCTGTCGAATCCATCAGAGAATGGGTTAGCTCATGGAAGTGTCCGATGCCATCAGGGCCAGGCGGGCCGGCCGCATGTTCGATACCCGGCCGATCGAGCCGGAGAAGGTCAGGGCGCTCATCGAGGCGATGCGGCTGGCCCCCAGCTGCAACAACAACCAGCCCTGGAGAGCGGTGTTCTGCATGGGCGAGGCGTTGCCCAGGGTGAAAGCGTGCCTCAACCGCGGGAACGTGTGGGGCACCCCGGCGCCGCTGATCGTGGTCATCGCGTCCAGGGCCGATGACGATTGCCGGCTTAGCGAGGGGCGGGACTACTTCATGTTCGGCTGCGGCCTCTCAGTGGGGGAGATGCTGCTCCGCGCCACCGAGATCGGACTGGTCGCGCATCCCATCGCCGGGTACGATCCCGTCAAGGTCCGCGAGGCCGTGGGCATCCCTCCCGACTACATCGTGGTGACCCTGATCATCTGCGGATATCCCGGCACTGATGATTCGTTGCTCTCGGAGAAGCAGAAGTACCAGCAGGCGGAGCGGCCTCCCCGCAAGCCGGTGGGAGAGAACTTCTTCCTGGACAGCTGGGGCTCGGGGTTCCCGGACGGATGACGGCAGAACTCCCCATATGATCTTCTCATGCTCAGGTCTTGGGCGCCGCGCCGGACCCGCCGGGGGGATAGGAGCCACAGTACGCCCTATATGCCTCTCTAATGTCAAGGGCCGTCTCCCTTTTTATAGTGTAGTCTGTCCTCAATGCCCTGATTTTGCCGATCGTGACCGACCCCGTTGCTTTAGAAAGGTCCTCGATCCGCTGCGCATCCAGCGATACGGAGACCCAGGTGATTTTATCAAATGGAATAGTCACCCGACGCCCCCTCTTTAGCTCCATGATGACGCTAGTCTGCGTTATTTCCACAGAAGCGGGAGTGGGACTCTTCCAAAAAGCATAACCATACATGCATAAGACAAGGGCCAGACCGAACAGGGTAGCCTCAAAAGTCGACTCAACACTGGACCTCAGGATATAGATGCCATAAAACCAAGAGAATACTATGCACGAGACAATCAGTACCAACAGAAATATGACGATTCCCCGATTGTCCGTTTCGATGTCGTTCTCGTAACGTTTTGATTGCCCCGGGGATATGATCCTTGATCTGCGGTTCTCACCCAGCCTCTGCTGCTGAGAAGCCCCTATCATCTCCAGGCATTCGGGGCAATAGTAGCTTGACCCCCCTACGTTCTTAATCGACCACTTCCCCCAGAGGATAGATATCGCAAGAAACATCGATAGGATGATGAATAACAAAAATAGCAGCCACAGCCCCTGAATACCCAGCCAAGAACCTATTGTGTCCATCGACAAAAGAAGAAGGACACTGGCGAGGAGAGGCAAGGCGAACAGAAGCATGATTGTTCGGACATTGTTCCTGTCTGCCTGCTGGCATTGGGCGTTAATTTTAATCTGCTCATCCGAGAGGGGCCGGCAGCAGCTCTTGCACGCGGTAGTCGCGTTATTCATCAGGGCGGGATGAACGCCCCCTAATTCACTGTATGGCGGAATCGGGCCGAGGGGGGCTGGCGACCTGTTTTCCATGTCCCCCGGCGATTTCAACGGTTCATTTCCTTGACCGTCCTGAGGCAGCTTGGAACCACATTTGATGCAGAACAATGCATCTTCCTTACGGGGGGTTCCGCAGCTAGGACAATGAGCCATGTTGGGACCGACCCCTTTGGGACATCGAGACGACTTCCTTCACCATATGATCGGGACCTCTATCGGCCAGTCGGGGATAAATGTTGGGGATCGGAGATCAGGTGGGCTGCAGAACACCCTATGTTCCACTTTTCATCCACCCATGGAACATTCAGCCCTTCGATATGGCGGATATGGCTCTAGCAAACATTATCTGATAATATCTGGTCGTCTGCTACCCAGACAGCGTCCAATGGCGAGACCAGGGGAAGCATCAGGGTGTGGTCCATGCCGCTCCCATAGTGCAGCGTGTCATCTCATCGTCCGAGCTGATACTTATTTCAGGCCGAGGATTGCAGAGCTAAGGAAGGCGCTTATATCACGCACCTGCTGTTTGCTCCAAGGCAGAGAAATGGCAACGAGGTCATTCTTCGAAGGCATTGAGATCAGGGATGAGAAAGCAGCTCTGGCATTCATTGATGCCTTGGAGGATGCATGTAATGAAAAACCAGTTGAGATCAAAGACTACTCCCGCGAGCTCGAGAGTGGTCTGGAATTCGCAAGAAAAAGATACTTCCGTTAAGTTCTGTCGCGCTTGACTAAAACGCCATCTCCTCTGATGCAAAGCGATCTCTCCGCACTTCAGTGCGCGAGAGATGGCGATGTTGAGAGGCTCCTGAAAACGATGGCTGTAGATTTTGAACGAAGGGATCCGTCCAGGACGCTCCTGATAATTGACGAAGACGGCCCCACTAACGGCAAGCTGAATATACTGGCGTATTTCAGTTTGGCAATTAGCCATATCCATGTCAGCAACGAAGTGCCGAGGAAGGTCAAAGACCGATTAAACTACGGGCCAAGAGACCAACGGTCCCCATGTTTTTTGATCGGACAAATGGCCAAGAACGATGCCTGCCAGGAACAGATAACTGGCCCTGAGATCCTGGACATTGAGGTGGGATTTCTGTTCGAAGCGCGGCAAAAGGTCGCCGGTGCTGCATTAGAGTTGACTGCAAGAAACATGAAAAGCTATTGATATTTTATGAGGGCAACGGTTCCCCGTTCCTTCAAATGAACGAAGACGGAGATCTATGCCAGATGTACAGATTCATCCACCCGTCAGCGAGCAGGGTTGACCCACGACGTGACAGGTACGAACCATTTTAGGACTATTAAGTGTCTAGGGCATGGATGAAATACCCCCGGCTTCCTAGTAGTGGAACGATACGACCATGTCCAAAGTGAAGGCGTGCTTGACCTCGCAGGTGCCCCCGGGCAGGATGTTAGTCACCGACATCATGGGACGGACCGTATTGATCGTGAACGTGGAAGGCAAGTACTACGCCATGGACGGCCTCTGCTCGCACGGGGGCGCGAACCTGGCGGAAGGCGTTCTGAACGGCCCCATCGTCAAGTGCCCCCTGCACGGCGCGGCCTTCGACGTGCGCACCGGAAAGCTGGTGCAGGAGCCCTGGACCACCGACACCCAGGCCACCGACCTTCGCTCCTATGATGTCGCCGAGGAAGAGGGCTGCGTGATCGTGGACATCTGAGCCCCCGGTGCGAAAGTTGCTTATGGCCACCAGGGAATATGATGGGCATGACCGTACGGAAGGTCCCCGAGGGCCGCGAGGCCGACGCCGGGATCCTCGCCGCCATGCTTGACCTGGTGCCGGTGAGATCGGGCGGACGCTTCGAGCTGCTCTCCCGGCGGGAGGTAGAGAGGAGAGCGGAGGCCTTCCGCTCCCGCGGCGAGGGGGGACGGGCGGACGCTCTCCTCGGGAGCCTGGATTTCGACGGCGACGCGATCTTTCGGAGGACCTTTTCCCAGATGGCCTCGATGGTCGTGCGGGTGCGAACGTCCACGCTGCACCGCATGCTAAAGTCGGGCGCCGGCGCGGGGGAGGGCCGGGACGGGGTCATGCGCAGGGCCCTCGCCCCGGCCATCGGGCGGCAGCTGGACACGATCTCCGGCCAGCTCGGCGGGGAGCGGTCCGATATGTTGCGGTACAGCCTGGACCAATGGGCCGGGACGAAGAGTGCGCTGAAGGAGGCGCGCCCTCTGGATTTCCTGATGGGCGGTGAGGAGCCGGCAAGACCGGCGCTGAGGACCGCTCTGGCGGACGACCGCGTCCCGGAGGACGTCAGGAAATACTCGCGCTATTTCTTCAAGAACCTGTTCCGGCTCAACAACATCCATGGCGACAATGCGTTCTTCTACCCCCCTGAGGTCATCGAGAACTACTGGGAGGTGGTCGCCCCGGACCAGGGCGCCTTCGCCGTGGAGCTGTGTCCCTCCGCCGGCAGCCTGGTCATCTCGCTGTTCAACCCCTATCGATACTTCGGGCTGGAAAGGACCGAGAACCCCGACTACTTCGGCCTGGTGGAGATGCTGGCGCTGGAGCACCGGAAGGGACAGATCAAGGGATGCCGGGCGAACGTCCGGGGAGCCACCATGGAGGATGACCTCGCTCTCCGCGAGCTGCTGAGCATCGAGACCCACCTGCACGACGAGGAGCTGTTCTCGCCGGGCATGCCGGAGGAGCTGTCCCCGGCCGGCCTGGCCGCCTTTCGCGCTGGGCTTCGGGAGCTGAGCGGGATCAGGGCGGAGGTGCTCTTCCCCATCAACGAGCGCAGCGAGGAGGGGGGCAGGGACTTCACCACCCTGGGCTTCGACATCGAGCTAGACAAGAGCACCGGCCGGTTCAGGCTGGACGGGGAGGAGGCCTCGGACGACAACCAGGACCGCCTGGCCCTGGCCATCGGGACCAAGCTCCTGGCCCTGTCACGCCGCCTTTACCGGGATCCTCCCCATTTCCCCGAGCCGGACGTGGATGAGCTGAAGAGGCATATCCGCGGACTCATGGAGCGGGCGGAGAGGGGCGAGCTTACCGAGGCGCTGGCGAGGGAGATCGTAGCCAAGATCACCGTCCTCGACTACTTCGAGTCCCTGGAGAAGTACAGCTACGCCCTGGCCGTCCGGACCGTCGAATACTTGGAGGGGGAGCAGGAGATAGCGTTCACCATCCCCATGGTCTTCCAGGCGCTCCTGGACCTCGAACTGGAGGGGCGGTCCCTCGACAGCGTCCTGCTGGACGGCCTGGGGGACGGGGCATGACCGCCGTGGGGATATACGTCGACGGCCCCAACATCGAGAGGGGGCTCTTCGATGCCGGCGAGCTGGTGATCCTCGGCCACATCGGCTCGATACTGGACGAGTACGCCCGCGGCCTCGGCGAGGTGGCGGAGGCGTGGGTGTTCGTCGACGAGGGCACCCAGTGGCGCATTCCCCAGACCAAGGCCGACTACGAGGGCAGAGGGTTCTCCTTCCGCGAGAGCAAGGTGTTCGGGCACCTGGACCCCCAGACGGGACACTATATCCAGGGCAAGAGCCTCACCGACCCCGCTATGCACTGCGCCATGATGGACCGCCTGCATGACGAGGACTGCCCGGACGTGTTCCTCATCGCCACCGGGGACAAGGACGTGACGGTGCCACTGGAGTACATCCGCGAACATGGCAGGAGCGCGGTGGTGCTGGGCGAGGCCGGGTCCCTCTCGGCGTACCTGGTGGAGAAGTGCGACTCCCTGGGGTTCGGCTGCCACGTCATCCAGCTGGTGGCGAGGACCTCCCCGGCCCTGCGGGGGCGGCTTCCCCCGGAGCCCGCCCTGGCGCCGGGGGGCAGCGGGGAGCTGCACATCACCGACGCGTCGGGGAGGCCGGTCAGCCCCGGCAAGTACGACCAGTACCGCAACGACCGGGCCAACCAGCTCAACCCCAACAACCTGGCATACTGGCGTTCCCGCGGCTTCAGCGAGAGGCCCTCGGACTGGGAGGAGAGGGCGAAGGACGAGGACGCGGAGAGCGGGAACGGCTAATCCCCGACCGTGCCGCTTGCAAGCGCGCTGTTCCAAAGGTCGAACGTTCACTACGGCCGCATCGATCTCTTCACTCTGCCAGCCATGCGGCTCATCGGACCTCCGGCAAGCCCTAAGCTGCTTCAGCTCCACCGATTCCAAGTCAGCGCCTTCAGCCCTGAGAGAGTCTCTTACCTCATTCCAGGAACGAGGGTCTATTTTGAGCCCAAGGTAGGAGCGGCGTAACATAAGTCTATATATCGGCCGGTTCGAAAAATGTGGTGAGGAGGAGGGGCAGCAACAAGGCGCGTCCATATGTTCATTGCATCGGTGGAACGATGCGCCGAGCGCCCATGCAAGCGAAGGTGTCCGAAGTTGGTCTTCCGCAGGGGTGGTCTTGGTGCGTGATATATGATAGATGAGAAAGGAGCCACCGAGGAGGAACCACCGTCCACTGGCCAGGAGGTTATCCCGGATGCCATCGAGAGGATGGCCATGGGGGAGCTGCCCAGAATCTGGATGGTCATCCTAATAGGCTTCGTGGCCATCTTGTTCACGATAGTATGGCTCAACGCCTACTTGTTCCTGAACGATGCCATCTGGAAAAACAGCTTCGTGATGAACAATCATTGGACCCTGCCGGCCGGCGCCCTGCTGTTCTCGCTTTTGGTGGGACTGTCCGAGAAGTACTTGGATGCGCCGAATGCCATCAAGGGCAGCTTGGTTGACTCCATCAAGGGCGGGGAGGAACTGAGCTATCGGCGTTTCCCGGGAACCCTGGTCTCCTCCTTCTGTTCCCTGCTATCAGGTGTCAGCGTCGGGCCAGAGGGGCCCCTCGGCTTCCTGGTCCAAGAGATTGCAGGGTGGATCGAGGACAAGCTCAGAATCGTAAAGGAATCCAGGCTCGGGTTCAAGGTGGCGGCGCTGGCATCCGCATACAACGGCATCGTGGGCACCCCCCTGTTCACCGCGGTGCTGGCCACGGAGATAGGCGTAGGCAAGAGAGATCGTCTTCTGTACCTTGGTTGGAATCTGCTGGCCGGGGTTATCGGCTACTTCGTTTTCGTCCTCCTGGGGTTCCATTCCTTCCTTGGGGAGATCCCTTTCCCGCCCATCCGGTCGAACGAGGTCGTGTACATCGTGTATGCGATTATCCTCGGCGGGGTGGGGACCATGCTGACGTTGTTCGTAGTATCGTCGTTCCGGCTTTCCGGGAAGCTGATGGCCCGGTTCAGCGACAGGGTGGTCCTGCGCACCCTGATCGCGGGAGCGATAACCGCATCCATCATATACTTCTTCCCAGAGGTGAGCTTCTCGGGCGAGAACCAGATACATCAAATCGTGGACAATGCCACCCAGTACGGCGTGGCAATGCTCCTGCTGTTCACGGTCCTGAAGGTGCTGTTGCTCGGGCTGGCGCTGAAAGGGGGGTTCCTGGGCGGTCCGATATTCCCGACGCTGTTCGCCTGCACGACCCTTAGCCTGGCGATAGGGCTGGTATTCCCCGACGTGCCCATCATCATAATCGTCCTGTGCATAGAGGGGGCCGCCTTCACCCTGCTTCTGGGAGGGCCGCTTACCGCGATCCTGCTGGTGGGGGCGGTGGCATCGGAGGGATTGGTCGAAACATACCTGACCGGGCTGATCGTGGTCGCCATCGTCACATCCATGCTTATTGGCATGGTGGCCAGGAGAATCATGACAAGGCGTGGGGCGAGGACGAGCGGACGTCCTGAGGGAGGAGGACCCGCATAAGGTGGACGGCCGAGGACAGTTACTCCGCAGGCCTGGCGTTCGTCCTCCATAGTCAGGGGGCGGCTCAATCACCGTAGCGATCCAAATCGTCCGCCGGACCGGGGAGATATATTGATATCTCATGGGCGAGAGTGGCTAAGTCAGGAGTGATCTGGTTGGCATCGAGGAAAGCAATCATCAAGGCAGAGCCAGGAAAGCAAGAGATGATCATCATCAGGGAATTCGACGCACCGAGGGACCTGGTGTTCAAGGCATTCACCGACGCCGACCTCTACGCCCAGTGGATAGGCCCGCGGGGACTGTCCACCAAGATAGAGGCGTTCGAAGCGCGGGACGGGGGAAGGTGGAGGTATTTCCAAAAGGACAAAGATGGCCACGAGTTCGGGTTCCACGGGATGTTTCACGAGGTCTCCCCACCCGAAAGGGTAATCCAGACCTTTGAGTATGAGCAGCTGCCGGAAAGGGGGCACGTCTCCCTCGACTCGGCCATTTTCGAAGAGCTGCCGGGCGGGAGGACCAGAGTGACGGACCGGTCGGTCTTCCTCACCGCGGAGGACCGCGACGGCATGCTCGGTTCCGGCATGGAAGAGGGGATGAACGAATCGTACCAGCGTCTGGATGAACTGCTGGAGAGGCTAAAGGTAAAGGCCTGAGGGGATAGCTCTCGACGATCTCCAGGAACCGGGCGTTGCCGCCCTCGTCGTCCTGGCAGATCCGTTCCAGGTGCACCAGGTACGCTTTGGTCTCCGCGAAGAACCCCAGCTCGCAGGCCAGCCTGACAGCCCGCTCCTCGATCTCGCTGTTGGCGCATCGGGCAGTATACTTGTCGCGGGACGACCGGGCCCGCCAGTACGGCTTGAACGCTTCGGACCTCCCCATGGCGATGTGCATCAGCTCGTGGATCAGGATGCCGCGCGCGGCATCGTCCGGAGCGTTTGCGGCCTCGTGCCCGACAAGGAGCAGCCAGGGGCCCTGGCCCACGCCGATTTTCCTGGTCCCGGTGCGGTCCTGCGCGGTCATGGGCGCGGCATAGGTCGCTAGGCAGAGGTCCGGGCCTTTCCCGAGGAGGTCCAGGATGCCGGGGGGAAGAAGTGCGAACGCTTCCCTTATCTTCTGATATAGGAAGGGATGGTCCCGCGGGGTCAAGGCCACGCTGTTGGGGGAGCGGCTCTTCTCCCGCATCCCGGCCCTTCCGGGCATCGACCCGCAGGATGGCCTGGAGTAGTCGATGTTGTCCTTGAGGACCTCGTCCGCGGCATCGAACCCCGAGGAGCGGGAAAGCCGGTCCCTGGCCAGCGCTGCCGATGGCCAGAACTCGGCCAGGACAGGCAGCTGGGGGGAGAGCTCGAGCGGGCGGCCTTTAGGATCGTCCATTGCTGCATTGATTTCCATGCAGATTTATCAAACTCTCCAGGGGAGGGACGATGTCCGGCGATGTAATCCCGTCCTCACGAGGACGCGGGGTACGGTAGGGTGGCGCCCACAGCCTGTTTCCCGACGAGGCTCGTGACCTTGACCTTGACTATCTGGGTCCCCTTGGCCATCTCCGGGCTTATGGTCCCCTTGTGGTGGGGGGCATACTTTGCGAAGATCTTGTTCAGCGCCTCGGCCTTGCTCTCCGCGTCGCCCACCAGCTCGGCCCTGCCAGCGGCGATGACGCTCTTGTACAACAGGTCGAACTCGCAGGGCGCGTCGGCGTTGACCACGCCTTTCATCTCATCTACCTCGAAGCAGACTGAGGCGTTTGCATGTATCGCGTCGATCTTCCTACCTTTCTTGGCGCAATGCAGCAAAATTTCGCCGCCGCTCCGATCGTAGTGGAACAGTATCGGCACGACGTACGGCTCGCTGCCATGGCACATCGCCAGCCGGCCTACCGCAGTGCTCTCCAGAAACTGCTCCGCGTCTTCCCTGCTCATCTCCCGCTCCTTGCGCATCATGGGGTGCCCGCTCATGTCTCCTCTCCTCCGTTGTCCTCTCAATTCCCGCTCTCGTCCATCCTCAGCTTGGCCCTTCTCGCGGCTATCTCCTCCGGAACGAACATGTCCCGGACCTGCCGGCACAGCGACATGATCATATCAGCGTCCCTCTTCTCCGGAGCGCCATGATAATAGTTGTCCAGGGAGCAGATGCCGAATATCGATTCGTCCAGCCACCTTATCTGCCCGTCCAGCTTCGGAGGGATGTTCACCATCGTCTCCACAGCGTCCATGAGGCAGATGAAATTGTGGTTGTCCGGATCTATCCCGTGCAGGTGGCACAGCCCGACGAGGTACCGCTCCAGGGCGATGGCGGCCACATTGAATATCAGGCTGTGCCCGTACCCATCCCTGGTGAACTCCTCGGCCCGGCGGAAGAAAGCGTTGCCGTCCCGGAGGTCTTCCTCGAACGCTCTGAACCTGTTCTTCATGGGGTCGTCGTCTGGGTCGATGTTTATGAGCATGGACTGCCTCCTGCCTGTCCCGCCTGGCCTGGATGGCTGAGGGTCGGGTAAAAGTCCCGTTGAAGAGGTTTGGGCCCGGCAGGGGAATTCGATGGCATGATATCACCAAACGTTCAGCAGCCATTCCTTGTTCTTCTTGTACTCCATGTCCGTGAACAGGGTGTTGGCCATCCCTTCGGCCAGCCAAATGGCGCCCTCGTACCCCACCACGGGATGCCGATAGTATCCGGCGCGGTCGTACACGGGGAAGCCCACGCGGAACATGGGCACCTTGCAGTCGATGGAGGTGAACCTCCCCTTGGAATGCCCGAGGATGAGGTCCAGCTCCAGCCCTTTGTTCCTGATGCGGTCCTCCAGCTCCCACAGATCGGCGTTGGTGACGATCTCCATGTCATGCGTCACCTTCTCCTTGAGCGCCTTGATGCGGGGGTCGTCCACGTAGTTGGGGTTGTCGTCCCCCAGGAGCAGCAACATGGGCTTCATCTCCAGATCCAGGCAGAACTCTGCCAGGCCGATGACCAGGTCGGCGTTGCCGTAGATGGCCACCTTCTTGTCGGCGAAGAACATGTGAGTAAGGTCGGCCAGGGCGTCGAGGGCGATCCCGCGCTCGTGCACCAGCGATTTGGGTATGGGCTTGCCGGTCAGCCTCTTCACTTTCTGCAGGAAGGCGTCGGTGTTGCGGATGCCAATGGGCGTGGGGCCGATGACCGCAGGCACGCCGAACTTGCCCTCCAGATACTTGGCGGCCTTGCCCCCCTCATAGCGGTTCAACGCGATGGTGCCGACCGCATTGGCGGTGCCCACCAGGTCCTCCACAGTGGTGTCGCCGTGCGACACGACGCTCCTGTCGGGCAATAACGGAGAATCGAAGGCTTCAATCTCGAACAGCACGGTGGCGTCCACCTCCATCTCCGCCAGGAGGTGCTTGAGCGCCTTGACGTCGCCGGGATTGGCCCACCCAGTAATTAGGTTGAGCTTGCCGTTAGGTTCTCCCTTCTTGGCGAAGTAAGTTACCAGTTCGTTCACCGCGACGTCGTACCCGCTGACCATGCTCCCCACGAAGCTGGGGGAATGGATGGGGATGAGGTGCACCTCCCGACCGGCATACTTCTCCTTCAGGAGGTCTTGGTTAAGCTTCCTCACCACTCCATCGATGTCATCGCCGATGACCTCGGTAGAGCAGGTACTGATAATCGGTACCACCTTCACATGCGGGTAGCGCATCAGTAGGACATCCACCGCCTCCTCCACGCGGTGACAGGCGCCGAACACCGCGCCGTCTTCGTGCAGGGAGGATGACGCGATCTCGAAGCTCTCCTTGAAATGCTGGGCGAACAGCATGCGCACGAACATGACGCAGCCCTGGCCGCCGTGGACGATTCCGATGCAGTCCTTGATCCCTATGCTGGCATATTGAGCGCCGCAAGGCTGGCAGGTGAATATCGGATTGATTATCCCGTTGCGCTCCTTCATCTTGACTTCACAAACCATTACGATCCCTCCTCAGTAGTGCGGGTCCTTCAGCTCCTCGTTCAGCGAGCCGGATATGGTCAGGAAGTCCATGCGGTCCTTGACCCCCTGCATGAGCATTTTGATCTCGTCCTTCTCCATGGTGGATAGCCATGGGTACCGGCGTTTGAAACCGTCGGCCAGGCATACCGCGTCGACCCAGTAGCATCGGTCCGACAGCGATGTCTTCTCCACTGGCTCATCGCACAATATCTGCATGGTCCTCATCAGGATCTCCTTGTTCTGGCGCTCCCGGTCCCACGCCCGGGAGTGGAACTGCCACAGGCACTTCTTCATGATGTAGTCGACCAGCAGCTCGGCCTTCTCCTTGTTGATGTCTTCCATCGGCATTCCCCCTTACTCCGCCCCCATAGGCTGTGCGTTGAGGTCCGGATAGATCTTCGTCCGCAGGTGGGTGACGTTGTCGTACCTGCCGGTGTACTCGCGCATGACGGTCGAGGAGCGCACCTCCTCGCTCAGGTTCGTGTCCGAGAGCATCCTCCGGGTCACGAACTCCTGGTCCGTGGGTATCTCGTCCTTGCTGATGTCCAGCGTGTAAAGCTTGTAGGCCGGATTGTAGACAGCGTTGTAGATGTCGCGGGCGAACCGGACCCACCCCTCGAAGCCCTTGTAAGGGCCATTGTGGTAGGCGTGGGCGTTCAAGTAGGGCACCCCGTTCTTCTTGGCGACCTCGCCCGGGCGGACCCCTGTGAAGATTACATCGGGCTTCAGCATCTCCATGGCCTCCAGCCCCTCCAGTTCGTTGGGGTCGTCAATGGCCAGCGCGCCTTCCTCGCACCGGGCGATGCCCTTCTCGAAGTCGCCCTGGTGGCCGAATTTCGAGTACACCGAGACGACCTCCACGCCCATCTCCTCGTGGATGACGTGGGCCCAGTGCCACAGCTTGGAGCCCCCCGGCCACAGGCACACCTTTTTCCCCTTCAGGCGCTCGTGGTACCAGTCGAGCTCGGGCTTCCACCGGGCCACCTCCTCAGCGATGACCTTCTCAGCCCGGTCCTCAATGCCGAAGAACAGGCCGATCTTGCGGAGCGAGGTGGACAGGGGCTCGAAGCCGAAGCCGTCGATGTCCAGGCGCGGTATGCCGTACCTCTTCCTGAGCTCGTTGCAGATGTACTCGGCCGAGCGGGCGCACTCCAGCACGTTCAGGTGCGCTTTGTGCATGGCCCTGAGGTCGTCGTAGGTCCCGTTGCCGGTGAAGGTGGAGAGCACCTGGATGCCCATCCGCTTGAAGTAGTCCAGCATGATCTCCTGATCACCCTGGATGTTGTACTCCCCGACGTAGTTGATGACGTAGGGGCTGGTGATCTTCGGCTCCACCTGCCCTACCTTCTGGTTGATCCAGGCTATGTTGATCTTGTGGTGCCCGCCTGACTGGCTCGGACCGCCGAAGCCTGGGGAATTGCACACGAAGATGTCTACCTCCGGCATCTCGTCCATCACCTCCTGGGCGATGGCGTCGATGTCATCACCGATGAGCGCGGAGGCGCAGGTCTGGTAGATGGTCATCCGCTTGATGTCGGGGAAGGCCCTGAACGCCTCGATGATGTTCTGCTTGAGAGCTTCTCGGCCCCGAACACCACATGCTTCTCCTTCATGTCCGAGGCGAAGGTGTATTTTATCTGGAAGTTGTCGTTGTCGCTGATGTACCTCTTGGTCTGCCAGGTGTCATAGGTGCACCCCACTGGCCCATGGCTGAGGTGTATGACGTCCTTCATGGGCGTGCCGATGACATGCTTGGCCCCGCAGTACGCACACCCCCGCTCGGAAATCGTGCCGGGGATGGTGTTGAGGTACCCCAAGGGGAGGGCCATGGACAGGTCCTCGCCGGGGCCCTTGATGACCGCGTGCTTCTTCCTCTCGGGAATGCATTCGCTACATTTGAACAGGTGATATGGCATTGTTCATTCCTCCTTTGCTTACAGGATCGCTTTCTCCCCTTCCTCGTCGGTGCGTATCCTGGTGACGCTCTCTATCGGGCAGATGAAGATCCTGCCGTCGCCTATCTCTCCGGTCTGGTTCACGTCGATGATGGTCTGTGCCACCGCGTCGACGTCGGAGTCCCTCACTACCATGGCGAGGAGGCGCTTGGGGACGTACTTCATTCCGTTCAGCCCTCCCATGGCAAGGACGCCGGGACGGAGGTCTACGTTGACCTCCCCGGCGATCCCGTGCTGCTTCCCCCGCCCGAGCACCAGGACCGCGGTGAGGCCGGGGAAGCCCAGCTTGTCGAGCGCGTCCCTGGTCGCCCCCATCTTCTTGGGGCGTATGATCGCTATGATCTCCTTCACCGGCATCACCTACAGTTCCGTTGAGCCGGTGCGTATGGTGAAAGTCTTCTCCACCGAGGTCACGAAGATCTTGCCATCGCCGAAGTTTCCAGTATGGGCTTTTCCCTTGATCTGGCCGACCACCTCGTCGACGTCCTGGTCCTGGACGACCATCAGGAGCATGGTCTTGGGCAGCTCGTCGTAATGGACCGATCCGACGGTGATGCCTTTCTGCTTGCCGCGGCCGAACACCGGGATCTTGGTCAGCGAGCTGAACCCCGCCTCGGCGAGGCCGTCGGATATCATGTCCGCGGCCTCGGGGCGTACTACCGCTCGTATCATTTTCATGTGAAGCTCCCCTTTCCAGCACCTTCAGTCGGCGATGCCGTACTTCACGACCATCTTCTCCAGCTCGTCCATGGTCAGGGGCTTGGGTATGACGAACATCTGGTTCTCGATGATTTTCCGGGCGAGCTCCCCGTACTCCTTGGCCTGGTTCTCCTCGGGGTTGTATTCCACGACGGTCTTCTTGTTGAACTCGGCCTTCTGCACGATGTTGTCCCTGGGAACGAAGTGTATCATCTGCGTGCCGATGGCGGCGGTGAACTCCTCCAGGAACTCCTTCTCCCGGTCCACCTTGCGGCTGTTGCAGATGATGCCACCTAAGCGGACGCCGCTCTGCTTGGCGTACTTCAGCAGGCCCTTGCAGATGTTGTTGGCCGCATATATGGCCATCATTTCGCCCGACGCGACAATGTAGACCTCCTGGGCCTTTCCGTCCCTGATGGGCATGGCGAACCCGCCGCACACGACATCGCCGAGGACGTCGTAGAACAGGAAGTCCAGATCGTCGGTGTAGGCGCCGTTGTGCTCCATGAGGTCGATGGCGGTGATGACGCCACGGCCGGCGCAACCCACGCCGGGCTCGGGACCGCCGGACTCCACGCAGCGGATGCCCATGAACCCGGTCTTTATGACGTCCTCGTTGCTGACCTTCTCGCTGCCTTCCTCCCGCAACGCGTCCATAAGGGTCTGCTGAGGCTTGCCGCCGAGGATCAGACGGGTGGAATCGGCCTTCGGATCGCAGCCATGGATGAACACTTTCTTGTTGTGGAAGTGGGCCATCGCGGCCGCAGTGTTCTGCTGTGTCGTGGATTTCCCTATTCCGCCCTTGCCGTAAAATGCGATCTTCCTTGTCATTTCTTTTGCCTCTCCTCTTCGTGCGGGACGTCGTCGCCTCCCCGTCGCACCCGTTGCTCTCGGTATTGTACAAATCACTAATAAATCTTTTGTTAACTGCTGATTTGTACAATCTTATTCTCTACTATAGTACAATTGTCTATTTTTTCTAAATTTTAATTCCTTTACGAATCATGAGAACGAGGTTGGGACGGAGCTAGCCAGGCATGGGAACAAGGTGAGCCTGGATTCGACCGAGCGCTCGTAGATGAATAATTCAAAAATAATCAAATGACTAGATCGGCGCGTTCTCACACGGTCCGGGGCCTGGCAGGGCTCGCGCGAACTCCGTTCCCACCGAACGCCCAAACCGGACCGGGCCGGCAACCAGATTATTCCGTTTCGCCTTTTGAGGTCCGAGCTTCCAGTGAGAAGGTGGTCAGCACTCTCAAAAAAATGAAGGTCTGGCTCGTTTCCCGTTAACCAGGATACTGTTATTATATGTGCTTCTTCCTTATTCCCTTGCGAATAATTCATGACAGAGCTATCGGTCGATCTCAAGGAGAACATTCTCCAGACCATCGGCAACACCCCCCTGGTCCGGATTAACAAGCTCAACCCGAACAAGAACGCCTCGATCTACGCCAAGGTCGAGGGGACCAATCCCACCGGGAGCATCAAGGACCGCATCGCCCTGAGCATGATAGAGCAGGCCGAGGCCGAGGGCACTCTGGTAGAGGGAAAGACCATTATCGAGCCGACCTCAGGGAACACCGGGGTCGCTCTGGCGATGATCGGCGCCATCAAGGGGTACGAAGTGGAGATCGTCATGAGCGACGCGGTCTCGGTCGAGCGCCGCCAAATGATCAGGGCGTTCGGGGGCAAGGTCACCCTGAGCGAGGGGAAGTACGGCACCGATGGCGCCATCAGGATGGCCAGGGAGCTGGTGAAGAAGAGCCCGGGCAAGTACTTCATGCCCGACCAGTTCTCCAACCAGTACAACAAGCTCGCCCACTACCGGACCACCGGCGATGAGATATGGAGGCAGACCGGCGGCACCGTGACACATTTCGTGTCCGCACTGGGTACCTCCGGCACCATGATGGGCGTGGGCAGGGCGCTCAAGGAGCACGACCCCGGCATCAAGGTGGTCTCCGCTCACCCGGTCAAGGGGCACTACATCCAGGGACTGAAGAACATGGAAGAAGCGATCGTCCCGTCGATATACGATCCCAGCATGATCGACACTACCATCATGGTGGAGACCGAGGACGCGTACGAGATGGCCCGCGAAATCGTGAAGAAGGAGGGGATCTTCGTGGGCATGAGCAGCGGCGCCGCCATGTACGCCGCGGTTGAGATAGCGAAGCGGATCGATTCAGGGGTCATCGTCACCATCCTCCCCGACCGGGGGGAGAAATACCTGAGCACCAGCCTGTTCTCGATCTGAGCTCGGGGCTCAGGTGATGTGTGGTTGGAAGCGGGCCGAGCTCACAGGGGCTTTCGGAGCGCTACCTCGTACAGCTTCTTGACGCACGACGGCGAGGGTTCATCGAACTCTTTGATCCACAGAAGGTCATAGCCTGCCGCCATTCTTGTCAGCGTCGGCTCATCGAAGAAGTGCACCACGAAGCCCAGGGGGTTCCTCCACGTACCCTTGCCCCTTGGCTCGAACTTGCCGTAGTGCGGATCGTGGTCGTTGCGGACCGAGAAGATGTTGATGCCTCCTGGCCGCAACACCCTGCGGCACTCCGCCAGCATCCTGGTGACCTCCTCCTCGGTGAACTCCATGGTGAAGAACATGTGCGAATACACGGCATCGAAGGAGGCATCGGGGAACGGCAGAGGCTCCCTGGCATCGTGTACCTTTAGCGTTGCTCTAAACCCTGCGTCCTTGGCACATTTCCTGAGCTGGCATATGCCAGATTCAGAGTAGTCAAGAGCGGTGACCTCGAACCGGTTCCCGGCGAAGAAACTGGTGTCCCTGCCCTGGCCGCAGCCGAGCTCCAGGACCGTCCTGACCCCATTCTCCCTGAGGACCGGAAGCACCCGCGCCGCCAGCACGCTCGGCTCTTTCCCAAAATAGTCCTGGGCGTTGGAGTAGGTTCGGTCCCACTGCTTTTGCTGATCGGCATCTTCAGGCATGAGCATAAAGGAGATTCACGCCGGGAACCTTAAAGGGGCCGCTCACGAAGACGTAGAGAAGCGTGCACGTTACGTGGCCACTGCATCTATTGGTCGCACAAAATGAAGAAAGACAGAAGTTAAGTGGACAGGGGGGAGTTCCCTCGCCGCTCTATCCAGATGGATGTTTGAAGAATTCAATAACCGCAATTTGGGAAATCCAGGCTTCCAAACCTATTCCCCTTTTTCTCTCAATATTTCCCGGGGAATACAGCAAGGGGGCTTTTCATGATCCGGAGCTCGGGGGGACCGCCATGCCCCGTTATTCTTCATTCCCCGTCTAAGAGCAGTCGGAATATCGTGAATATCGTGATAAAGGCCAATTCTTGACCCATCCAGATGGTTATCACGATATTGCTCACGATATTGTGTCGATACTGATTTAGCATGATGTTTAAGGCGCGATATCATAAGGCCCCCCAGAGGATTTGAAACATGAAGGTAGCTCTGTATGCCAGAGTTTCAACCGAGGACCAGGATACCGACGTTCAGAAGTTCAGGCTTGAAGAATACGCAAAGCTCCAGGGATGGGAAATCTTCGACTACTTCAAGGATGAAGCATCGGGAGCCGATGATTCCCGGCCGGGGCTCGACACCATGCTAGAAGCAGCCGGCATAACCAAAGACGGCAGATCATCCAAGCCCAAGTATAACGCGATCGTCGTTACAAAGCTAGACCGGATTATGAGATCTCTCGTTTCCTTGGAGCTCCTAATCTCGAAGCTCGATAAGCAAAAGGTTTCCCTGATTGTCATGGACCAAGGGATTGACACCGGGGCGGACGGCAACGACGATACAAAGAGGCTCATCCGACGCATTCTAGGGGCCGTTGCGGAGTGGGAGAGGGGAATGATTAGGATTAGGGTCAAAGAGGGCATGCAGAAGGCCAAGAAACACGGCACAAGGAGCGGGGAGCCCATCGGCCGGCCGAGAGCTCACATTCCCCCCGAGGCCCTTGCTGCTGTGAGATCCGGGAGGTCCTTGAGGGATGTAGCAGCCGAGTATCACATTTCACTTGCTACTCTGCAAAGGCGTTCCAAAAGGGAGGCCCCCGTTCCTTTATGAGCAAAGGGGCCTGAATCGCCTTGTCTCAGAACCTCTAGTTTCTGAAACATCATTCCGTCTGCATGTCTAACGATGAAAACCCCGGGGCATTTGATTAGACGGGGGCCCAATTTTCGCATCTGGATGAATAAATGTCTTGCCAGCTATCTCCAGTACATCCTTATTCACAATACCATAAACCTCGAGATTACCGCCCTCGTTAATCACCATGCCATTCACTATCCCTCTTACTTTGGCATCACCGGCCGAATGAACGGTAAAATCCCCATTAACGATGCCATTTAGTTCGAGCCTGCTATTGACCGTCACGGAGCCAGTGACCATACCATAGATGGCCGTTGGCTCATCTGCTGTATAGTCCCCTTCAAACGTCTCCCTTATTATCTTCATGCTTTTCCTCATCGGCATTTAACCTTAACTTCGTTTCGAAAGGTGGCATATTGTGAAACGAATATTCCCCGGGAAATAATGCAGGGCGGATGTTGGGGGGCGGTGGCTTTACTTATGTATCAGACTTCTTTAATACGGTCCTTCGGACACTATTGTAGAATGTAAAATCCTCGACCGTTCTCCCGTCCATCGGCGGGGGCCCTGCCCTCTGGCCTGCTTGAACATTGGCCGATGGACAAAGGAGACCGTGCGGCGATGCTGCATGGCAATTGGGGGATACGCTAACCTCCCCCTTAGTAATCAACAATATGTTGCATTAGCTACGCTAGCTGGTAGTTTCTTTTATTCCTCCCCCCTCCCCCCTCTCGGCCGGCAAGGGAGGGAGAAATTGGGGGGATAGCCATTACCTCATTCCTTAGTATACAGCTACATACCTAACTACTTGAAGTGAAACTGAAAAAGAAAAGGCGGGGAAGGGGAAGCTTAGTGCGAGGGATTGAACCTTGAGCCAGCTTCTTTCGCTATCGGTTCGACCGCTTGTGCAATCGCGGCTCCAATCCGTTCCCGATATTCCCTGCGTTCTTCAACGGGAATCTTATCTGGCAACGTTACTTCGACCTTGATGCTATCCCTGCCCTCGATGGAGACGAAGGCCCTAGGGTCGACCGCCTTATCCAGCATGCCCTCCGAGGGGAAATAATTGTCAGCAAAACGGAACCCACCGTTTACTCTGAGACTGTCAAGAACGTACTCCAGGCATGTCTCGATCTGTAGCAGGGTCCTGCCCCGTTCTATCTGGATTATCAGGGCATTAGCAAGGTCCTGCATCCCATGGTCATAGTTCATCTTCCGTTCATATTCCAGTTCTTCTAGTTCCATTTCTACGTTTCCGGACATTCTTTCAACCTCTGTTCAATTCATCCTGGTGCGGTGGTCGAAATAGCTCTGAGGGTCCCATTCATAATGACCCTCGAAGTGTTCATTCGTATTGCCATCGCCATCGAAGCACGTCACGATCTGAACCCCGCTGTAGTTCTCCACGACCTCTACAGCGAACAATTCATTATTGCTGGCCGCTCGGACCGTCGTTATCCATGCCTTTCGAATAAGATCGCCCATAACCATCACTCTTTCCCGCATGCCTTGGCAATTGTGTTTTCAAGGCCATGGCGTTCGACTACCCATTCACGACGTTCCATTGAAGCCCGATCGTCCAGCCGAATTAGGACCTCCATCAATGCTTTTATCTTTCCTTCGGCCGGCAGTCTGGAAGCTTCCTCCATGACCGATGTCACTATCTCCAGAGTGTCCTGGACTCCGTTCCAATAGTCCCCAGAGAACTTCACTTCTTGTTCATCACACATTGTTCCATCTCCATCATGTAAGGCCATGCCTTACTTTCCCCTGCATGAATTTATAAGTTAATATAATGTATCGTCATATATGCCACGACAAAAAGAGCAGGTTACTATCACTCTGCCACCGGAAGTCTTGAAATGGCTGGATGGAATGGTTGAGGATAGGACCTTCGCGAACAGATCTCACGGCATCGAGCTAGCCATTCGGCGCATGATGCAGGCGGTGAAATCGAAGTAATCAATTCTGTTCCATATTCTCCTGCCTCTTCCTGGCTTCCAAGACTGCTTCCTTGAATCCAGGCAGGACCTTAAGAAAACTGTTGGGGTCTATCACAATCAACGGTAGCCTGTCATACTGTCCTGGCTTGCGTTGCGTTACTTCCCTCTCAGTGTCTGGTAAGATGTTGCCGTCCCGATCACGCTGCCACTCGTAGTCTGGATAGTACAGGAAGTTACGCCAAACTTCTACGGTGGGCTTCTCGAATTGTTTTACTACAAAATCGATGAGTTCTTGATTTGTTTTCTTGAATGCGAGGGTTTCTGGATAAATTATCCTTTTTCCTAGTTTCTTGGCAGGGCCCTCGGTCAATCCAACCAATGTTATTCCGTGCCCCGTCCAGGTGTTCTCCGGCACCGCCTTGGAGATCCTATCCTTGATGTTGTTGAATTTGAAAGGTTGTGTAAATGCGCCCGGTCCGATTTTATACCGACCATTCACCTTTGACAAGACTTGCAGCTTAACGAGCTTTCGTAGGTACTGGTCTAGGTTCTTCCGGTCTAACTTGTTTTTCAATCCTTCCCTAGAATCGATGAATCTGTGCCCGTCGCGCACGATTCTTAGCCAATCATAATCCTCATCCCGTTTCGCGATTGGTGCGTAAGCATCAAAGCAGAACAATATCTCCCTGGGCAGGAGCCCCTTCGCGCACCTCTTCCTGAATTCCTTGAGGTCCAGATCGTATTCGTCCAGGCCAAGCATGGACCTAACCTCTTGAACGGTCCCTACTGTGGGCTTGGATAGCCAGTATAGATGAATAAAAAGTTCTCGTAGCGAGTGGTCAAACTGACTCCTGAATCCGCCGAATGACCTTTTCTCAGTAGCATCCAGATTCATTTTTGTCTAACGCTCACTCATGTATAGATTAGACAATTTATAAACCATTCTGTAGTGTTTTCGAAGCGAGGCATATGAACGGCAGACAATTGCACGTATTCCTGACAGATGATTTGTTTGAAAGACTGGAGCGGCATTGCGAGGAAACTGGGCTCACCAAGTCCAGCTATGTCAAGATGCTACTTCTAGCGAACCTGAAGGATGAACAGATCTCCCGGACGGAGCTCCCTTCCCCGGCCGTGAACGCTTCCCCGTTCCCACCAAAGCCGGCAGCAGCTCCCCCGGTTCCCCCGCCGAAGAAGGCGGAAGAGCAGCCTAAGAAGTGGTACGAGGGAATGCCCTTCCGGAAGGGGGGAGCGAAGTGAGAGCTCGCCGCGCGATCGGGCTGATGGAGTCTAGGGCGATGAACCCTCACGTCTGCATCTGGTGCGGGAAGCACTATCTGCCGAAGCCTAGACATCCCAATCCCCGAAGGGTCTACTGCTGCCATGCTTGTCAGGAACGGGCATGGAGGCGAAGGGTCCAGGCGAAGGAGTACCAGGAAACCAGGCTCAAAGCGATGGGGAGGGCCTGACTTGAATGGAACTTCTAGGAGCGGACTTGTCGATATGGGCTCTGGGCCTGGTGCACCTGCTGCTGTTCTCCTTTCGTCCCCCCGGTCGGAGGAAGATCTCCAAGGAAGCGAGGAAGGGCAGGACCTTGAAGGGAGCTCCGGACCCATCCGAAAGGGACGTAAAAAGAGGAAAAACATCAGGATTTTTGTGTAAAAAAATCGAGAAAAAGGAGGTGAAAAATAAACGACTGGAATAACTCAATAAAGGACAGCGGAAGCGAGAGCATCAAGAGCCGCGCTATCATCCTTCGGTGCTCCAATCGGACCTACTTCGACCTGATGCAGCTCATCAAGACCCTGCCCGATTGTTACATAGTCTACTCCAAGACCTCGAATCTTAAGCTAGTGGTCGAGGAACAGGGGTGGTAGTCGTGCAGCACGTCTACTATCCGGGCGCGATCTTGCTCGAGGGAACCCCTGAAGCCTTTGAGATCTTGAGGGGGGAGCTCAATCTTTTGAGCAATTTCCGGGTCAGGGAGTTCACCATATACAGACTCACGGAAGCGAGCTATGAGAGACTCCGGAGGCTGCTGTAAGATGGCCGTTTCCATCCCTGACCGGCTCCGGGAGCCGTCCTTCCGTTTCGTCCTGGTGAAAGCGAAGGACAAAGGGCCCATTGAAAAGGACTGGCAGAAAGGGGCGAACTACCCATGCGGGGACCCCAAGCTGTCCAAACACCTGGGCAAGGACGGCAACTATGGCATCCTTTGCGGCATCAAAGGGCTGGCGGTCATTGATGCCGACTCCCCCGAAGTAGCAACGGCCGTTGAGGAATCCCTGCCCCTTACCTTTACAGTCCAGACGGGGCGGGGAGGCCGACATTTCTACTATCGCTGTGCAGATCTGCCGGGGCCTCTTCGCCTAGCACGTCCTGGGGATGCCAAAGGCACGATAGGGGACGTTCAGTCGACCGGGAAGCAGGTCATTGGCCCTGGCAGCGTCCATCCGAATGGGAACGCCTACACGGTCCTGAAGGACCTGCCCATTGCATCGGTAAAGGCCGAACAGATCCGGACGGCTCTTAGCGACTTCCTGCCCCCACCAGAGACAGACACCCCCGAGGATGTTAGAAGGGAGCTGCCGAACAGGTCCAGGGATGTTGACCTGGACTCCCTCAAGGTCCAGGACGTAATCCCCATGGATGGCCTCAAGGGGCAGGGCGGGAAGTTCCGAGGCTCCTGCCCCTGGCATGGCAGCAATACAGGTCACAACTTCGAGGTTGACGTTTCCAAGAACGCCTGGTACTGCTTCCGGCATGGGACGGGCGGGGGACCCCTTCATGCTATCGCCGTCCAGGAGAAGGTCCTGGATTGCGCGGATTGCATTCCTGGGGCCTTGAAGGCCGAGAAGTTCAAGAGGGTCCTGGAGATCGCCCAGGATAAGCATGGATTGAAGCCTTCCCCGCGTCAGGTGGTGGGGGCCTCGGCAGGGATGGGGGCTGGAAAACCGTCACCCCCTAGCAGGAGCAATGACAAGACCCAGGCCGAGGTTGTCATTGAAGCGGCCATAAGGAACGGGATAGAGCCGTTCATGGACCAGCATGAGGAAGCTTACGCGGCCATCGAGGTCAAAGGGCATCGGGAGATCGTGCGAATCAGATCTTCGAGGTTTTCCCTTTGGCTCCAGCATCTGCACTACCTGGAAACCGAGAAATCACTTAACAAGGACGCTCTAGGGCAGGCTGTCGCCACGTTCGAGGCCAAGGCCCTCTTTGAGGGTGCGAAGAGGCCCCTTTCCCTTAGGCGGGCATGGCGTGAAGGCGATTTGTATTATGACCTATGCGACGAGGCTTGGAGAGCCGTCAGGATAAGCCCGTCCATCAAGCCGTATGGGTGGGAGATCGTAGGCCGGCCGCCCATCCTCTTCAAGCGCGAAAGGCACATGAAGGCCCAGGTTGAGCCCGTCCCCGGTGGGTCATGGGATGAGCTATGGACCAAGGTTCTGAACTTCCTGCCAGAGCAATGGGTATTGTGCAAGCCCCATGTGTTACAGCTCTTCATTCCCGGCCATCCGATCGCGTTCCTGAACCCGAACAACCGGAAGGGTGCTGCCAAGACCAGTACGGCCAAGGTAATCAGGGAGCTGGTAGACCCGAGCTCCAGCCCTCTCCAGGAGCTGAACAATCCCCGCACCAACCTGAATGATCTGTTCGAACAGAATTTCCTTCCAATCTTCGATAACGTGGACGGAGATATCAAGGACTTCATTTTCAACAAGCTGTGCAGGGTGAACACCGGGGAAGCTTCCCAGGAAAGGGAGCTCTACAAGAACAAAGAGCAGGTCCTTTACGAGTATCAAAGGACCGCCATAATCACCAGTATCGCGCCGGTCGGTCCAGACCATCCGGATTTTGTTCAAAGGACCGTCTACGTTGGGCTTCGCTTCATCCCCGAGGAAGAAAGGAAGGATGAAGAACAGTTGAAGGCCGATTTTACCGCCATGCGGGGACAGGTCCTAGGGTTCATCTTTTCAACGCTGTCTAAGGCCCTTGGACTAAAGAACGAGGTCCATCTGGACAGACGGCCGCGCATGGCCGACTATGCGATCTGGGGAGAGGCCCTATCCCGGGCCTTGGGGGAGGATGCTGGAAAGTTCATCGCCGCATATCAGGGAAGCATCAAGTCGGGGGTGGAAGAGGCCCTTAACGCTGACCCTCTGGCCCTGGCAATAATGCAGATGTTTGCCGAGCCTGAGAGGTTGCATTATATCGGTCCAGCCGACGATCTTTACAGGAAGCTGTCCGATGTTGCGAAGGAAAAAAGCATCGACATTTCCGGCAAGAGGTGGCCCGGTGCTGCCAATGCTCTTTCAAGGCGTATGCGGGAGATCGTGGACGATCTTAAGGACCAGGGCATCTACTACGCGAGGAAGGATAACAGCGAATTGAGCGGTGCAGCCCAGAGGGATGGGAAAACAACAGACCTCGCCTCGAACCGGAAGATTATGCTCCTTATAAAGAAGGGGTCCCCTCACTTCTCGGAGATACCGAGATCGGAGGGTTATTCTAACGATATTTCAAGCGGCGATGAAAAATATCGTGATAAAAGCCAGCAAACGAAAATCGGCGAAAATCACGATATTACGATATTTTCGACCCCCCTAGACTGCCTGCCCTCACAAGATGAGAAGGTAGCCGGACTTAGGAAGCTCGTTGAGTCCGGAAGGCTCCGCATGAACGACCTTGAACGCATTGCTCCGGAACAGAAAGCTACGATCGACAGGTTGCGGAAGGACGGGCAGATCGGAACAGACCCTAACGGCACTCTCTATTGGATCCATAAGTGAGGTCTTTCTTGCCCCCCTCTTCCCCCGAGATTAATACGTCCGAGCTCCCTATCCCTAACGGGCGCGACAATGCTCGAAAGGCAAGGAAGCGCCTCATTAAGGCAAGAATGGGGGTGGAGGGGTTGAAGCTCGGACGCTTCCCCTTCCAAGCAGCAACGGAGGTCTACCTCGAAAGGAGGAGGGGGACCATCGTAAAGGCTACCTACAACGAGGAGGAAAGGAAGTTGAGGTATCTGGGAGGGGTGTTCAATAAGCTCAAGGGCAAGGGGCTTATCAGCACTACCGACCCCAGGAGCATGGGGAGAAAGGAAATTCAGGAGTTCTTGGACTGGATGCAAGACCCGGCAGAGCATAAGGGAAAGCCTCTGGACCCTGACACCCAGGAAAAGTACCTGGTTCACCTGAACAACCTTCTAAAACACTTCAAGAACCGGATTATCGAGGAAATGAAGGATGATGGAGTCAAGTTCCCCAAGGCATGTAAGAAGCCCATCAGGACAATTAAGC
Source organism: Methanomassiliicoccus luminyensis B10 (assembly GCF_000308215.1). NCBI lineage: Archaea > Methanobacteriati > Thermoplasmatota > Thermoplasmata > Methanomassiliicoccales > Methanomassiliicoccaceae > Methanomassiliicoccus > Methanomassiliicoccus luminyensis. The sequence goes on from NZ_CAJE01000013.1 coordinate 239,613, forward strand.
TGGACGATCTCCGGACCATCTTTGACACTACTGACAAGATGAAGGGATGGCATGGAGTGGTCGCCAGGGGCCTGGTAGCCCTTTACATGGCTACGGGAGTAAGACCCAAGGAGCTCCGCCTTGCCCTGCTAGAAGATCTTGACCTCAAGGGGATGACGTTCTATGTTCGCCACCCCAAGGGGGAAGGGTCCTGGGGGAGCTCTGCCACCGTTAGCATAATCCGGCCGGACCTGGTTCCGAACATTCAACGCTTTTTGAAGGAAAGGGAAGAGTACCTTAGAAAGACCCCAAAGGCCAACGCCAGGGCCCTCTTCCCGCCGATCGGTTACGGGGCAAGGGAGTTCTACGCTCACAACACCTTCCTACGAATCAAGGGAGAGGTGGAAGAGATCTCTGGAGTAGACTTCCGTTTGAAGGACTTCCGTCCTACTCTGACCTCGCTGACCGTCAACGGAGATCTCAGCCTGCTCCCCGCCATGTCTGCCCAATTGAGGCATTCGGACCTTAAGACAACTCAGGACCACTACGCCCGGATAGAAGAGGGCGTAGCGGGCCGGAAGCTTGCCGAAGCCTGGAAGAACGTACCAATATTCCAAAAGGATGTTGAAGAGATCGCTCAGAAATCGGCAACATCCTCCAAGGATGCTGGCCCAATAAGTTCCAAAAAGGGGTTTATTGAATTCGACAAATATATGTCTGGCTATGCTTAGAGAGTGGACAGGGGGGGATTTTTACCTCTGAAACTGACTGGCTAGACCCCGATTTGTACCATTCTCAGGACAAACGCCAAAAAACCCGACCTGCTCAAGGGTATTCTGATTTCGTGCGTTGAAAGGACGCGCTCAAACCCTTTCCCGTCCTTTTTCTTACTCTCTCTTTCTTTTAATTTTAAAAGATACCGTTCCTCCTGTTCCACTGTTCCAAAGTAACATCTGGCTCTTGGAACAGGAGAAGGAACAGGAGAATTTTTCCTGTTCCACAGAGAATAAGAAAAAATGGTTGCCTCCGGGTTCCTAAGTCGTTTGAAAAAAGGTTCCTGGTCACGCAGTAAGTGGTTTCCCATGTCACGCGGTAAAGGGTTCCTGGGTTGATGTTCGGTTAAAGCGTTTGGGTTTGCCTCCTGGGTTTAGCTCCGTCCCTTGCGAGACCTGACTTTAGGTTATGCCTTGGTCGCTTCCGCGATATCCACCTGGGCCTTCCGCTTGGGCGTTTCCCTCCTCTCGGCCGGGGCTCTATCGACGTTCATCACCATGGGGTTTCGAAGCCCCTTAATGAAATTATCGAAGAGCTGCTCGGCTCCGTCCTGGAGAGAGTCCCAGACGTAGTTCTCCACTGTCTCATCGCATTCTATGGTCAGCCTGACCAGGGGCCCGATGCTCTTGCCGTTCTCTTTGCATATCCCCTCGATGGTCCATGTTCGACCGTCCATGTTCAGGCCCCCGCTTCTTCATTCGGAAGGACGGCCGTCTGAGTAGAGAACAGAATTACCGTACCATTAGAGATCGCTTCTTCCAGCTTCTTATCCAGGGAGCACTGCATCCCCCACACTTCTTTCCTGATGATCTCCCTGGTGTTCTCGTCCAGGCCGCGCCGGGTGAATAGGTCGATGGAATACAGGTCCTTCGGCCCAAGTTTGCCCTCGTTCACATTGCCAGCTCCTTCGTTTCCTTGTTCCTTGTCGTTCATGCTTTCGCATCCTAGTTCCGTATCAGGAACTAAAGGATAATGTGGATACATATATAAAAATGAATTGCGTATGGGATAGCACGGAGGCAAACCGTGAAAACTATAGGAACCAGCAAGATCAGCTCGAAGCTTAGAGTCTGCATGCCCAAGGACGTGGCCGACGCCCTACAGGTAGAGGATGGTGACTTTATCCTCTACCAGCTCAACGAGAAGACCAACGAGGTAGTCATCAAGAAGGCATGATGGACATGACCCAGGACCGCCAGCTCCGCGCCGCGCTGTATGCGCGCGTGTCCACCGACGATCAGGGACAGGACCCCGAAACGCAGCTATTCAGGCTTCGCCAGGTGTGCAAGCATCGTGAGTATGAGATCGTGGGCGAGTACGTGGAGTACGCCAGCGGCAAGGACCCGGACCGGAAGGTGTTAAAGGTCCTTCTCAAGGACGCAAAGCAAGGGAAGCTGGACCTCATTCTCGTCACCAGGCTGGACCGCATGATGAGATCCCAGAAGCACTTCTTCGAGGTCCTGGAGCAGCTTCACGGCTGGAACGTCAGGTTCGAGTGCTCGGAGCAGGACTTCAACACCAAGGGAGCGTTCGGCAAATTCACCATGTCCCTCCTATCCGACCTGGCAGAGCTGGAGAGGAACCTTACTCTCGAACGCTCGGCCGAGGGCACCGTGAGGGCCAAGGCGCAGGGGAAGCTATGCCACCGTCCCAAGGGAGCGAAGGACAGGAAGCCGAGAAAACCGCGCTCCGATAGAGGAATTAAAAGGGGGTCCCGGAGCGGAGACACTTTAATAAACGAGCCAGCAGGAAAAACGGAGGGCGTCACCTACTACTAATTAAAACGAGGTGGTTTTGTCATACGCCCCCTCCCTAAACTCGATTCTTGAGGGAGAGGTAATAATGAACATGACGATACCTGGCTATGTCATCCTTGGGCAACATCATCGGAACCATCATCATCAGGCTCTCCCCGAACCCAGACAAGCACATTCTGAATAGAATTAGAGAGCTAGATTGCGATATGGATCAGTTAATGCCCTCGATCCTCTATTATGAAACATTGGCTAATGATTTTCAAATAACATCTGCGCAACGAAAAGCAGATTCATTAAGGGAAATCGTGAAACGCAAAGAGGATGAGAAAAACCGGCTTATAGATGCATTAAAAGTGAGAGAGCTGGCCAAAGAGGGTCATCCAGCAGAGCAGGAGTGAGGCACCATGCCATTTTCGCCAAGGACGTGACCATCGCCTGTACTCCCACTACCTGAGCTAATCCGTCTGGTGAATTACTACGATGAGGTCACCACCACGTTCTCCTCGCTCACCGCCACGCTCCCGATCTGTGAAGGCGAGGTCCTTCTCAGGTACTCGACAAGGGCATCATGGAGAATGTCGCGCTGCGGCCTGCCCTCCCGCACCGCCGCCAGCCGGAGCGCGGCCTTCTCCTTCGAGCTCAAGACCGTCTTGACGGTCCAATCCTCCTTCCCGTCCCACTTGTGAGCTGCCATCGAGGTGAGAACACGCTGCCGACGTTAAAGCGTTGGCGCGACAGTGTGCCGCGACGATGAAGACCGCCCCTCGCGACGGCATGACGCGAGGAGATCGAGCGAAAAACATGCTTGAAACCCCCCCCATTTTCATTGAGATTTCACCCCGTCCCCGTTCGGAATATCGAGTTCGAGCCAGATGAAAAGACGATTACGAGAAAACCGGGTCGAAGCAACGCGAGAAAGAAAGAGTCGAAAGAGAGATCGGAAGATTACGGGTGCAGGGTGCGGCGAGGTCCCCGTTCGTTCGTTTTCTTGTCGTTCTTCACCGGGACCCCCTCGGCCTTGATGTTGATCTAGGCCCGAACTCACCCAAGGAACAATAGCGTCCTGTGATGCGTCGATAGGTTGAACATAGTACAGAACCATCCTCCCCCGATGAACGGCGATAACTGCGTGATCTGCAACGCCCAGCTCTCCTATTGGCGTCGGGACGATACCACCCATGACCGAAACACATGCTCCCCCAAGTGCCAGAAGGAGCTGGAGACCCGCGCCGCCACTCCCGGCATCTGTGTTCTGTGCGGCGGTCCGGTCACGGAGACCAGGGGCAAAGTGTTCTGTAGCGAGCGGTGCAAGAAGCAAGCTCAGCGCCGGGGGCTGTCTGGCAAAGCCTTCTTTCAAATCAGGAAGAGGACCATACGCGCGGCCAGGAAGGCCGAGGCCGCGAAGCCGGAAACGGCATGAAAAAGGGGCATTTTCCCCCGTCGGGCATGGTGTCCCCAAACGAAACCTCGACCCATAGCCAGCACCCATTTTTTTACTGCGAAAACCGGCCTGGGGGGGCTCAATCGTTTTTTCAAAGATCCCGTAGATCGTGCGGTCTAGCTAGGCCGGAGATCCCCGGCCGCGCGGCAAGAACGTAACGGATTTGTTGTCCGGGTCCCGAGTTCACCGTGAGAGCCAGATGTAGTCATCACATGATTCCTACATACTCGCACGCACGCGCGAAGTCATAGGATCGGACCGTTCCCTGGACGTTCGAGAGTTCGGGTATGACCCTACTACTTCTTTGAAACGGACTTGATGTATTTCCCCGAGCCCCTGGACATCTTCTTGGTTCGACCGTCCTTCCAACCATCATCTCGGCAGCCGTTCTTCCTTCTCTCCTTCCAGCCCATCGTCAGGTCGAACTTCAAGATCGTATCGTCCACACCCCCAACGCTCTCCGATGAAAGTAATTGGGCCATTAATCTTCCTGCTTTGGTAAGCTCCATCGACTCGCCCGACCTTTTCAGCAACCCCTTCTTGAACATCTTCTCCACCTCCGTATTAATAGCGGAGGTGGAGCCCATGCCCCTCAGAACATCGATCCCTTCCAGTAGCCCCGGCCGCGTGTGATCCATGCGCAACCTCGACAGTGGGCCCAGCTCTGTACCTTCCTGCGCATTCACCTTCGGCTTATTCAGCACGTCCTGGCATAGCACGAAGTCCACCAGATCGTTCCTGATCTCCACCGATTCCGCGCGGCCACTCCCATCCCTGAAATCCTCTTTGTAGTTCACTTTATCCTCAATTATCTTGATGATCTTTGCCTCCTGCTCCCTGACATATTCCGGGTCCGTGCAGGAGTTCTCCTCAGGCTTGTCCAGGTACCGTAACATCCTGGACCCATCCTTTCCCAGGTAAACGATGCCCCTTTCGAAACGCGTCTTGGACTCGATCTCCATACCATCCACAAAGCGCCTGATGGTCTGCCTGCTCAGGACGACGACCTTCTCCCCCCGCTTGTCAGCCACGAACCTCATGGCGATCTCCTTGGCCACGTCCTCCCAGGTCTTAACCGGCTTTGGGGAGCGGTCCCACCGGTCCGGTACTCCGTCCGGTCCCATCTTTATCCATTTAATAAGCCCGTCCTTGAGGGCGATGAGGAACAGCGCGGGGACATTGAACTCCCATTCATATCGGACGTTCGTGCTCCCGTCGTAGGACTTTCTCCTTTCAAGAGTGTAAGACCAGCATCCGCGGTAGGGCTCGTCGTCGGTCTGTCCCTTGAGCCAGGCATACGTTTTCTTAAACCTCTTGCCCGTAGTCGGGTCCATTCGCCCAAACATCCTGCTGGAGTAGTCCACGCGACGTTCATCGCGATTCAGGGGGAAGGTAGGCTCTTTTTCATTGAAGCCGCTCACCTTCGGCAATCTTGGATCGTCCAGGAGCTTTTGCAGGTCCCCCGCTATTCTCTGCCGTTCCTTCTCCAGTTTGGGACCGTCGTCCCCGAAGTTCTCGAAGGTGCACCCTTCGATAACCTCCAGCGCCGCCGCCCTCCACATCGCCGCCGGGTCAACGAGCATCCTGGTCCGCTTATCCCTTGGCCTCATTACATGGGCCAGGAGTTCGGGCAGGTGTTTCGTCGGCACGCTCTTGATGATAAATTTGGACAGAAGATCATAACGATGCTCCAGCACGCCTCCCCGGCGGCGGCTCTTTCCGTCAGTAGTGCACCAGTTCTCTTCAAGCATGGCATCCAGTATGGTGGGGTTCAGCTTCTTGTCGTCCCCCGTCGCCATCATGTCGAAGATAAGGTTCCAGTCGCCGATAGTATCCATCAGGCGTTGGGTCGCCCAGTTCCATCTTTGATTCCGGGGCTCCAGCTTCAGCTTCTTCCGGTACTTGCTCCTTGCCTCGTCGTCGGTGGCCTTTCCGATCCGCTCCTTCATCGTGAGGTCAGCTATTATGATCTTCCGTTCCCTGTCGGTCAACAGTCCACGTGATTTCGATAGATCCCCCATCTCTCATCACCCAGATATCCATCTTTGAAAATTCTAAGCCGTCCCGCTTAGCGATATGGCTAAGCACCTATTAAATATCATCTCTCGTTCATTTATATGATGAACCTGAAACCTTATGCTGTCAATCTTGAGCCGAAGGACATCGATGCGCTGAAGCATCTAGCTGAGTTGCAGGACCTCCCGCACACCGTCCTGGCCAGAGTTATTATAAAGCGCGGCATCAGGTCAGAAACGGCAAGGCTTGAGCGAGAAGAGGTCGGGAGGTCCAGGAAGTGAACCGCTCCCTCGCCGCCATGCTCGTCCTGTGCATGCTCCTTGCGTCGTCAACATTGGCGGCGGTTCCATCGGCCTCGGCCTGGGTTCTCGAGGAACCTCCGCCCTCCATTGATTATCCTGGCAAGTACAAGATGCTGTGCCCGTTCGACTTCACCGACGCCACCGAATACGGCGTCGGCCAGGAATACGATCCGCACCAGCTCATGAGCCGGGAGTACGTCACCGGCATCCAGATGCAGGGCGAGGCCGCCCTGCGCGTGTCCGTTGACTTTGGCGGTACTAACAAGAGCGCGGTTTATCGGTGGAGTGTCGATCCCTCTCTCAGCCCATACGCCATCGACCGCGTGATGCTGGCGTATGCCGGGGAGCCCTCCCTCCCCTTCTTAGGTGAATCCACTAGCCACTTCTTCCTGAGCATGGTGGTCCGGGACAAAGACCACCAGATCATCAGGAACATCACGCAGATGCTGGCCATCGATCACCATTGGCATTATCTCGAATTTCTTAACCTGGCCCGTCTGGGCGGGAGCCATTACTCCCTGGAGCTGTGGTACATCGGCGGCGAGGAACTGGGGGGAGGCAGGATTTACCTCGACGACCTAAGGGCTGTCGCACCCCCGTGCGATGTTAAGTTCAGCTTCTTCAACCAGTACACCGGCATCGGCCTGACCGGGGAGACCCTGATACCAGAGGTCTTCCACAACGGGAAGTGGGAGCGGGTCTGGAACAATGAGATCACCATCGCCGCCGGGGAGGTCATCGACTACCGCGTCAAGGACTACTTCGGCCAGATCATATCCTGGGTTCAGGGCGTCAAGCTCGACTCGACGGTCAAATACATTGACATCCAGGTCCCGCTGGTCAAGGTGCAGATAGCGAAACCGGCGAACTACACCATGGACTACCCGCCGGAGTGGCAGGTCATGGCGTTGGCGACGGGGAAGGCCATTCAGGTCCAGGGGTGGGAGCTGGAACTTCTGGCCGGACAGTACAGGTTCGGATGGGGCGATATGGCCACGACGGCCGACCAGGACGAGATCATTCGTAACGGTACCGTTGAGATCAACGTCTACGGCAGCGACTCGCTCGCCAGCTCCAACGCCGTTATCGACCTCAGCCATTCCATGACAACGATCTCTCGCACCGCAGACAACGACACTTCGTTCCAGTTGCGTACCGAGGTTTCCCCGCTCGACGAATTCATCGGTACCATGGCGGGCGCGGCCGAGAAGATCCAGGGCTCGCAGGCATTCAGGGTCCTGTTGGCCCTGGCCATGGTGGGCTCTGTTCTGGGATATTTGCGCATGGTCAGCCGGGGCGTGGCGAAGAAAGCCGACGACTTCCTGAACAAGGAAGAAGAGGCACAAAAGGGTCGGAGGCGCTGATGTCGTCCGACCCCTTTCGCGATGACACCGCTAGGGACGTACCCGGCGGATTTGTTCGGGAGCTGCTGGCTGGGGTTTCCAGCTTGTCCTCACCTGTGGCCAGCAGCCCCCATCTTCAAGCTGACGCCCTCGGTCTCGCCATGCCTGGGGTCCCTGATGAGCCCGCCCGTTCCTCTCCGTTCCTTCGGGCGCGGCTCAGACTTTTTCCAGCATACCGAGGGTCGCGGCGTGAACGCACCCGAAAAATCCTCGGCGCACGTGCCCCCGCGAACGCAGGGCACCGTTGCGGGAGTGGAGCAGGAGATGGACCAATGGCCGCGGCAAAGTGGCAGGAAAGGCCGCTTCCGCGCGTCGGGAGGTGAGCGATTGGAAAATAGGCAACAGATCATAGAATGAACAGAGCTTGAATCGAGAACACCTGAAGAAAAAATTGCCAGGCGGGACACGTGCTTGGTAGGCGTCGGCGTCCCGCCCAGGGCTCAAACTAAGAGGTTGAGCGTATGGAAGATAACCAATCGCAGATTAAGTATTGCGCCGAGAACCCCGAGCTGGGACCGATCGGCACGTTCGCTATCGTAATAAGGATGCCCTTGGGCTCCATGTCCGAGCTGGCCCGCATGGCCGCTCAGTTCCCTGGAGCTAGGATTATTTATCAGCGCACATCGGCCGGTCGGCTGACCATTGTCGATGGGGAGCGGTGATGGCCATGGGCAGATACTACATTGCCGTCAGCCACGCCCGCAAGGAGTACGTGGACCCGACCGAGATCGAGTCGGGAGCGAAGAAAGGGGAGATCCTAGATCCAAGCGGGGGGGTGACGCTGGCCCATGTAGCGGCCTTCTTGATATTCGACCGGTGGAAGAAAGGAGAGGTCGAGTTCGTGCCAGACGACGATCCCCTCTATCAACGAATCATCCAGGAGTACACGGACATCGGTGCGGAAATGGCCAAGGCATGGAATGCTTACTGGTCAAGGTGTCCAGATTACCATGGATTCCCCATCAGGTTCGATGACGGCCGGGAAAACTTCTATACCGTCATCGAGGGGGGCTGGTGAGCGACATGTCCGGTTTTAAGTACACCGAGTGCCGTGAGTGCGGGACCGACATCCACGACCGATGCAGCGACATCGTGGACGAAGGATTCTGTAGCCTGGCCTGCCAAACGCTATTCAAGAGACATGAGGCTGAGCGCAGAGAGCGGCTATCAACCGCCCAGGTCTGGGAGGTGCGTCCATGATTCACGACCGCGACCGCGTGGTTTGCGAGTGCGGCCAGGAGTTCAACGGCTGGTGGTCTTTCGCCCACCATGCCAGGGAATGTGTTCCTCGGAAGAAGGTCAAGGCCCTGAAAGAGCGCGTAGCCGAGAGGCACCCTGAACAATATGCTAGGTTCCAAGAGAAGCACAGTGAAATGCTCAGGAACCGCAAGAGCCAGAAGGAGCATCCGGCAGCATCGGACAAAGGGAGGCGGTGAGCATGTACGAGGAATCGTCGGTGGCCCTCTGCCTGTGGTGCGGCTGCCGCATCAGCGAGGACGACTATAGCGACTGGGCGCTGGACGGATACTGTAGTCGTCGCTGCCGGGACCGATGCCAGGACCGTCAACGGCTGCGGAAGAGGGACACCGACCGCAGGAGGAGAGAACCATGACCGCGCGGTTCAGGCGTTCGCTCTGCCTCCTGGTGGAGCGGATGGCCTTCTTTGCCGTGGTCCACCGCATGGGGCCGCTCAGGGAGCCTATCCAGCGCCCCTATCGGCAAATGCTCGATGATGGGAGATTCCTGGAGGGAGGTGGGGAGATCGCCGGGGAGGGATACGGCAGACTGTTCCAGAACGCGGTCGTGAATGGCCGCTGGACCAGCCAAGGAGAGCTGGACCCACGCGCCGATGAACAGAGGGGTGAGGCTTGAGCGCATCATCCGAACCCATTTTCCTCATCTATGTCCGAGATAAGGAAGCCAACGAGGAGGGGAAGAGATACGGCTGCCGGAGACTCCAGAGCGGAGTGGAGCCGTTCGATAGAAGTATCGGGGAATGGGAGCACCTGTTCTCAGTCGGGGAATGTCTCACGGTCGCCCCAAGGATACGCGAGGCATTGGCCGCGTACAAGGCCAAAGAGAACGCACCGGGAGGGCAGGAACCCGCCTCTGCGCCCGATAAGGACCCGGAGGACGTTGAGGAAGAGGACGACGAAGGAAAGCCCAAGAAAAAGAAGTCTCCGAAGGAATCTGCCATCCTTCTAGGACTCGCCTCGGAGATCGGTGATATCTACGCTTTCAGGGACCAGAGGGGCGATCCATACGTTCGTGTCACAATGAACGGGACGCCATTCATCGTCCGGTTGTCCAAGAAAGACCCTGGCGAGTTCGGGGACATTCTAACGAAAATGTCCCTGGATTATGGCGATTACATCCCCAAAGAGAGTGCCATAAAAGAAGTTGTCAGGGCCCTTCGAGCGGAGGCTTTGCATGGCGAGAACGTACACCCGCTGTTCAACAGGGTCGCTGAGTACGATGGCTCGTTCATGTACTACTTGAGCGACCAGGGAAGGCGAGTGATTGCTATCAACCCCAATATCCCGAACGGCTGGCATATCTTGGGGGACGCGCCCATCCTATTCAAGCACTATCCTCATATGCTGCCCCAGGACGAGCCCAAGGTTTCAGACGGCACATATCTGGACAAGTTCGTTGACAGCCTCAACTTGTCGAAGGACGGCAAGCTGATGTATAAGATAAATCTCGCGACCGACCTGATACCTGAGATCGCCCACGCTGGAATGTCATTCGATGGACCGAATGGTTCCACAAAGTCCACTCTGATCTGGGCAGAGAAGATGTTGATCGACCCGAGTTCAATCGACCTTATGCCGCCATTCAAAGACAGAAAGGAACTGCACCGCGCGATGGACCGGCATTACATCATGCCTATCGACAACGTGAGCCACATAACGCTAGACATGTCCGATGATCTGGCAAGAGGCATCACCGGCATAACGATACCAACCAGGGGGCTCTACACCGACGATGATGATTTTATCAGGAAATTCAAGTGCATCGTTAGGTTGAATGGTATCAGCCAGGAGGTAAAGCAGTCTGACCTTCTGAGCCGTCTGCTGCTCGAAAGCGTCCCCGAATTGGACAAGAGTAAGATGAGAAACGAGTCAGATGTAAAGGCCGAGATTTTGGCATGGAGGCCCTACATCCTGGGGGAGCTGCTGACCGTTGTCTCCAAGGCCATGACGATAAAGCCGACGCTTAAGGTCACGGCCAAGCCAAGGATGTCTGACTGGTACACCTGGGCGATGGCGGCATCAGTCGCGATGGGGATAAAGCAAGAGGATTTTGTCAAGCTCTATGGCGGGTACGAAGAGAAACAGCACAGCGAAGCCGTAAACCAGAGCATGATCGCGCCGCTCATCAAGGAAGCGTCCAGGGAGACTTTGAGCATGGATTGTTGCACGGGCTTCTATGGGACGAACGAAGAACTCCTTAAATGGTTGGTCAACAGGGCCAAGGACCTCAGTCTCAAAACAAAGACCGTCGAATGGCCCGAAGATCCTTCCACGCTTGGTAAGATGCTCAAACGTCTGAGGAAGGACCTTAGAACGCAAGATGTTGAGGTCGTGCTTGAATACCGGCACGAGCAGTTGACGAGGATCTCTTGCTTCGAGAATGACCCCAGGATAAAATCACGGCATTACGGCAGGAAGGACCGCATAAAGGTCATTCTGTCCACGGCCGACTATAAGGAGTTCTTCGGTGGAACAGGAGCGGGGACGGTGGAACACGTTAACCGCCTTGACTCGTTCCAAGAGCCAGATACCTCATTGGAACAGCAGGAACAGGAGAACAGCAATTCCGCGTAAAATAATAATTTTCGGGGGATGGGCTTGTTTAATACGTTCCTGCTCGATATCTATCGTCAAGAGGGCATACAATGGTAAGGCCGATGTATGCTCTTGAGCAGGAGCTAAACGCCTTTCTCACGGAGAAGAGGGAAGATGAGGAGCGAAGCGAATTGACGGTCCACCAATATGATTGGTCACTTCATCGCCTCTTCCAAGCCCTCAACGATTTTAAGCGTCCGGTGAACCCCCGCAAGGTCAGGAAAGAAGATGTCGAATGGCTGCGGGATGAATTTATCGTCGGAACGCCTCGATACAAGGAGAACGAGATCGGGAGGTTGCTCATATTTCTCCGGTGGGCGAACCATCCCGAGGCCAAGAAGTGGAAGATCCCATGCGGCGACACATCGCCGACTAGGGTGCGCTGGCTGGAGGATTGGGAAGCTAAGAAGGTGAGGGAAGAGGCGCGGGGGATGGAACGCTTTATCGTTCACTTCGAGCTAGACCTGGGGATGAGGCGTATCGAGCTGATACGCCTTACTACCGCGTCCTTCCAGTCAGGCAGGAACCAGCAGAGAAAAGTCCTCATCCACGGCAAGGGACGCAACGGCGGGAAGTACCGCCAAATAAGCTGGCATCCGGAAACGCCAAACATACTGGCAGAGCTGAGAGACTACAGGAACCGCGAGATGGCCAAGGCCAGGGCCAAGAACCCTAAGGTGAAAGTTCCCGACAATCTGCTTATCTACGAGCGCGGGGGGAAGTTGTACCCCTACACTAAGTCAGGGATTGACAAGCTGCTCTACGGGCTCGGGGAGCGCATCGTCGTCGGAGATAAGGGCGAAACGCTCTACTTCACGAACCACGACCTGAGAAGGACCTGCGGCCGCATGATGTACCGCTCCGGGGTGAGGATAGAGAAGATCGCCAAGATCTTCGGACACGCCGACACCAGGACCACGATACGCTATCTCGGCCTGGACTTCGAGGACATGGACGAAGCGATGCAGCAATATAGCCAGTACCAAAACGCCTTAGTTGTACCAAAAATGGTACAAACTGAGGAAAGCCAGATAATTGGTGGACAGGGGGGGATTTGAACCCCCGGCCTCTACCATGCCAAGGTAGCGATCTTCCAACTGATCTACCTGCCCGGTGTGAAACTGGCAAAGAAATCAACCTAATTAAATGTTCCTATGCCCGGCCAGAGTCCCCATGTCCATTCCAAACACCGGGAACATTATTAGCCCCGCCGAGGCATCTCCGGGGCATGGAGCTATGGGAGAATCTTCCCCGGCTGGCGCGCCGGCTGGGAGGGGATATCTACGGCGTGGCGGACCTCAGCTCAGCCACAGAGGAGATACGCAGGCAGGGCGGCGACGAGGTGGCCGGCTATCCGAAGGCCATCTCGGTCGGGGTGGTCCTGCTGGACCCTCTGGTGGACCTGCTGCCGCGGCGGGACGAAAGGGCGGTGGCGGTGCGGTACCACACCCATGCCTACAGGACGGTGAACCTGCGTCTCGACGCCATCGCTTCCCGCCTTGGCTCGGAGCTTCAAAAGCAGGGGTACAGAGCGTTCCCCATCCCCGCGTCGGAGCGGGCGGACGATGAGCGCGCGTGCGCCATCTTCTCCCATAAGTTGGCCGCTCACCTCGCCGGGCTGGGGTGGATCGGCAAGAGCTGCCTGCTCATAACTCCGGGGCATGGCCCCCGGGTGCGGTGGGCTACGGTGCTCACGGACGCCCCCCTTCCTGCGGGAGAGCCGATGGAGCAGCGCTGCGGCTCCTGCCATGAGTGCGTGGACGCCTGCCCGCCGGGCGTGATCGCCGGACGAAGCTTCGTCGAGAGCGAGCCGCGGGAGGCGAGGTACGACGCGCCGGGCTGCCAGCGATACATAGGAAGCATGGAGCAGGGCGGCAGGCCCGGGGTGTGCGGGATGTGCCTGTACGTATGCCCTCACGGGCGGAAGAAGGAGTGAGGCTCAGACCTCAAGGCGCTGCTGAAAGCGCATCTTCTCGCCGGGGATGTTGGTCGGGTATTCCCCGGTCAAGCAGGCCAGGCACAGGTCCTGCTCCGGCACATCCAAGGCATCCTGCAGCCCCTTCACCGAAGTATATCCCACGCTGTCGGCGGTGAGGTACTCGGCGATCTGCTCGATGGTGCGCCCGGTGGCGGCGAACTGCTCGCGGGTGCGCATGTCGATGCCGTAGTAGCACGGAGCGCGTATGGGGGGGCAGCCGATGCGGACATGGACCTCCTTCGCTCCGGCGTGGCGGAGCATCTGCACGATCTTCCTGAGAGTGGTGCCGCGCACCAGGGAATCGTCCACCACCACGACCTTCTTGCCGAGGACAGTGGACCTGATGGGGTTGAGCTTCAGCCCCACCCCTTCCTCCCTCTGGTTCTGCTCGGGCATGATAAAAGTGCGCTCGACGTAGCGGTTCTTCATGAACCCCTCGTCGTACGGTATCCCCGAGGCGATGGCATAGCCAAGAGCGTGAGAGCGTCCTGAATCGGGGACCGGTATCACCACGTCCGCGTCGGCGGGCTGCTCCCTCGCCAGGATAGTGCCCAGCTTCTTGCGGACGTCGTACACCTCCCTCCCGTCGATGATGGAGTCAGGCCTGGCGAAGTACACCCACTCGAACATGCAGTGGGCGCTGCGGGGGGGATTGGACATCTTGGTGGTGGTGAACCCATCCTTGGTGATCTCGACCACCTCCCCGGGCTGGATGTCCCGGATGAACTCGCCCTGCAGGATGTCGAAGACCGCGGACTCGGAAGCGAGGCAGTAGCCGTTCCTCAGCTTGCCCACGCACAGGGGGCGGAAGCCCAAGGGGTCCCTGCACCCGTACACCTTCCCGCCGATCATGATGACCAGGGAGAACGCCCCGTCCAGGTGGCGCATGGTGTTGCGGATCGCCTTGACCGGGTCCTGCCCGGACTTCAGCTCGTTGGCGAGGATGCGGACGATTATCTCCGAATCGGTGGTGGTAAGGAAAGCCCAGCCGTCGGCCTGCAGCTTGGCGCGCATCTTGTCGGAGTTGACGATGTCGCCGTTGTGGCCCAGCGCTACCTCCCCGGCGGCCGAGGTGACCACGATGGGCTGGCAGTTCTGCGCGCAGGACGAGCCGGTGGTGGAGTACCGCACGTGCCCGATGCCGTTGTTGCCCTGCAGGTTCTCATATTCCTTGCCGGCCAGGACCTCATGGACGAGACCCATGCCGCGAAGGTAGCTGGTCCTGTTGTTGTCGAAAACAGCGATGCCCGCGGCCTCCTGGCCACGGTGTTGGATAACACGTAAAGCGCGTTTAAGGTCTGGGACGGCGTTGTTGGTCAACGCCATGGCGACAACCCCGCAATAATGCCCGGGATGGTCGTCCATCATCTCGACCATATTAGTGCTGCTTTGCCCAGGAATAGGACCTCATCCTCGCGGTCTTACCGTACCCGCAAGAGGCGCAGGCGCCCTTGGCGACGTTGTAAGCGCTCCTCCCGCAGCGGCGGCAGGGGACGTGTGCTTTGCCGTTAGATCTCTTACCCATTGATGGAGTGCCTTTTCCCATGTCCACATCTCCTTACGGTGAAATGTAAATGACGTTGTCCCCGCGCACGATGGTTACATCGAGCTTTCTCACCACTTCGTTGTTGATCAGCTCCTCGGCGTTCTTGAGCACCAAGTTCATGTGGGGATCGTACCCGTCAAGGGTGCCCCGGTACTCGCGGTTCGCCTTCAGCTCGACGATCACGGGACGGTTGATCGCCTGGTTCAGGACGGTGAGAGGTTTCTGCATTACAGCCACCAATCTGCCCCATAATCCCAGGAGTATAAGAAGATTGCTAGATGGATGGCTTGCTGACCGTCACAGGAAGGCGCCGATGGTGGGGGCGTCCAGACGGTCCATGTCGTAGGCGATTATGCCCTCGATCATGCCCTGCCGGTCCAGCTTCCCGCCGCGTACGTGCGCGATGAGCGAGGCGCGCCACAGCAGGTCCAGGGCGGCAGTGGCCATCGTCCCGTTGTAGGTGTTGGCCACGAAGTCCTCGTAGCCGTAGTCGTCCACGAGGTAGTACGCGTAGCCTAGCGCGCTGTCCCGGGCGTTCAGCGTCCGCATGTAGGAAGTGAACACGTCGAGCCCCTGGCCTTCCGGAGCGAGAAGCTTCACCTGGGCCGGGTCGATGGTGCGCACCGGCGTCAGCCCCCCGTCATCGTTCATGACCGACCACTCCACGCCGCCGTCCTGGGCCAGGAAGATGTTCCACCGGCCCACCGGGTCGCAGTACACCGGGGCGGAGTACACGTCCTCGGCTGAAAGCGATTCGAGCCCGGTCTCCATGGCCGACCCCTCCAGCTCGCGGCGGGGGTACTCCGGACCCGCGTCCCCTGGGATCTCCATCTCTTCCTCCTCGGCGGAGAGGTCCAGCACCCTGGCGAGGTACTGCACGTCGGCGAACCTGGGGATCTGGGGGGCGAGGTCCCTCCTCAGCGCCTCCGCCGGGCGGTAGATGCCCGCCTCCTTGCAGTTGGCCTCGAACTCGCGATACACCGCCCTCGATTCCTGAAGAGTGCGCCGGAGCGCCTCAGCGTTCTCGGCGACCAGCTGCCCGCCCGCCACCAGGGCGTCCTCGCCCTGGTCCGTCCACACCCCGCGGCAGGAAAGGTCCAGTTCGACCTGGACGCGGGTCCCCAGGTACATGTGGAACGGGAACTGGCGGCAGTAGTGCGGCCGGTCCTTGTAGATGGAGCAGCGGCGGTTCTGGAGCAGAAAGTCGCAGGGCCCCTCTCCCTTCTTGAGAGCGAGGGCCACGTGCCGGTGCGGCCGGTCCTTCATCACGATGCGGTTGGGGTAGCTGCGCTTGAAGAGGTCGACCTCGTGGGGCAGGAGTTCGGCCTGGCACAGGCAGCATAGTCCGCACTTCTCGTCACAGGTGAACCTGCGCTTCTCCAGCTCGGACATGTCCACGTCAAGGTCATTTGCCGGCAACGACGTCCCTTCCCTCCCTCTCCCCGGCTATGTCGCCGTCCTCCACCACCGCTCTGCCCCTTACATAGGTGGCGCGGGGGAAAATGGCATCATAGCCCTCGAAGAGGGTCCAGCCGCACTTGCTGTGGAGGTTATTAACCTTTATGCCCGCCACGGCCCGGGGGTCCACCACGATGAGGTCGGCGTCCTTCCCTTCCTCGATGGCCCCCTTGTTCAGACCGAATATCTCGGCCGGCCGCTCGGCCATCGCCCTGACCAGCACCTCCAGGGGCAGGCTCCCCTTCTTCACCATGGCCAGGAGCATCGGCACGGTGGTCTCGACGCCGGGCATCCCGGACGGCGCGGTATCGAACTCCCGCTCCTTGTCCTCGATGGTGTGCGGCGCGTGATCGGAGCCTATCATGTCGAACTTCCCGCCGATGAAGGCCTGCAGCAGCGCGAGCCGGTCGTCCCTGGTCCTCAGGGGAGGGTTGACCTTGGCGTACGCCCCTCTGCCGCTGGAGCGGTCCAGGAGCAGGTGGTGCGCGGTGATCTCTTTCGTGAACGGCTTGCCTTCCAGCGCGGCCAGGCCCTCGGCCGAGGACACGTGGCACACGTTGACGCGGCAGTCCAGCCTGGCCAGGCGCTCGATCGCGGCGACCTCGGCCCTGGCCGGACGGTTGCGCAGATGGTCCTCGAGGCTCCCCTCCTCACTTTTCTGGATAAGGCCCTCGTCCTCGGCGTGCACGCTCAGCACCTTGCCGGTCGCTTTGACCTGCCGGGCGATCCTGGCGATCTCGCCGTCGTCGGTGACGAGCAGCTTCCCGGTGGAAGAGCCCATGAACAGCTTGAACCCGACCGCATGGGGGGCCATGTCCTCGATGCGGGAGCCGGGGACGCAGCCGGCGAAGAGGCCATAGTCGACCCAGGCTTTGCGGGCGATGATTTCCTTCTTCTCCAGCAGGTCGCTCCTCTTCACCGCGGGAGGCAGGGTGTTGGGCATGTCCAGGACGCAGCCGACCCCGCCGAACGCCGCGGCCAGGGTCCCGGTGGAGAAGTCCTCCTTCTGGGTCATCCCTGGGTCCCTGAAGTGCACGTGGGGATCGATGGACGCCGGGAGGATGAGCATGTCGCTATAGTCCCTGCGCTCGTCGCCGCGCAGGTGCTTGGCCACCTGGACCATCTTCCCGTCCTCGATGCCGATGCACCAGTTGGACAGCTTTCCCTTGACGAACGCGCGGCCCTCCAGCACCAGGTCCATGTTTCAGCTCAGCTCCTTCCTGACCACTTTGCCCCGGGGCGAGCTCTCGGCGAATATCTCCGCCTGGAACTTGTAGAGCCTGGTCCTCTTGTCCAGCCACATGTTGGGGGCCATCCCCGCCTTGATGCACACCTGGTCCAAGAACATTTGCGCTTCCCAGCCCCATTCCACCGGCACCTGCGGAAGCAGCAGCCCGCGGTACGGCCCCATCTCCGCGATGAGGCCGTCCTTGCCCACATCGATCATCTCGGGAAGCTTCTTCCGATCGACCGCCTTGATCTCCTGCGGGGGAGTGAGGACGGACACCTCGACCACTATGGAATCGAGTTCGTCCTCCTGGAGGTCGTCGAAGCGGGGGTCGTGGCAGGCATGCGCGGCGGCCTGCAGGATGGCGCTCGCCAGCGAGAACGTCGGTTCGGGGAAGCCGATGCAGCCCCTCAACAAGTGGTCGGGGTAGCTGTTCAGCGTTACGAACGCTCCGCGCTTCTCCCGGAAGCTCTCGGGGGCGTCCACATTGCCCTTGGTGGCGCCCCGGGCCTCCGCATCCACCGCCTGGCGCGCGATATGCACTGCGACCTCGCCCTCGCTGTCCTTCATGATGAGACCTCGAACTTGACTATCGCCCTAAGAGCATTTATGGGTTTGTGGTACCCCGCCCCATTGCCGATGGGGCCCGATATCGCCCCCGGCCACGTCCAGGAAGCACCACGAATAACCTTTTCTACCGCTAGCGGCCAATACAACAATCATGGCCATGGAACGCGCGCGGGACATCTATGTCGATGAGATCATGACCAAGGTGCCGGTGATAGGGGGACCGGACCTCAACGCCCGGGACCTCGCCATACTCATGCGGTCCTGGAAGGTCGGCAGCGTGATCATCATCGAGGACGGGACCCCCCTGGGCATCGTCACCGAGCGTGATTTCGTGGAGAAGATCATGGCCCGGGACCTCCGGCCCAGCGAGGTCCTCGCCCGGGACGTCATGACCCATCCTCTCATAACCATAGATCCGCAGGCCAGCGTGGCCGAGGCCGGCCGCAAGATGTCCAGGTACCGGGTGCGCCGGCTGCCCGTGGTGGTAGGGGATCAGCTGGTCGGCATGCTCACCGAGAACGACATCACCAAGCTGTCGCCGTCGCTCATCGAGATCACCAGGGAGTGGAGGGGCATCAACACCCCGGTGGACCTGGAGAGGGAGCCGACCTCCCTCAGCGGGTATTGCGAGAACTGCGAGAACTTCTCGTACGACCTCAGGCAGACTGGGGGCGCTTCCGGCAGGGGCCCCCTGCTGTGCCCGGAGTGCCGGGAGATATTCGTGAGGGACCCGGCGGACTGATCAGTCCAGGTCTATCTTGTGGAACGATGATCGGGGCTCCTCGTCCTCTTTCCCGGGACCTTTCATCACATCCAGCTGCGCGTCGAGGAGGGCTTTCATCAGCAGGATCGTTTCCCTCTTAGCTGCCTGATAGTGCTCCCTGACGTCCGGGGGCACCAATCCCTTGGGGACCATGGCGTCCACCGCCAGGATCATCTCCGTGCCCGCCCTCACCAGGTGATCGCGCGCTTCCGCGGACAGCACCATCTCGCCGAGCCTCTCCGCCTCCGCCCTCACGTGCCGCATGTGCGACCATTCCGGATCATGCTCGCACTCGCTGCTTTCCTCTGTCGTCGTCTCCTCTTTCGCTTCCACCATCTTGAGCTCCTCCCTTGAACTTTATGAGCAGATGACCGTCCTTGAACTCTGCCTTGTCCGGCTCCTTCCTGGTGAAGGTGAACGGCAGCGATATCGACCTGCGGTACGGCCCTACCTCGACCATAAGGTTGTCCCCGGACTTATAAAGCTGCACCTTTTCCTTGGGAGTGAAGGGCAGCCGCAGCGAGATTATGTCCATCCCGTCCTCGGAATAGATGTCCATGGGCTTCTCCACCGAGAAGTGGGCGGCGGGATCGGTGTCGCCGAACACCATGTCCCCGAGAAGCTCCAGGGACTTGATCCCCACCAGCTCGACCGGCAGCTGGTTCGCCTTGAGGATGGTCAGCGGGCTGAACGATTCGTCAATGACCCTCATGTAATGGGCCTGCTCCTCCAGCTTCTGCCGGAAGTACTCGTCGGCCGCTTCGGGGATTATGCGGTTCACCACCAGGCACTCCACCGTCATGCCGTACAGGCACATGTAGGTGAAGGCCCTCTTGGTCTCGTTGATCACCATCTTCTCCGGGTTCACGACCAGGCGGATGGAGGTGGTCTCGGGGTCCTCCAGGACCTTCTGCACCGTGCGCATCCGGGACGCCATGATCTCCAGGTCCTTGATGAGCTCTTCCGACGGCAGGGGGGCGTTCATGACCTTGCCCACGGTGAGGCGGGCGACCCTCAGCATGTTCTTCAGCATGCCGTACAGCTTCTCAGTGTACCAATCGGAGACCTCCGGGAAGCTCAGCAGGCGCATCGTCTCGCCCGTCGGGGCGGTGTCCATCACCACCACGTCGTACGCCTGCCGGTTGTAGAAGTCCTCAACATAGAACAGGGCGGACATGAGCTCCATGCCCGGGAGCACGGCCATCTCCTTCGAGGTGATGCCGTCCATCCCCTGGGACATCAGGAAGTTGGAGATGAACTTCTGGACCTCCAGCCAGCGGGTCTCCAGCTCGTAGAGCATGTCCACCTCGATGGCGTCGAGGTTCTCCTCCACCCTGGTGATCTTGCCGGAGAGCTCGACCTCCATCGAATCGGACACGGAGTGGGCGGCGTCGGTCGACATCAGGAGCGTCTTGTGCCCGGCCCGGGCAGACTTTAAGGCCGTCGCCGCGGCCACCGATGTTTTCCCCACCCCGCCCTTCCCAGTATAAATGATGATCCTCAATCCCTTCTCACCAGGCCGATTTTACGGTTTTCAAGCTACTTAAGTTTGAGGGGAACAAGAAACGTATGGACGGATAAAAATATTGACGGAATGAAAATGCCCGAGGGGCGGACCTTGGGCGGAAAAGGTGGAATTGGTGCCGGGGATGGGCTTTGAACCCATGACCTACGGATTATGAGTCCGTCGCTCCACCAGGCTGAGCCACCCCGGCACTGGTCAGATTTATTGTTCCTCGCTCTCGGCGGGGGCCTCTTCCTCGACCGTCTCCTCTTCGGCGGCGGCTTCGGGAGCGGGCTCCTCCTCGGGGGCGCTCTCGGCCTCGGCGGCCTTGGCGGCGGCCTCGGCAGCAGCGGCCTCCTGTCCGAACCTCTCCTGGATGGAGGGCTCCTCAGCGGAAGCGTTGCCGGCCTCGAGGACCTCGGACCTCCTGATCTCAATCCTCTTTATAGGGATGATGACCTTGGCGGCCTGGCCGAGATCCCTGGAGAGATCGCCGGAGATTATAGCCTTCACGAGCTCGGACACGGTGACGTTGGCGGCATAGCCCTGGAGGGTCTTGGTGAGGATGCCTCTGATGGCGGTCTCCTGAGCGGCCTGGATACGCTGCTCGGTGATGCTCATGGGCTTCACCCTGACCAGGAAGCCGTCCTTGGTGCGAACGTCCACCACGTGGTCGGTCTTGGTCCTCTTCCTGCGGGTGAGCCTGCGGACGTAGTCGCTGGTGAGGTCGTGGCCGACGAAGGTGGTGTGCGCCTCAAGCCCTTTGATGTCGGTGACCTTGAAGCGGATCTTGATGTGCATCTTGGAGAAGTCGCCGGTGAGCTCGTGGACGGTGACCTCGGTCGCCCTGCCCATGAGTGCGGAGGGCTCGGAGCTGGGCGTTTCTCCCAGCTCGACCTGGTTGAACATACGGGGAGCGTAGAGCTTGTACCACTCCTTTGCCTTCCACTTGTCCTTGACCTTTCTCGCAGCGGTTTTCGCCTTCTTTACAGCCATTGGTTTCCTCTCCGTGATGATGGCAGAATCCTAAACCGGACCTCGCCGGCTCCGTGAGCGGCGGGGACCTACGGCCCTTCTGCTGGGGTGAATGAGATGGAAGGTCGAATGTACCACTTATATAAAAACATTTCCTACGGGCCCCGGAGCGGGCGTCCGACAGAGGAACGATGAGAAAATAACATTGTAGTCCTTCATCGCCTGGGCCGAGAGGCCGAGGTTCCGGACCTTTCGCGGTCTCGTTGCTCAGACCTTTGCCTTCTTCGCTGTAGGCTTCTTTGCGGCAGGCTTCTTGGCCGCCGGCTTCTTAGCGGCGGGCTTCGCCGCTACCTTCTTGGCGACGGTCTTGGCGGCGGTCGTCTTCTTCACAGCGGGCTTGGTCGCGGCAGCCTTCTTGACGGCTGGCTTTGCGGCGGCCGTCTTCTTTGCGGCAGGCTTCTTGGCCGCGGTCTTCACAGCGGGCTTGGCCGCTACCTTCTTCGCGCTGGCAGTGCTCACCTTGCCCGCGGCTGCGGGCTTGGTCGCCTTAGATACTGATGTCTTAGGCATTTTATTCAAGCCAAGGTATTCACATCCTGGTTTAAGATTCTTTGCGTGGAAAATCGATATCTGGGACCATCTCCGTGTATTCTTCGGGAGCGCCCGACGCGAAAAATGGGGCATGGAACAGATAAATAAAAATGGAGAAAAGGTAAGGGGTTTTCCGCGCTCAGATGATCGCGGGAACGTCCTGGAGCTCCAGGCCCAGCTTCTCCTTGGGGACGCCCAGGGCCAGACCGTACAGCTGGGACAGGTGGATGACCGGGATGTTGTAGGTTCCCTGCTCCTTCTGGGTCCTGTCGAACTGCAGGTGGCAGAACGGGCACACGTCGATGATGAACTTGGCGCCCGAGGCCTGGATGTTCTTCAGCTTTTCCTGGGTGAACTGGGTGGCCAGGGAGGGGTTGCCGGACCTGACGCCGCCGCCGGCGCCGCAGCACATCTGCTTGTCCTTGTAGTTGAGGCTCTTGGCGCCGGTGGCCTCCACCAGCTCGTCGAGGATCTTGGGCCTCTCCGGGTCGTCCAGGTTCTTGATGTTGCTGGGCTTCAGGAAGTGGCAACCGTAGTGGACCGCGACCTGCAGGTCCAGGGGGTTCTTGATATGGGACTTGATGTGGTCGATGCCCATCTCCTTATAGAAGACCTCGGCGAAGTGCTTCACCTTGACGCCGCCGTTGTACTCCAGGCCGACCTCCCTGAGGATCTTGTTGACGGCGCGGAGCTTCTCGGGGTTCTCCTTCAGGATGTGCGCGGCGTCGAACAGAGAGCCGTAGCAGCCGTTGCAGATGGTGATGATGTCCACGCCCTTCTTCTCGGCCAGAGCGAGGTTGCGGGCGGCGATGGCCAGCCAGGCGTCCTGCTCGAAGGACTTGATCACACCGGGGGCGGGGCAGCAGCCGGCGCCCTCCAGCTCTACGATCTCCATGTCAAGGGCCTTCAGGACCTCGCGGGTAGAGGACTCAATGCCGGGGTACCTGGCGGGGGCCACGCAACCCAGGAACAGCGCGTACTTGTTGCTTGCCATCTTACTTACCTCCTTCCAGCAGCTTGTCGAATCCAGTCGCCTTCAGGACCTTCTGGAAGTCCTCCAGGGCCTTCTTGTCGCCCAGGGTGTTGGCGGGGCGGCGGGGCAGGCCGAGCTTGGCGCGGACATCCTCGTACTTCTCGTTCAGGGGCACGGTGGCGCCGTTGGCCAGCAGGAACTGGCCGACCTTGCGGTGCTCGCCGGACATTATGCCGGCCTGAACAGCGTTGTTCCTCAGGATGGTGATGATGTCAACGATCTCAACGCCGCGGGGGCACCTCTCCATGCAAGCGTAGCAGGTGGTGCACATCCACAGGTCGGGGGAGTTGATGATATCGTCCTTCAAGCCGAGCTGGGCCTTGCGGATCAGCTTTCTGGTCTTGTAGGCGGTCATGCGCCCGGAGGGGCAGCTGGCGGTGCAGGTGCCGCACTGGAAGCAGAGCATAAGGGTCTCTCCTCCAGGCGTGCTCTTAACCTGATCGGCAAAATCTGGGCTAGGCTCCGTTACCATAATTATTACCTGGGGTTTGTGATGGCCCCGCGTTATATAAACCTTGAGAAAAAATGCCCCCAGTTTTACCTATTTAGGTTAAACTACCCTGGCCTGCCTCTTCAGCTCCCCCGCCACCTTCCGCACCGTGGGCGTCTCCTTCCGGTACACCGCCGTGATCTGGTGCGACAGGATGGACGGCTCGGTGGCGCTTCGGATGTGCATGCCCCTCCGCAAGGCCAGCGACTCGTTGACGAAGAAGCTCAGGCCAGAGTCGGCCATGGCGTTGAGGGAGCGGTAGGTCCTCTCCACAGAGTAGGGGACGTTCCGGCTCTCCAGGTGCCTGAAGCCGATGCGCTGGGCGCCGTACTTGAAGCGCGCGTACCGCGGGCCTTTGTCCACGTGCAGCAGGCGGTCCTCCACGATCTCCTGCCACTTCACCTCCTCCAGCTCGAACAGGTACAGGGGATCGTCCAGCACCACCAGGTCCATCAGCCCGGCCCGGAAGTCCTGGAGGTTGCGCTGGTCGTCCGATATTATGAGGTCCACAGAGCCCTCGGGGTCCACGCCGGTCAGGGCGTTCAGCAGCAGCTCCTCCGACACCACGGTACCGCCCACCACCGTCCCCTTGCCCCGATCCATCCTCCTGCTGAGGGCAATGTGCTCCAGGGCGATCCGCTCCCCTTCGGGGTTGAGCCTGGTGCCAGTGGGGCCAGCCGAGGTGAGGGGCGCTCCCACCTTCCCTTCGATCTGCGCGATATGGCGGTGGAGGACCGGAGTTGATATCCCCAGCCTCTGGGCGGCTTTATTCTGGCTGCCCTCCTCGTACACTGCCCGGAGGACCTCCAGCTGACGGGGCGTAAGCCTTTTCCCCGCCACCACCAGCGCCACCGACGGCTCCAGCCTCAGCTCCCGGTCGCTCATCTTCCTTCAAATGTAACCGATGGTCCTGACAAAAGCTTTTGTATCCTGGACCCTTCCCCAGGGGTTGCATGAAGACCCTTGTTCTCGGGATAGGCAGCCCTGTGATGTGCGACGACGCCGTGGGCCTCAGGACGCTCCAGGAGCTGGCAAAGCTGGAACTCAAGGACGTGGACCTCCAGGAAGCCTGTACCAGCGGCCTCGACCTCATCGAGGTCATGCTCGACTATGATCGCGTCATCATCGTCGACGCCATCCTGCATGCAGGCCACAGGCCGGGCACCGTGATGGTCCTGAAGCCGGAAGCGTTCTCCGACACCGTGCACGGGGTCAACCCGCACGAGGCCAACATCGCCACCACCATCGAGCTGGGAAAGACGCTGGAGCCGAACCGGTTCCCCAAGGAGATCATGTTCGTGGCGGTGGAAGTGAACGACGTGTTCACCGTCACCGACGTGATGACGCCCGAGATCGAGGCGGCCCTGCCGGACGCGGTGGAAACTATCCTAGGCATCATCAAAACAGCTTGATGCGGTCCCGCGGCGCTCCCTGCCCAGGCGGGACAGGATATCCTCGAGCCATTCACTCATGAACTTATCCTCCGGCTCGGGCAACACGTCAAAGAAGCGCGCGCCGGGGGCCTCGCCCCCCGGTATGGCTACGGCGTCCACCAAGATGAACCACCTGATCACGTTGAGGTCCCTGTAGACCTCCTCCACCACGTACGCCGCGGGCATGCCCGCGATGTTGAGAGGGGCACCGTTCTCCACCGCGCTGTCCTGGGCCCCTTCCTCCACGGTCTGGGCCTTGTCCACGCTGCCCAAAGGGAGGAACCAGTCCCCTTCGTCCCGGGTGAACAGTATTCGCGACGCGGGGTCGGAGATGAACATCACGATGCCGCAGGCGCGGGACGGCCGCGGGGGCGGCGCGTCCATGTACGAGAGGTCCCGGCGCAGGGAGACCACCTCGGGCTTGCCATACTGATCGATGACCTCGTCCCACTGAAAGGGAGTGGGCCTCTCGATCAGCACGTCCCGGCCGATGCTTTCGCCCATGGGTGAGGGTGGGACCGCATGTTAGAAAAGGTTGACGACGTCAGAAGTCGAGGTCCTGCAGGCTGGCCGCGGCCTTCTGGCTCTCCCTCCCGGGAGCGTGCATGGTGATGCACAGGCGGTCCCGCACCATCAGGCTCCCGGCGGCGGCCAGGACGTCCTCCTCCGTGACCGCGTCCATCTTGCGGAGCGTCTCCTCCCCGGTGTGCGCCTCCCCGGTGGCCATGAACATCTCGCCCAGCCGGACCATGCGCGACTCCGTCGACTCCAGCTTCCGCACGTAGATGCCCTTGACCAGGTGCTTGGCCCGGTCCAGCTCGCCCTTGTGGAGGCCTTCCTCCTTCAGGCGGCGGACCTCCTCTGCCACCATGCGGGCCACCTTCTCCTGGTCATGCACCGAGGTGTTGTAGAAGATGCCGATGGCGCCGCAGTCGGTGTAGGATGACGACGAGGCGAATATCTCGTACACCAGCCCGGTCTTCTCCCTGACCTCCTGGAAGAGGCGGGAGGACGTGCCCATGCCCAGTACCGATGTCATCATCCTCTGGGCAAAGCGCTGCGGGTCCGTGGCGCTCAGGCCCGGGAAGCCCATGCCCACATAGGCCTGCTTGTCATCCCGGGGGAACACCTGGAACCTCGCGTGCGGCGTGGGCGGCGCGCGGGGGCGGAGGTGCCCGGAAGGCTCCAGGGCGTCGAAGCTGCGGGAGGCCCAGTCGACCGCCTGCCCCGCTTCCACGTTCCCGGTGACCACCACGGCCATGCGGGGCGGCCGGTAGTGGTCCTCGAAGAAGGCGCGCACGTCCTGATGGGTCAGGGTACTTACCGTCCCCACCGACCCGGCCTCGGACCGCCCCATGGGGTGCTTGCCCCACATGGTCTCAGCGAACAGAACGTGAAGGTACTCCTCAGGATCGTTCTCCAGCATCCTGATCTCCTGGATGACCACGTTCTTCTCCGTGGAGAGGCAGTCCTTGTCCAGCATGGGCTCGCGGACCATGTCCGCCAGGAGCTCCTGGGCCACCGGGGCCGTCTCGTCCAGAGAGAAGGCCTGATAGCTGGTGACCTCTTTGGTGGTGTAGCCGTTCTGCTCCCCTCCCGCCGCCTCGATCTGCTCGGACATCTGCTTGGCGGTGCGGTTCTTGGTGCCCTTGAACAGCATGTGCTCCAGCATGTGGGCGATGCCTGCCTGGGCATCCGTTTCGTCGCGGGAGCCGGCGCCGAAGTAGACCGACAGGGACGCGGAGTGAGCGTACGGCAGCGGCTCGACCACCACGGGGATGCCCCTGGGGGTCCGCTCGACTACGACCTCTTCATTCACGAATGCTCGAACAAACGAGGCATGGCATATTACTTTCCATGATGGGAGCGGAACTCTGGCCCTCCCCCGGGGCGGAAAGGCATAAGTACGCATGGCCGCGCATTGAGAACGAACAGGGGTATCCCTGATGAGCTCTGACCTGAAGATCCATGAGTACAAGAATGACAAGTTCACGAACGGGATGATGATCGTCGGCTTTCCCTCGGTGGGGCTGGTCAGCTCCATCGCGGCGAACTTCATCATCCGCACGTCCAAGCTGGAGAGGGTCGCCGGCATGGTGTCCGATGACTTCCCCCCGTACACGCTGGTGCACGACGGCTCGCCGTCCCCTCCGGTGAGGATATACGCAGGCGAGAGGGAATGCAGCGACGGGGAGGACTGCAAGCAGCTGGTGACCGTGGCGGCGGAATTCATGCCCCGCCCCGAGCAGGTCCAGAAGCTCGCCACGGCGGTCATGGACTATTGCCAGGAAAAGGGCATCAAGACCATCGTGGCCCTGGAGGGCATCAACTGGATGAGTTCCGAGGAGCCTAAGATACAGGGCGTGGCCAGCACCCCGGCCTCCCGGGAGCTCATGTCCAAGTACGGGGTGGAGGAGATGAAGGACGGCATGGTCAGCGGACTGTCCGGGGTCCTGCTCTACCAGGGCGAGATGCGCGGCCTGGACGTCATCTGCCTGCTCGGCCCCGCTCGGGTGGACCTGCCCGACGCCAGGGGCTCGGCGAAGCTCCTGGAGGTGGTGGCCAAGATGCTGCCCGAGCTGAAGATCGATCCCGAGCCGCTGTACAAGGAGGCCGAGGAGATCGAGAGGCAGATCAAGCAGGCCATGTCGAGCGTGAACCAGCCGAAGAAGCCGTCCCTCGAGGAGTCGGTGGTGTACGGCTGAAACGGTTGCCCCTCGTCCGAGCGCGGCGGCGGGAGCGGCCCCGCCGCCCGAACCGCCGGCTGGCCCACCGGGAGAAACGCTTAAATGAGTGGTCTTAATTACATCGCTTTATGCATCTCGTACCGAAGAAGTTCTTCGTCACCTCTGGCTGTGCCGTTAGCAAGGTCTCCGACCTCAACGCCTTCGACAAGGCATTGTTGGAGGCGGGCATAGGTGAGCTTAACATCGTCTCTGTCTCATCCATCCTCCCGGTCGGCGCCGAGCAGGTCGGCATCAGGGAGCTGCCCATGGGCGCCATTACCCACTGCGTCCTCGCCCAGATGAGGGGCGGCGAGGGCGAGATGATCTCCGCCGGCATCGCCTACGGGTACCGCAAGGACGGAAGGGGCGGGTACGTGGCGGAAGGGCACATCCACGGCAGCAAGAAGGCTCTGCGCGAGATCATGGAATGGAAGATGGACGAGATGGCCAAGCTGCGCGGCATCGAGATGGAGGCCATCGAGTACCGGATCGAGGAGCTCTCGGTCCCCATGGACAACTACGGTGCCTGCGTTGCCGCGCTGGTATTCGTAGAGTATTAAGTGCGCATGTACGGGGTGATCGTCTGCCCTCACTGCACCATGGTGCAGGGGGCGGACCTCAACATGGCCCGGATCACCTGCCCCCGCTGCGGGGGCAAGATCGAGGTGAGGAAGGCCAAGGTCTATTTTTCCACCGATTCTCCCAAGGACCTCGCCGACGCGGTCCGCCAGGTCGGCGAGCAGCTGATCTATGACATCGAATCGCCCGAGGCCAAGCGCAAGAAGGTCAGGGTGAAGGTGCCGAGGACGAGCCCCGGCAGCGACGAGGCGTCACTGCGCCAGGCAGTGGAATCGCTCGGCGAGAAGAAGGGCGAGTTCGACCGGGACGACCTCGCCAAAGCCTTGCAGATGGGGAAGGGACGGGAGCTGGACAGGCTCATCGCCCGCATCCTGGCGGCGGGCGTCATATCCGAAGCGGGCGAGGGGCTGTACCGGGCAGTATAATCTCCGGCGCGAGATCATAGACGGCCCCCCTGCTCACCTTCTTGTATGATTCCTCATAGTTCAGCCGGACATATTCCTCGGTGTACAGGGGGGTCCCGGTGCGCCGGTCGAAGGTCGAGCTGAAAGTGTAGTAATAGTCGGTGAGGTGCCGGGCGTCCCCGTCGTCGGTGAAGTCGGCGAAGCGGTTGGGCTGCCGCACCAGGAAGTCATCGTTCACCAAGTCGATGGTGACGTTCTCTCCGTCCCCCTCCTTCAAGGGAATATATGCCTGGAGCCAGGCATGGCCTCCCCAGCGGTCCTCCGCCTGGACGTACAGCGCGCCCAGCTGCAGCCACGCCGGCACCCCCGCCGCCCGGGCCAGGGAGGCGAACAGTATGGACTGGTCGTCGCAGTCCCCCGCCATGGTGCGCAGCATCTGCTCCGAGGACCGCGGCTCGCTCCCGTGGTAGGTGGAATAGCTTATGTTCTCCCTCATCCACTCGTAGATCTCCTTGAGAATGATGTATACGTTGGTCTCGTCGCCGACGATCTCCTCGGCCTGGGCCGCGACGGCGGGCGAGGTCATGTTCATCAGCCATTCGTCGCGTAGGTATGCATCCTTCAGGCTCTCGGGGACGTCCTGCACGTGGAGAGAGTCGTCCTCGTCGATGTCCCAGATGTGCGTCCTCACCGTGATATCATACACCACCGTGCAGGTGACCGAGCTCCCGCCGGGAATGGCCTCGCCGCTCCACGTCACCCAATCCTGCCCGTACCGGATCGAACGGTCCATCACCTCAGGCGAGTAGGTCACCGAGTTCACCTTCTGCACCACCTGGCCGCTCTCCACGATGTCCTTCGGCTCGGAGATGTCGAAGGTATAGCTGCTTACCTCGCCGCCCACGGCGGTGACGGTCAGCCTCCTTTCCATGGAATAGGTCACCTCTTCCGGGTACCGGGGCTCGAAGGGCGACCGCACCACGTCCTTGATGAAGGTCTGCGCCGACGGGGTGGCCAGCAGAAGGGCGGCTACCATGACCGCCGCCGCTACCGTCACGGCCTTGAAGGCTAGAGGCTTCCTCCCGCTCCCCGCTTCCACGGTCCTTTTTCAATTGAGCCGGCCATTATTAAGACTTCGGGGGATGGGGCCCATTGGCGAGACGAGGCCAGGCGCGGATCACTCCGCCGGCCGGCGTCCCTTCTTGACCTTCTTCTTGGCCAGGTGCCGCAGCGCCTCCCTGACGTAGGCGGGGAGGAGCTTTCGGAACAGATACCAGTAGTACGACGCGATGAACACCAGCGCCACCACGAAGAGCGCATAGCCGAGCCAGCCTCCCTGGGATAGGGGGTACAGCAGCAGCACCGTCGCCAGGTGGATCACCAGGGCTTGACCGAAGAACGGCCACGGGCGGCCCCGCGCCACCCCCATGCCTATGGTGGTGGCGGTGGAGATGTTGAGCAGGGCGATGAGCACGGAGGTGGCGATCATCGGCACTATGGCCACGAGGTCCAGGCCGACATTGATCAGGGCGAAGTTCACCGACCCGAAGGCCAGGGAGCTGGCCATGCCCGCTCCCAGGCCGAAGCCGTAGAAGGGGGTGTCGGCCCGGAGCTGGAACCGGGGCATGTTGATGATCAGTAGCTTGACCGCCTCCTCGAGGGCGAAGCCGACGATGAGGTACTCGAAAGAGAATATGCTGGACAAGGCGTACATGACTATGCCCACCACGATGCCCACGGCGAACATGCCGAACAGCTTGGGGTCGCTGAAGTAGGGCCGCTCCACCTTGGGGTAGGTGTATCCCTGGAGCGTCCACAGCATCAGGGCAATGGGCGGGGCGAACCCGATGGCCGCCGCGATGAGGGAGTTGAATTCCATTTCAGCTCCTCCGAACCTTTGTGGCTATTTGGGGATTGCCCCCGGTGACGAGCTTGTCATAGTAGTGCGCCACCACGCAGGCGTCGACGCACCTGCCGCAGCGGGTGCACCTCTCGTCGTTGATGAGCAGCCCGCGGTCGAGGGTGATCGCCCTTGGCTTGCAATTGCGCACGCAGATGCCGCATTCCGTGCACAGCTGCGCCCGCAGCAGGGCCTTGGCCCCGGCCTCGAAGATGCGTTCGGCGCTCTCTGGGGTCGGGCCCGTGGCCACGATCTGGCCGCCGCCGAACACCTTCAGGGTGCCGTCCTTGTTCTTTACCAGGGCGATCTCGAACTCCTTGCTGTGCTTGACCGCCCCCACGGTCTTGAGGGCCTCTGCCACCATGGAGAAATCCCTCCTCTTGGGCACCGACAGCACCCCCTCGGCGGAGTACCCGCCGGTGACGCACGGCGAAACACCCTTCACCCACTTGAGGTCCAGGCGGTCCGAGCGTTCCTCGGGGAGCTTTAGCCCCATCTCCTGGGACAGCTGCACCATCTTGCGGGGGAACACTTTCCATCGCCAGAAGCCGTACTTGACGAACTCATCGGCAGCCCCGTTCTTCTGGGACCAGTCCATGAGGTGGCCGGTCCAGCGGGCGTGGAGGTCCGGGTGGAGCCGCGAGGTGTTGCTCCACTCTGACTCCAGGCAGGAAGGGCACAGGTAGCACCCGATGCGCTCGAAGTCCTCCTCGTACAGGGGATTGTAGTCGAGGTTGCGCCACCAGATGTAGCCCCACACATCCACGGCGCGCCATTCCCGTATGGGGTTCAGGGCGATCTGGTTGGGGACGAAGGGGTTCCGCTCCACGAAGCCGATAGTGGAGCGGGCGAACGACTCGAAGGCGCGGTTCCCTTCCACGGTCACCGTGCCCTCGGGATAGTTCCTCTCGATGATCTCGGCGAGGGGGGCGAGCTTGCACACCTTGCAGCACCACCGGAAGTCCTTGGCCGGGGGACCGAACGAGCCGACCTGTTCCCAGAAGGCATTCCCGGCGTCGGCGACGAGGAGCCGTTCGTGGTTCTTCTTGGCGAACTCCTCCACGAACCTCACCGTTTCGGGGAACTCCAGCCCGGTGTTCACGAAGATCATGGTGAACTTGTTCGTAGCCCTGGAGATCAGCCCGTAGCAGGCCAGGGAGTCCTTTCCGCCGCTGAAGGACAGCGTCACCGGCAGCTTGTTGTTGCCGATGAAGGACTTGATGTCCGATATGCCTTTAGACTCCAGCGCGCGGAGATGCGATTCGTTGGCGTTCACGAAACGGGCCCACGACGATCTCTTCTTGGAGACCTCAAGCGCGCCCTTGCCCACGTCCCTCACGCCGATGGCCTTCTCCGCCTTCCCGATCTCGTTGCTGGGGACCTTGGCCACGGCGGAGCAGATGAGGCTGCCGGCGACCACGATGAGGGGGTCCCCGGCCTTGAAGCCGCCCTTGTGACCTTTGACCGCGCTCCCCGGGAGGTTCTTTCCCTTGAGATGTCCGGTATCGTGGCCGACCTCCACCACGCCCTTGGCGGCGATGGGCTGTAGCAGCCTCGCTCCTTCCAGCCGGAGGTCCAGGGCGAAGTCCCTGGTATGGAGGTCATAGCGCATGGTCCCGATGACCATGCCCTGGAACACGATCTCGTCGGTCCGGTCCTCCCCGGCCACCTTGTTGAGGAAGATCGTCTTCCCCTTGAGGAAGTCGGAGGTCCCGAAGTGCTTCTGGAAAAGCGACGCTATGACATTGACGCTTTTGCCCATGGCGGGGCGGACGTCCCCCGGCTTGGAGACCTCGAACCTGCGGCCGGCAGATGAGCATACGTCGCACCTTTGACCCAGAATGAGGGTGCCGCAGGTATCGCACCAGTTTAGGCCGGCCTTGCCATGTTCGAAGCGGGGCATTACGTCAAAATGCGTTTGGTATTTCAAGGTATTTGCCCGAACCAACATATCGGGCGCGGCTCTTCGGAGCGCTGAGACCAATCAGGATAAGATTTATGAGTACCTACGGTTGTGAACATGCAGATGTACGAACCCAACTCCGTCTACATCCCTCCCGGGTATGGCAAGATCACCTTCGGGAGGACCGAGATAAAGCACATACTGCTGGCCGTGGGCGTGCTGACCGTGGCGTTCACGATATTCTTCTCGTTCGGGTATAATATCGGCGGACTATCCGCGGCGGAGCAGGTGCTGGTATTCCTGGCCATCTCCTTCGGGGCGGTCACCACCGGATTCATGCTTCACGAGCTCGCCCACAAAGCGGTGGCGCAGAGGAACGGGGCGTGGGCCGAGTTCAGGGCTTATCCCATGGGCCTGATGATGTCGATATTCTTCGCGTTGCTGGGCTTTATCCTGGCCGCCCCCGGGGCCGTGTACATACAGGGTATGATTAGCCGCAAGCAGAACGGCATCATCAGCCTCGCCGGGCCGCTGACCAACATAGGCCTGGCCGCGCTGTTCTTCGGCCTGTACTTCGTGGCCGGGGGCGGGCTCCTGGCGTTCGCCATGTTCCAGATAGGGTTCATCAACATACTGCTGGCCATGTTCAACCTGCTCCCCATACCCCCGCTGGACGGATACAAGGTGCTCAAGTGGAACGTGCCGATCTATATCGCGGCCCTGCTGACCGCGGTGGTGCCAGTAGCCCTCATATGGTCCGGAGCCGTCGTGTTCGGCTTCTGAGCCTCAATCCTTCTGGTCGGGGCAGGGGTAGCGGAGGTGCTGTATGATGCAGCCGTCCTCCCACTCCTGGACCTTCCCGGGGTTCATGATGTTGTTGGGGTCCAGGGCCCTCTTTATAGCGGCCATGGCGCCCACCGCGGTGGCGCGCTCCTTCTGGAAGTAGGGGGCCTTGGATATCCCGACCCCGTGCTCCCCGGTGACGGTGCCTCCCAGCTTCACGCAGGTGTCGAAGATCTCCGCCACGGCCTTCTCGCCGTTGCGCCATGACTCCGGAGATTCAGGGTTAAGCAGCATCTTGGTATGGAGGTTCCCGTCGGCGGCATGGCCATAGGTCCCGATGACGACATGGTTCTTCTCGGCGATCTGCCCGAACGCCACCACCGCCTCGGGGATGCGCGATATGGGCACCGCCATGTCGTCGGCCAGGGACACCGACACCATCCCCTCGCCGTAGCGGGACAGCGCGGACATGACGCTCTTCCTGGCGTTGGTCCACTTGCTCATCAGCGCAGGGTCGTCGGTCTGCTGCAGCCCCACCGCTCCGATGGACTCCGCCACCTTGGCCACCTCCACGAGCTCCTCGGCCACCACCTTGGGGTCGCCGTCGACCTCGATCATGCACAGCGCCGCCACGTCCGGCAGGCCAGCGTTGATGGCTTTGTTGACCGCCCTGATGCAGGTGGAGTCCATCAGTTCCATGGCCGACGGGAGCAGGGGCTTGGCGATGAGCGCGGATACGCACCTGCCCGCTTTCTCGAGAGTGTCGAACCCGGCCAGTACCATGGCCATCTTCTTCGGCTTCGGGACGATCCTGAGAGTGACCTCAGTGATAATGCCGAGCGTGCCCTCGCTCCCGGTGAACAGCCTCTCCAGCTGGTAGCCGGAGGCGTTCTTGAGCGTTCTCGTCCCCACCCTGATTATCTCACCGGTGGGGAGGACGACCTCCAGCCCGAGCACGTAGTCCCTGGTGCCGCCGTACTTCACGGCCCTCATGCCAGAAGCGTTGGTCGCCACCATGCCCCCCACGGTGCAGGCCTCCGCGCTGCCGGGGGTGGGCGGGAAGGTGAACTTGTGGGGCGCCAGCTCCTTCTGGAGATTGTCATATATGACCCCGGCCTCGCAGACGCAGTAGAGGTCCTCGATCCGGACCTCCTTGACCTTGTTCATGCGGGTCATGTCGATGACCATGCCGCCCTTGAGCGGTACGGCGCCCCCGCACAGGCCGGTGCCCGCGCCCCTCGGCACTATGGGGATCTTCAGCTTGTTGGCCAGCTTGACCAGGGAGGCGACCTCCTCGGTGGAGCGGGGCTGGACCACCACGTCGGGGGTGACGTGGTGTATGGAGGCGTCGAAGCCGTATGTGTAAAGGTCCGCTATCCGGGTGGAGCAGTTCTTCTCTCCGACGATCGCACCGATCTGCATCAACGCTTCCGTGTCCATGGATGTCACTATGGAGGCCATTGCTGATAACTGTCTTAAATATTTCACCAAAAAAGGAACGCGGACCATGGACGCCTTCGAAGTTCGAAACCACTGTCCGGACCCCAGTCGTTCGGCCCGGCGGAAGCGGTGAAAGATTCCCTATCAGGCACAATGTACCGCATCCGGATAATGTCCGGGCAGCGGAAAATCGCCCGATGAGTATTATCAGAATATTCGTATGTATGCTGAAAATTTCCTGAAAATGAGGCTTTTCGGCGATGCGATGAATGGTCGCCTGTGGGGCCAGATTTCGTTATCTGGCCCTGTCCGATCCATGTCACTTGCCGGATTATTGTATACATAAGTTGCATTTTATAATATAACGTATTATTTATGTATAGTATATAACATAATGGAATATTTATTTATTCGCAATACAGATAACGAGAATATGGATTGAATAGGCAACGGTTATGTACGATTATTTCCAATTGCGCATTTGGAGTCGAGCAAATGTCAGACCTTGACGCAATTAATGCCGACAAGATATTGACGAGATACGACATTCTCGCCGATGCTAAGGACAAGCCTGAGACCATTGCCGAAAGGATCCTCCCCAAGGACCCAGTCCTGAGGAAGGTCGCTGAGGACGTTGTTTTCCTGAAGGCTAAGAACATCATTGATGACACCACCGAGGCCCTGAAGACCAAGACCGCGGAGGATATCATCGAAGGTGGACTGCTGAAGGGAATGGATGTCGTGGCCGAGCTGTACGGACGCGGTATCTACTACCTGCCCCATGTCATGGTAGCATCCGACGCCATGGACAAGGGGATCAAGATCGCTGAGAAGTCCCTCACTGGCGCCAGGAAGCTGAAGGGCACCGTTGTTATGCATGCTGCCGAGGGCGACCCCCACGATATCGGCAAGAACATCGCTGCCGTCCTGCTGAAGTCCAACGGCTACGGGGTAGTTGACCTGGGCAGGGATGTCCTGGTCGACAATGTCGTAAAGGCCGTCGAAGAGCACAAGCCCATTGTAGTCACCGGGACCGCCCTGATGACCACCACCATGTCCGCGTTCCCCAAGGTCACCGAGAGGCTCGCTGAGAAGGGCATCAACATCCCCTTCATCGGAGCCGGCGGTGCTGTCAACAGGTCCTATGTGGAATCGTTCCCCATGGGCATCTACGCTGAGAAGGCCGCCAACGGACCTGGCCTGGTCGAGAAGGCCGCCGCTGGATGGGACTGGAGGAAGATCAGGGACAACTGGGACGCCATCCAGGCGAAGAAGATCTGATTGAGGTGACAAAAATGGCTACCAAGAAGTTTACCAAGATGGAATATGCTTCCGCTGATGACCTCATCTTCGGTGAGGCCAAGTACCCGCTCTCCTACGGCTTGGGCATGAAGGTCGGTGCCGGTTCCGTGGTCCCTGAGATCAACTTTGCTCCCAGGCCCGGTTCCGAGAAGAGCCCCGAGAGCCTGACCAAGGAGTACGTGGACTACATCGCCACTGACATCATGAACAGGGCCGTGACCCTCGGGTTCCCCGCTGTTCAGCTTGAGAACGAATGGATCTCCCAGATGGGCGCCAACTCTGAGAAGTTCGCCAAGCCCGTCGTCATCGGCCAGAAGGCCGTGCTGAAGAAGTTCAACGACGAGTATGGCATTGCCTGCGCCATCAGGCACACCGTCGCCGACCAGAGAGAGGGCGACGCTGGCCTGAAGCCCGGCATGGACAAGGTCCACGCCTACCCCGAGAAGTTCCAGGAGTCCATCGAGGTCGCGGCCGCGAACGGTGCCGATGTGCTGTCCGTGGAGAGCGTCGGCGGCAAGGAGATCACCGACTATGCGGTAGTCAGGCAGGATATCAAGGGCTGGCTGTTCGGCGGCGGCTACCTCGGCCCCATCGACATGGAATGGGTCTGGCCCCAGATCGTGTCTGTTGCCAACAAGCACAAGATCGTGCCCGGCGGCGACACCTACTGCGCCTCTGCGAACACCTCCATGTTCATGGCCGGCGGCTACCTGGACAAGGATATCCCCAGGACCTTCGCTGCCGTGACCCGCGCCATCGCGGCCTCCAGGACCCTGGTGGCCATCGAGTGCGGTGCCACTGGACCTGACAAGGACTGCGGCTACGAGGGCCCCATCGTCAAGGCCATATCCGGCCGCCCGTCCGCCCAGGAGGGCAAGGGCGCCCAGGATGCCCACGCTGACCTGATGGGTAACCTCATCGCTCAGACCGCTGACCTGTGGTCCAACGAGTCGGTAGAGTACCACCCCGAGTTCGGCGGCTCGTCCGTCCAGTGCTGGCTCGGCGTCATCGGCTACGAGGCCGCTCTGATGAACGCGTCCAAGCAGCTGAAGCAGGACAAGACCTTGAGGGACATCTACGTCGCCTCCGATCGCTTCAGGTGCCCTGAGGCCTTCATCCTGTCCTACGACAACGCCTACCAGATCGGACAGGCCATCGTGGAGAACGGCAACAACTACTACCTCCGTTCCAAGGCCGCCGGTCTCAAGGCCGCCGAGCTCATCCAGGCGTCCAACAACGCCGGGAAGCTGAAGCTGTCCAAGCAGGAGAAGGACACCCTGAACAAGATCCTGACCGACCTCAAGTCCCTGCCGGACGAGGAAGGCAAGTTCGTCGACTGGGCAGTGAAGGAGTACAAGGACGTACCCGCCTTCAACCCCAAGAACTACGAGCTCTAAGTGGGTCAACGGGGTCGAGATACCACAAACCCCTTCCCTTTACATTTTTCTGTTCATACCGGGGTCCATTTTTGATCGCTTCCGCGCTCGCTTCGCAAATCTATATGCCGGCATCGTTCCGTAGCTAACATGGTGAATCATTCATGGTCGCTTTGCCAGAGGAAGTTATGACCGCCTTGAACGACCCCGCGGCCTCCAAGGTCCTGGGGACGCGCGCTTCGGACGGGAGCGTGAACGTGATACCGGTCGGCAGCATAATGGCCGCCAGCCCCGAGCTTATCGCATTCGGCGCGATATTGATGAAGGACACCAGCAAGAACCTGGAAAAGATGAGGGACTCCGGGGAGCTGGTCTCCGTGCTGGTCAGCAAGGAGACGAAGGCCTACCAGGTCAAGGGGGCCGTCAAGGACTACGTCACCTCCGGTCCGCTGTTCGACAAGATGAACGAGGTGCTGAAGTCACTGGGGCTTCAAGCGCGCGGAGTGTGGACCGTGGAGCCGCAACAGGTGTGGAACCAGAGCGCCAACTACGAGTCGGGCAAGAGGATGGCCTGAGCCTCACTTTAGGTCGATCTTGACCTTGTTGTCCTTGAGGACCTTGACCGCCTTGTCCAGGTAGACCTCCTTCATCAAGATGTGGTCGGTGGAGAAGGCGGAGATGGCGAACAGGCTGATGTTCTGGTCGGCCAGCAGCTTGGTTATGTAGGCCAGGAAGCCAATGAGGTCAAACGGCAGCTTGGTGTCGAATGAGATTATGCGGAGAGGCTTCTCCTCCTCTGTTACGTTGAGCGGGAGCCCTGTCTCCGCCACCACTGAGATCTCCGAGCCGTCGGTGACGATGGCGAAGATCCGGTCATCCCCAGGCGGAATGCTGGATACCTTGGCCAGAGTATATTCCTTCTTGCGCACGGACGCACGGATCTCGGTGTCCTTGGTGAGCTCCTCGAACTTCATTCTAACATCCCAAAGCAATGGAAAGAGCGAACGGAGTTAATAATCCACCTGCCCGGCGCGGGTCACCGCCGCCGCGGGGCTGTTCGAACCGGGACATTGCGCCTATGGCACGGGGGCCGACACGTTTATGAAATACATATTGTAAGACAGTGTGGCGGGGTCCGCTCCCTCGGGAATGTCGAAGATGACCGGGAAGGTCCTGGCTTCCCCGGCAGGGATCGAGCCCGACGACATCACGCTGTACTGCTGTTCGTAGTCCGCGCGGTGCTCCGTGCCATTGACTGTCAGGAGGAAGAAGTACCACACTATCGGGATGTCATAGGACCTGTTGTTGGTCATGGTGACGTTTACCATGATCCGGTCATAGCCCTCGGCGGGCTCCCCCATGTCCGTAACCGGAGACCAGCTGTTCACCCTCATGTCCACGTTCCCCGCATCGGCCTCATTGGACACGACCCAGACGCCTACCGCGGCGATTGCCACGACGGCCACCACGACCACCGCCAGCACGACCAGTATGGCCGGCAGGGCGCTCTGCTTGGGTGGCGGGGAGTAATACTGCACCGGCGGGGGTGATGGTCCCCGGGGCGCTCCCGGCGCGGGGGCCTCCCCTCCAAGGGGTGCGCCGCAGCTGGTGCAGAACCTGCCATCATCGGCCACCTGATCGCCGCATTGAGGACATGTAGCCATATTTGACCCGCTCCTTTTCGGCCAGGCCCCATGGGGCCTATCGCCGTGTCTTTTTATGATTTGCCCCATAATTACATTTGCGGTGCCTCGGGCAGACGAGAGCCGCGGTCGCGGGCACCTCGGCAGGCACCATCGGACCCTCGCCCCTCGCGGGGCGGGACCCCAGGGTCGCGCCATGAGGATATTGCACCTAGAGAACCAGGCAGGGGTGGCCAATCAACTGGCCCAGGCGCAGCGGAGGCTCGGCCACGACGCAATGGTCATGGAGACCTGGTACAACACGCTCGATGAGCCGCATGACGTGGAGATGTACTACACGCACGATAGCTTCACCTCCGACGCCAGGAACGCCATGGAGATAGTGAAGTACGCCAGGGACTTCGATATAGTGCATATACATGGCGGCATGTTCTGGAAAAGAGCGGACGCGGTGGCCATCAAGCTGCTTCTGCGAAAGCCGCTCGTGGTCCACTACCACGGTAGCGAGACCAGGGACGGCTACGGAATGCACTATCGGTTCCTGGCAGATCATAAGTTCGTGTCCCGGCCGGACCTGCTGAAGTGGCATCCTGACAGCCAGTACGTGCCTAACCCGGTCGGCCAGTTCTCTTATGAGTTCGATGCTGGCGCCAAGCTCCGAGTGCTGCATATGGCCACCAACAGACGGGCCAAGGGCACCGATACCATCGAAAAGACGCTGGAGGCCATGGTCCGCGGCGGAGCGGGCATCGAATACGCGGTCCTCGATAGAGTTCCTCACTCCCAGGCCATGGGGGAGCTGCGCCGCTCTCACATTCTCATCGACCAGCTCATCGATCCCCGGGCGGTCGGCATGCCCAGCATCATCGGCGTCGCGTCGTTCGAGGCCATGGCCATGGGGAAGGTGGCCATATCCTCGTTCGACCGGGAGTACCGGCCATATTACCCGGGCTGCCCTGTGGTGGCCATCGAGCCGACCGCCGAAGCGCTGGAGGAGGCGATACTCCGCTTCAGGGACGACATGGCCTCGGCCCAGCAGATCGGGATGGCAGGGAGGCAGTATGTCCGGGAGAAACACTCCGCCGACACCATCGTGAAGGACGTGATGCCGGTGTACGAGGGGCTGCTGGAGAAGAGAGCTAGAGGTCCCGCCATTCCTCCTGGAGGATGGACATCAGGACGTCGTTCTCGTAGCGGCCGTTCTTGAACCTGGCCTTGCGCATGACCCCTTCCTTCCGGAACCCACACTTCTCGTACGCCCGAATGGCGCGGGCGTTGGCCTCGGCCACGTTGAGGTACACCCGGTTGAGGTCCATCTCATCGAACAAGTACCGGAGCATGGTCCGGACGACATCGGTGCCGTAGCCTCGGTCCCACACGTCCTTTTCACCAATCGCCAGCCATAGGCTGCATCGGCGGTCCTCCCACTCCAGCTTGATGATCCCGCAGTTGCCGATGAGCCGGCCGTCCTCGGCCTCCACGCTCAGCACCCTTTCGTCGGTCCCTTGGAGGTCGTGGTACCACTGCTCCTGTTCCTCCAGGCCGGCCAGGGGGTTGGACATCAGGTGCGCATTTACCTCCGGGTCGTTCAGCCAGTCCACGAAGTGCGGCAGGTCGCCCCACTCCACCGCCCTCAGCGTGACCTTCTCCCCCCGCAGCGGCATGGCCTCACGGCCTCCTGCCGGCGGGGAGGCCGTTCCATTCGTCCTTCAGCAGGGACATCTGCACGCAGTCGATGTACTGGCCGTTCTTGTAGAGATAGGAACGCAGAACACCCTCCCGGCGGAACCCGCACTTCTCGTACGCCCGAATGGCGCGCAGGTTGTCCGCGGCGGCGGTCAGGGACGCCCGGTTCAGGCCCATCTCGCCGAAGGCGAGGCCCAGCAGTACGGCGAGCGCGTCCGTCCCATACCCCCGCGACCAGGCCCCCTTTTCCCCGATCATGATGCCGACGTCGGCCCGCCGGTGCGTCCAATCTATCTCCCGGAGGGCGCAGTTGCCGATGAGTCGGCCGTCCTTGGTCTCGATGCTGAACGTTCTTTCGGACGACGATGACATGACGCCCCGTAACCAGGCCTCCTCTTCCTCCGGGGACACCAGCGCGCCGACCGGCAGGTACGCCGTCACCTCTGGATCGTTGATCCACTTGAGGAAGTACGGCAGGTCCGCCTTCTCCGGCGCGCGCAGCCTTACCGATGCGCCTTCGATCATCCGGGGCCCCCATGCTCGCCGCGCAGCACGGACATGAGAAGGGTGGAGCAATGCTCGCCATGATGGAAGTGGTCGTCCCGGAAGGTGCCGTCCCTGCGGAAGCCGCTCTCCTCGAAGCATCGTACCGCCCGGTCGTTGTACTCCGGTACCCGGGCCTGCACGCGGTGGAGGTTGAGCACCATAAAGGCATGGTCGAGGACCAGCCGGACGGCTTCCCTGCCCAGCCCCTGGCCCCAGCACGACGGCTCGCCTATGACAATCTGCAGGTCCGCGGCGCCGTTCCTCCGATCTATCCTCGACAAAGAGGCCCACCCGATGGGCTTCCCATCCTGGAGCTGGAGTATAACATATCCGCGCTCCGCGATGGAGGACACCATCCTCTCCGCGGCCCTCTTCTCCTCCTCCATGGAGGCGGCGAAGAGGGGGCGCTGCGCTCCGAGGCCCTCGGTGACCCTCTCGTCGTTATGCCATCTGTACAATAGCCAGACGTCCTCGGTCTGCAACGGGCGGAGCCCGACCCTCTCTCCCTTCAGCATGTAGCTCACGGTTCAGAGAGCGTTCGATGAATAAAATTCTTGGCCATCTTCAAAAATGGCTTAAGGCAGGAGAATATTCCTGGCACCCATGGACGCTAAGATCGTGCTTCTGGGCGCGCCCGGCTCCGGAAAGGGCACCCAGGCAAAGAGGCTGTGCGACGAGCTGGGCCTCACCTTGATATCGACCGGCGACCTGCTGCGCGAGGCGGTGCGGAACAACACCTCCCTGGGCGTAAAGGCCAAGGGATTCATGGACGCGGGCAAGCTCGTTCCTGACGAGCTGGTGATCGGCCTTATTCAGGAGAAGGTCAAGGGGATCAAGGACGGGTTCCTGCTGGACGGGTTCCCCCGGAACCTCGAGCAGGCCAAGATGCTGGACACTATCGCCGACATCAACCTGGCGGTCAATCTCGATGTTAATGAGGACATCATCGTCGACCGCATCGTGAAGAGGCGCAGCTGCAAGCAGTGCAACGAAGTGTACCACCTGGAGGCGAAGCCGCCCAAGGCCGCCGGCAAGTGCGACAAGTGCGGCGGGGAGCTTTATCAGAGGACAGACGACTCCGAGGCTACCGTCCGCGAGCGCTTGAGGGTGTATAAGGAGAGGACCCTGCCCCTGGCGAAGCTCTACCAGGACCGGGGCATTTTGGTCAACGTCGACGGACAGGGCGAGATAGACGCCGTGTACAAGCGCATCCTCGACGCCGTAAAGAGAAAGCTCTGAAACCTCATCGGGGCGCGCGGCCCCTCGGTTCCCGCGCAAGGTTTTTCTAGACTCCTGAACTCACTCCAGCTTCTTCCCGCAGGAGTCGCAGTACCGCTGCCCCGGCTCGGTCGCCTGCACCCCGCAGCGGGGGCAGAACAGCAGGCCTCCCTGGGACGGCTGTTCTGCCGGCTGTACCTGTTGCTGAGGAGGGTACGGCATGGGCTGCCCCGGCTGGGT
This sequence comes from Methanomassiliicoccus luminyensis B10, assembly GCF_000308215.1. Lineage (NCBI taxonomy): Archaea > Methanobacteriati > Thermoplasmatota > Thermoplasmata > Methanomassiliicoccales > Methanomassiliicoccaceae > Methanomassiliicoccus > Methanomassiliicoccus luminyensis. The sequence continues at coordinate 282,451 of NZ_CAJE01000013.1, forward strand.
CGGATACTGGTATTGGTACGCGGACCCCGCCTTACGCTCCTTGTAGTAGTCGTTCAGCATCAGGATGCCGCCGATGAGGAAGAAGATGAAGGTGAGCGCTCCGAATATGCTCGTGAAGAGGAGCATAATGATGCCGCTGGCGATCATCAGGACCCCGCCTACAGGCTTCTGGCGCGTCAGGGTCCCGCCGATGACGCCCACGATCGAGCATATCATGCTCACGGCGCCATAGCCATAGTACAGCCCGGCATACTCCGACAGGTCCATCCCGATTTCTTCCATATATGGGTCAAAGAACCCTGCGCCGCTGAGATAGCCAATCGCTATAAACATTATGCCGATGAGTATCCCGAATACAGCGCCGATCAGGCCTAACCAGAACGGTTTGTTCATCTTAGTCCCAGGGGTTCATCGGCCTGCTCGGTCTTATAGATTACTGGAAAGGGAGCGATCACGGAGATTTTTTCTGAGCGTGACCCCGAAAGAGCCGCCGTGATCCCATATTGCTATTCGATCGATCGCAGCCTACCGAGTGCATAATTTCGCGCACCATTATAATTCGTCCGGCCGCTTGCGATGCCTTGGCGGATGTTCGCAGGAGAAGGGAAGGCGGCGCTCGCCCGCCCCGAACAAAACATTTAAAATACAGGAGCAGTTTCCAGGCTACTACGATAGCCCCGTAGTGTAGCGGTCAATCATGCGGGACTCTGGATCCTGCGACGACAGTTCGAATCTGTCCGGGGCTACTTCCCTCCCTTTTCACTGGAGGTCCTTCGGTTCCAGATGCTCCAATCCTTTGGCCAGGTCCTTGAAGAACCTCCTGCCGTCCTCCGGACCCCTGGCGAAGAGCACGTCCCCGGCCATTATGGGGGTGTGGCGGTCCGGCCCGTAGATATACCGGCGGCCCCGGCGTATGGCGATGACCCTCATGCCCGAGTTGGTGGACAGCTTCACCGCCCCCAGGGTGCTGCCGGCGAGGTCGGAGCCCTCCTCCACCACGGCCGTGCTGATGATGACATCCGATTCCCTCAGGGACATGCCCACCACGGGGTGCAGCGGCTGGCCCATGCGGACCACGTTGGCGATCTTCAGGGCGGCATCGGATATGTCCTGCACCGAGCGGGCCAGCAGTATGACCAGGAGCGACCTCTTGGTGTCCCCGTCCTGCACCGCGCCCTGGATGGACAGCTCCTGCAGCTCGTCCCCCATTTCCCGCACCCGGGCCTCCAGCTGGGCCACTTCTTCGGCGATGTCCCGGTTGTTGTAGAGCAGCGAAGAATACGCCAGGTCGATCATGAGCTCGGAGGTGTCCTTTATCTCCAGGAACATGTCCTGGAGGTTCTCGGTCACTGCTCCGGCGGATATATCGGCCATCTCTCCACCCCCTGAGCGAACTTGCACAGCCTGGTGTACCCGTCCTCGGTACCGCGGACCACCAGCATGTCCCCTTCCTTCAGCTTCTCTTCCGGCTCGGGATCGTATATCCACCTGATCCCCCGCTTGATGGCAATGATCCTCATGCCCGTCTCCGATTCCACGCTCAGGTGGCCGATGGTGTTCCCCTTCATGTCCGAGGCGCCGGACATGCTCAGCAGGAAGATCTTCTCCTCGGCGTCGCGGAGGACGTACGAGAGGAAAGGTCCCTTCTCGGAGCCCAGCTCCAGGAGGCCCACGATGTCCGCCGCGGCCTTGGATATCGACGCGGCGCCCTCAGCCACCTGCAGCAGGCCGGACAGCTGCACCGCGTCGTCCATGGTGCGGCTGGCCATCATCGCCTTTATCTTGATCCCGTAGTTCAGCTGGTCCACCTTGGACTCGAGGTGCTTGACCTCCGCCCCGATCTCGTGGCTGTTGAACAGCAACGCGGCGTAGGCGAGGTCAACGATGACCTCGGATATGTCCTTCATCTCCGTTAGTAGCTCACGCACGGTGAGGTTCTCTTCCTCGTCGCCATCGGCGAGGGGGTCGAAAAAGGACATCCCTCAACATGCCCCCCGAAGCGGCAAGCCACCGCTGGACGGCCCATCGAGATGTCGATCGTCGTCCGTTGCACTTGTCATGGTCCTATTCACAATTCCGGGTCCGAGACGCCGCTCGGCCCATTCCACTAATTCACGTATTAGGTATAATAAACCTAAGGGCATGTGGCAGGGCATATGGCCCCAGAGGCACCATCATAGAGGAGTGAACTATCCATTGGACTTGCACCGGCTAGGTGGCGTAGCGGTCCAGTGTCCACGAGCGAGTTCGGGCAGTTCCTGCCCTACCTTCAACAATCCTCTATTTTAGAACCCTTTTGTTTCCAGGCCATTCTCCTCTGATCCCGCCGTAATTTATTCAATTCTCGCTTCAGGTGACAAGGGATCTCTGTCACTAGACCGTCGCTGTCAACAGCGTAATGTTCTAGTCCAAGGTCTATGCCAACCGCTTTTTCGATGAACGTGATTTCGTCCTCATTCTTGCAGTCATCGACCCAAAGGTAGACGTACCAATTCCAGATAGCATGTGCTTGATGGTAAGGCCTTTTATCTCACCGATAACTTCACGATGCAAGCGGATAGGAATGTTGTCTATCTTTGATAGCTGGAGAATGCCAAACTTATCATTCTTAGGCAACAGCTTGAAACCACTTTGAATATGGCTGAATGAACGGAAGCGTTGCGAAGACTTGAATCTCAGGCTGCCGACCTCCCTGCCACTTTCCTTCAGTCCTTTTTGTGTATTCAAGTTGATGAATAGGCGGTGCAGCACGTATTGAAGGACCTGGGCATTCACATTTCTGAGGTCGTCTTCACTTTCTTTCTAAACTGAGAGGAGGGTTTGCAATCTGAACTCATCACGTTCGCCCTTCATTTAGAACTCAAGGAAGCGATTGTAAATGAGACGGCATATCTCCAGCGTCCACAACAGCATCCGTTCCTCCTCTTTGTTCGGATAGAGACGGAACTTGTAGGTGAGCATGACATCCCCTCCGTTTTTCTTGACATCTTTCGTATATAAGCATCGAACGGGGGAAGGTGGCCGAAAGTGCCTAAGCAGCCATATTATACTTGGAAGAATGAAAGTACCTAATGGATATATTTCATCTTCACGATAACATAGCGACTTCCTCCCCATATGAGTTAAAATAGTAATGAAGAGTAATAGGGTCCGAGGGGCAGGCCATGAGGGGAGTGCGATCTTTCTTTGCCAGGAACCGTTCGGTCTTCTCCCTCGGCTTCGTCGCGCTCCTCATATCCTCGCTCGGCGATCTGCTCGCTGGCGCGACCCTTGGATCCATGACCCATACTCTGGAGCTTTTGCCGGGCCTCATGATCCTGATCCCCCCTGCCATCGGCATGAGGGGCAACATCTTCGGCGCGCTGGGCTCCCGGCTGGGTACGGCGATGCACCTCGGCACCTTCGAGCTCACTTTCAAGCGGGGCAGCATTCTGCGCCAGAACATGGAGTCGTCCCTGCTCCTCACCATGATCATGTCCTTCCTCATGGGCGTCCTGGCCAACACCGTAGCGGTGGCCATGGGGATCCCTTCTGTCTCCATCAGCACGTTCGTGTTCATATCGGTGCTGGGGGGAGTGCTGGCGGGCTTTGTGCTCATCATAATCAACGTGATCGTGGCGACCATCGGGTTCCGCCGCAATTGGGACATCGACAACATCTCCGCGCCGCTGATCACCGCGGCCGGCGACATCGTCACCCTCCCCATGCTGTTCCTGGCGGCCATCCTGGTCATCAATTTCCCGGGCATCGTCATCACCGCGTTCTCCACCCTGTTCCTCGTGATCACCGTGGCCTTGGCAATCCTGGCGGTCCTCCGCGGCAAGGGAGAGGCGAGAAGGATCTTCATCCACAGCTCGCCCGTGCTGGTCCTCTGCATCCTCCTAGACATAGTGGCGGGAGTTACCATAGACACGCGGCTGGAAAGCCTGGTGGCTCTGCCCGCGCTGCTGGTCCTGATACCTCCCTTCCTGGAGGACGCCAACGCGCTGGGCGGCATACTGACCTCCCGCTTCGGCTCCATGCTGCACATGGGTACTCTGAAGCCACGGAGGAGGCCGGGGAAGCTGGCCCTGGAGAACTTCGCCATAATCTACATCTTCTCACTGTGGGTGTTCGTGCTGGTGGGGATATCCTCCTACGTGGCGGCGCGGCTGCTCGGGCTGGGCTCGCCGTCCCTGGGAGAGATGGTGTTCCTCTCCCTGGCGGCCGGGCTCATCACGGTCACGGCGCTGAACTTCATCTCCTATTACGTCGCGGTGTACACGTACAAGCTGTCCCTGGACCCCGATGACCACTCCATACCGCTCACGTCATCGGCCATCGACTCGGTGGGAGCGTTCGCGCTGATGGGCGTGATAATCCTCATGGGGCTGGGCGTCTGATAACCTTTATCTCTTTTCCCTCGATAGGGTGAGTTCACAGGGGCAGGACCATGATAGAGAGAAAGGTCATTCAGGAGATGGTCGGGGACTACGACCTCAGTGCTGCGAAGATAGGCGTGGTGGGCTCCCACTCCGCCCTGGACACCTGCGACGGCGCCGTGGAGGAGGGGCTGCGCACCCTGGCGGTATGCCAGAACGGCCGGGACTCCCCGTACTCGCGCTACTTCAAGGCCTTCCGCGACGCGAACGGCGGCATCGTCAGGGGCATGGTCGACGAGGTCATGCTTCTCCCCAAGTTCAATGATATCATGAAGCAGGAGAATATGAAGAGGCTGCAAGATGACAGCGTGCTGTTCGTGCCGAACCGGTCCTTCACCTCCTATGTCTCCATGGACGCCGTGGAGAACGATTTCATGGTCCCCCTGGTCGGGTCGAGGAACCTGCTGAGAAGCGAGGACCGCGGCGGCCCCAGGGACTACTATTGGCTCTTGGACAAGGCCGGCCTGCCGGCCCCGAGGAAGATCACCGACCCCAAGGACATCAACTCCCTCAGCATCATCAAGCTGCACCACGCCAAGAAGAAGCTGGAGAGGGGGTTCTTCACCGCCGCCTCGTACCAGGAGTACAGGGAGAAGTCGGAGGCGCTCATCAAGCAGGGCGTGATCGAGAGGGAGAACCTGGAAGGGGCGAGGATGGAGGAGTACGTCATCGGCCCGGTGTTCAACCTGGACTTCTTCTACTCCCCCCTGGAGAAGGAAGGCGAGAAGGTCGAGCTGATCGGCGTGGACTGGCGCTTCGAGAGCTCCCTGGACGGGCACGTGAGGATACCCGCCGCCCAGCAGCTGACCCTGAATGAAGCGCAGAAGGTGCCTGAGTACACCGTGTGCGGGCATAATTCCGCCACGCTCCGGGAGTCGCTCCTGGAGAACGCCTTCGAACTGGCGGAGAAGTACGTGGCCGCGGCCAAGGAGTACTTCTCCCCGGGCATCATCGGCCCGTTCTGCCTGCAGACCTGCGTGGACAAGGACCTCAAGTTCTTCATCTACGATGTCGCGCCGCGCATCGGCGGCGGCACCAACGTGCACATGAACGTCGGCCATGCTTACGGCAACTCCCTGTGGAGGAAGAACATGTCCACCGGGAGGAGGCTGGCCATGGAAGTGCGCCGTGCCCTGGAGGAGAAGCGGGTGGCGGAGATCGTCACTTAGTATCAATATATAAAATAGCAAATATTAATAAACCCCTATTCATTTGACGTACTGTGAAGTGGCGCCTCGTAGACTCAGACATGCTAGCCCCGGCCTTTAGTGCCGCCTGCGACGAGGCCATCCTGGTGGCGAGGAACGAAGAGAAGGTCCCCAACACCCTCCACCTGTATCGGCGGAACGCCCCCACTATTTCCATGGGGCACTTCGAGAGGGTCAAGGAGGTGGTGGACCTCGAGGCCGCTTCCAGGCACGGTGTCCAGATCGTTCGCAGGATGTCAGGGGGGAGCGCCATCTACACCGACCAGGGGCAGATCATTTATTCCCTGCTCATCGACCGGGCCAGCGCTCCCGGCGATCCCGTGAGGTCGTTCGAGATGGTGTGCCGGGGCATCGTTCTGGCCCTGGAGGGGCTTGGCCTTGATCCGGAGTTCAAGCCGGTGAACGATGTGCAGATAGGGGGAAAGAAGATCTCCGGCAGCGCCCAGCTCAGGAGATGGGGGGTGCTGGCCCAGCACGGATCGCTCCTGGTGGACACCGATCTCGACATCATGTGCGAGGTGCTGAAGGCGCGGAAGAGGCCTAGGGGGGACATGACCTCGCTGCGGGAAGAGCTGGGCTACGTCCCGGACATGGAGGTGGTCAAGACCGCCATCGTGCGCGGGTTCTCCTCGGCGTTCGGGGTGGAGTTCGAGAGGGGCGATCTCACGGAAGAGGAGCGGGATCTCGCGGACAAGTTGGAGAAAGAGAAGTACAGCTCCCCCGAGCACACTTACCTGCGGTGATCTCGACAGCTCCACTTATAAAATGCCAACTAATGCAGATCGGGGGATGACAGATCTCGCCCTAGTGGAACTTACTGAGGTCCAGGATGGCGATCTTGCGGTCCTCGCCCAAAAAGCCCAGCTTGCGATGGAGAAGCAGCGACCTGGTGTTGTCGAGGCCGATGGAGGAGTGCACTACCTGCGCTCCCTGCTTCTTGCCTTCCTCGGCCAGGCGGCGCATCAGCTGGTACCCAATGCCCATGCGCCGGAACTCCTGGTCCACGCCGACGTTCTCGACCCACGCCGCATTCTCTATGCCGTCGATCCAGTGCATCATCTGGCCGAAGATGAAGCCGACAACCTTGTCACCCTCCTTGGCCACGAAGCTGAGGCCGGAGTCGCGATAGTACTGGAACGAGTTGGCGGCAGAGGCCCCCAGCTTCTCCCGGAGGTCCTGGGGAAGGTCCTCCCATCTCTTCTTGATGGACCGCTCCACATACTCGCGGATGCAGGCCAGCTCGAGCACGCGCACCGACACGCGGTCCTCGTCGGAGAGGGGGACGATCTTCATGTTACATCTCCTCCGGGGCGCTGAGGCCCAGGGTGGTCAGAGCGTTCGCCAGCACGAGGCGGGTCGCGTCCACCAGCGCCAGGCGGGCGTCGCGGTTCTCCTCGCCCTTGAGCACCGGCACGTAGGTGTAGAACTGGTTGAACGCCGCCGCCACTTCGTGAGCGTAGGCCGGCAGCACGTGGATGCGGGCCTTGTCCCCGGCCTCGCTGATGACGGAGGGGTACCGGGCCAGGGCCTTGATGAGTTTGACCTCGTATTCGTTCGTCAGCACCTCGGGGTCGAGGTCCCGACCGAACTCCCCGGCCTTGCGCAGGATGCTGCAGGCCCGGGCGTGAGCGTACTGCACGAACGGCGCGCTGTTGCCCTCGAAGTTCAGGGCGTCCTCCCACTTGAAGACCAGGGGCTTCTCGGGCTGGACCCGAACGATGTTGTACCTCACCGCGCCGCGCCCGATGGCCCTCGCGATATCCCGCATCTTCTCCTCCGACAGGTCGGTGCGGCGCTTCTTCACTTCTTCCAGCGCGCGGGCCTCCGCCTCCTCTATGAGGTCGTCGAGGTGGACGACCACGCCCTTCCTGGTGGACATCCGCCCCTCGGGAAGGGATACGAAGGAATAGAACAGGACCTCGGGGGCGCGCTCCTTTCCCAGGAGCTTGAGGGCTATCGCGAGCTGGGTCTGCCCCAGCTTCTGGTCCTCGCCCAGGATGTTGATGAGACGATCGGCCCGCTCGAACTTGTTGAGGTGGTACGCCATGTCCCGGGTGGTGTACAGGGTGGTCCCGTCCGCCCGGGTGAAGAAGAACTTGGTGTCGCGGCCGTGAACGCCGAACGGCTCCAGCTCCAGATAGCAGGCGCCCTTGTCCTCCTTGCAGTGCTCGGAGCGCTTCAGCTCCTCCACCACGCGGTGGGCGGAGCCGTCCTTGATGAAGGTGGACTCCCAGGTGAACTGGTCGATGGCGACGTTGATAGTATCGAGGCTCTCGATGATGCCGTCGAGCATGAGCTTGGCGGTCTTGCGGACCTTCTCGATCACTTCCTCATCGCCGTCCTCGAAGCGGCGGAGCATGTGGCCCACCTGCTTCTCCACCTCCTTGTCGTTCTCCATCATCTCGTTCGCTTTCCGGTAGTAGGCGACAAGGCGGTGGTCGGCCTTCTCGCTGTCGTCGACGATGTCAACGTCCGAGGGAGAAAGATGGTCCAGGCCCCAGGTCAGGATGACCACCTGCTTGCCCACGTCGTTGACGTAGTACTCGGTGGTAACGTCGTACCCGCAGGCGCGCATGCAGCGCGCCAGGGTGTCGCCGATGATGGGGTTCCTGGCCCGTCCGACGTGTATCGGGCCGGTCGGGTTGACCGAAGTATGCTCCAGGAGGACCTTCTCCTTCCTGTGAGCACCTTTCCCGTAGTTCTCCTTCTCCTTCATGATCTCGGTGAGGGTGGACCGGCTGAGCTTCTTCTCGTCCACCTTGAAGTTGAGGTATCCCCTCTCGGCCCAGGCCTTGGAGGCCATCTCCATCCGAGGGAGCTTGGAGGCCGCCTCCTCGGCTATGGCCGGGGGCGCCTTCCTCAGGGCCTTGGCCAGCGGGAAGCAGGGAACGGCGAAATCGGCTACTCCGGTGGCGGGGACCTCGATCTCGAAGCGGACGTCGGCGCCCATGGCCTGGAACGCGGCCTTGGTTGCGCTCTCCACCTCATCGCGGAACGGCTTCAGCGGGTCCAAGCTCACATCCCTCCGATGCTGTACCTCAGTATCGCCGCTATGCCGCCGAAGGCCTTCATGAGCAACTCCCCTTCCTCCGAATCGATGGAAAGGAGCTCGACCTTCGTGCCGACCTTGCTGGCCTCGTCATAGAAGTCGTCGACGAAATCCTTGACCTCCACGATCTCGGGGCTGGCGGCGGGACACTTGGGGCACTTGGCATCCTCTTCCCTGACCGCGGTGACCTTTCCCTCCCAGCCGCACTGGGGGCACTTCAGCTGGACTCGCTTCTTCCGGAGGCCCTCGGAGATGAGCAGGGTGTCCACCGCCCCTATCTCCAGGGCGTGGCGGACCTGTTCCTCGCCGTACGTGGCGAGGCCGTCGTCGGACTTGCGGATCTCCTCCAGAAGCTTCTGGACGAGCTGCTTCTCCCTCATCAGGTCAAGGTCGGTGAGGGCGTCCTTGGCCTTCTCCACCAGCTCCTTGAGCCCGTACTCATCGGTATATCCTGTATCGAAGGTGTCGATTATCTTCTTCCTCAGCTCGTGGTGGAGGTACTCTTCCTTGACGAAGAACTCCTTGGTCGGCCCCGGACCGCCGATGAGAACGCCTTCCAGGTTCTCTCCCTGGGCGAGGAACGCGTCGTCGGCCGTCTCCGCCACCTTCTTGTAGAACTCGTGAGCCGCGATCTCGATCAAGCGCTCGAAACGCAGCGCCGATTGCCCGCCCCTGCCGTGCTTCGATGGCACCAGGGACTGGATGTTCTTGACGGGGATGACCCTCTTGCCCTTGAGCAGGCCGATGGTCGCTTCGGAGCGGTCGATCACCAGCAGCCCGAAGGTCTGCTTGACCTCCAGCATGTCCCACAGCTTCTCGGTGTAGAACTCCGAGTCGCATCGGTACATGAAGGTGGTGATAGGCTCCGGCGGCTCCACTACGAAGGACACCTGCTTGGTCTGGTCCCCCGCGGTCGGGGCTTCGCCGACGAAGAAGATGACCCCGTTAGCCGGTGGGGTCTTGAAGTATTTCAGCTTGGCAAGTATTGACTCGATGGCCCCGGTGACGGCCTTGTTGGTCCTCTTGCTCTTGATGTTCTGTGACTGTGAGTATTCACCCCGAAGGTAGTTCGCGACGTCCGATATCTGCTTGTCCGGTGGGACGTAAACGGAGACGAGCTCGGTGCCACGGCCGTGGATCTCCCGGATCTCCTCCAGGGCCCTCTTGAAGTCGTACCGGCGCTTCTCCATCATCCTGTCATTATCGCTCTCATCTGGAGCCATTGGTTCAACCTACGCTTTTTTAACTCTAAAGATATTGCCCTAATTAAGCTTTGGTCGATACCCATGGAAAAGGTCGTTGTCTCACTGGGAGGCTCCATAATCATCCCGGATGACCGGGACGGGGAGTTCCTCTCCAAGTTCGCTTCCGTTCTCAGCAAGGTGTCCGAGGAGTTCGAGGTGTACGTGGTGTGCGGTGGGGGCAAGATCGCCCGTTACTACATCGTCACCGGGAGGGAGCTCCAGGCGACCGAGGACGAGCTTGACGACCTAGGGATCCAGGCCACCAGGATCAACGCCCGCCTGGTACAGCTAGCTCTGAAGAGCAGAGCGATCCAGACCGTGCCGACCACGGTGGAGGAGGCCGCCGCACTGGGTGGGAAGGGGAAGGTCGTAATCATGGGCGGAACGACCCCAGGGCATACAACCGATGGCGTCTCGGCCGCGCTGGCCGAGAAGGTCGGCGCATCGAGGGTCGTCAACGCCACCTCGGTGGACGGGGTGTACACCGCCGACCCCCGCAAGGACAAGAGCGCCAGGAAGTACGACCGCATCTCTTTCCAACAGCTCCGGGAGATGCTGGGCGGGAAGCATGGCGCCGGCAGCTCCCACGTGTTCGACCCCATGGGCGCGGAGATCGTTATGCGCAACAAGATCCCCATCCTGGTGGTAGCTGGCCGCGACCTCGCGGAGATGGAAAGGGCCATACGGGGGCAGAGGATCAGCGGGACGGTCATCGACGGCTGATCAGTCAGAGGATGTTCCAATAGGGTGGTCGCGCCCCCCTCCAAGGCGCGGACCGCGCATGAACGGTCCACGCCATTTCTTCGCTGGTAAGGCAATAAACTTATCATCCCCTCACGAGCATTATGTGGGTGAAAGAATAATTGGGGTTATGATATGGCTGAAGCTAAAGCGTGCAAGAGGAGCAAGAACCTGAAGGACGAGCTCAGCGCCGAGGACGCCGTGGAGGAGATGGGATGCCGCATGGGCGGCTATGTCCCGCACGCTCTGGCCCACATCCGTGAGCACAACCCGGAGCTGGCCGTGGTCATAAAGGAACTTGACAGGGTCATGGTGGAGGACGGTGCGCTGGACCGGAAGACCAAGAGGCTCATCGCCCTCGCCTGCGTGGCTGTGAGGATGTGCGAGGACTGCGTGTATCCCCAGGCCAGGGTGGCCGCGAACTACGGCGCCACCAAGCAGGAGATCGTAGAAGCGATGCATGTAGCGGTCGTCGTTGGAGGCGTGCCGTCCTGGTCCGTCGCCAAGAAGGGGCTTTCCCAGGTCTTCGCCGAGATGGAGGGCGAGAAGACCACCAAGCCCGTGGCCAAGAAGCCGGCGGCGAAGAAAAAGAAGTGAGCGCTCCCCCGCCTTCGCGGGGATGGACCGAGGGCTCAGAGGTCCTGGAGGTCCGAGCTGTCGATCACCCGGCCGCCCAGGTCTGCTACCAGGCTGGCGACCATGGACGCCTCGGACCTCTTCATCGATTTTTTATGAAGATATGCTAGATCGGTCCCGGTGCTCCTCAGCGCCTTGCCGATCATTGCTGACAGCGACGCCGGGTCGTTCAGGTCCATGGCGTAGCCGGGCAGCATATGGCCGAAGCTGACCTTCTTGGCCAGGCTGACCTCGGTGAAGCGGGGCGCGTAGTGCCCGCCGCCGATCCCGATCGCCTTGGGATGGTCCTCCACCCTGGCCTCCAGCAGCGCCCTCGCCAGCGCTCTGGCGGCGTCCTTGTCGCCCCAGGAGGCCTCGTTGCTCCCGATCTCGATGAACAGAGTGGGCGACGCCAGCCGGGGGCCGTGATGGGTCACTTCGAACACCACGTCGAAGTCCAGGCCGGAGGCGGCGGCCTTCAGCGAGCGCAGCAGGGCGGTCATCAGGCCCGGGGCGGCAGGCACCAGCTCGCCCTCCCGCCCGCCGTAGTCCGCCTTTCTCCAGTTGCCGATAGGATGGACCGTCAGCGACCTCTGCCCGGAGGCGGCCTTGTGGCGCGACATGAACACGACCTCGTCCACCTTGACGGACAGCGCGTCGCTTACCCTTTGGTCTATGTCATCGGCGAAGATGTGAAGGCCGGGAACGGTGGCCATTACCATGTCCCCGCTCCTGAGGACCGGATGACCCTCGAACTCGCCCTCCTCCGACCAGGGAGCCTGGGAGAGCAGCGCGTCCTTGATGTTGACGCTTACCGTGTCCGCCAGGCTGCAAACCATCAATCTGATCGCCATGCCTCCTTTTCGCCTCCGCGTTATGGCCCGCCCGGTAAATAGATTGTGGGGCTCCGAGGGCCGGACCGCCTGCCAGCGGCGCTCATTCCCGCGAGAGCGCAAGCAATGATATCGCCTGTAATAATACTGGTTGAAATATACAATTAATATCGCTAAATATATAGAGACCGGTCCTAATTTCGTGATCATGCCCGGCACGCTGACCGTGGGAGAGAGGATCATCCTCCACCTGTCCCAATACTCGAAATTCAAGGACAGCTACGATGCCCCCTTTGACATAAGCCAGGACGGCATCGCCGCCGCGCTCCGCATCTCCAGGGCGCACGCGGCCATCGAGCTGAAGAAGCTGAAGGAGACCGGCGAGGTGGTGGAGGACCTCGTGCACATCAAGAAGGGGAAAACGAAGCGCAAGGTATACTTCGTCAGCCCGGCCGGAGAGGACCGGGCCGCCAGGATCAAGCAGTTCGCCGAGTCGGAGGGCATCGACGTCCGGCCGTTCCTGGACATCCGGAAGTGCAAGGGCCCCGAGGTATGGGGCAGCCTGGACGACGAACTCAAGACCCTGTTCGCGCAGGCCTGCGTGTTCCGCCGCCCCTTCATGAGGGAGGCGCTGCCGGAGACCCCGGTGTCCCTCCTTCCGGTGGACGGCGACGGCACCGTTGACCTCCCCCCTGAGCTGAAGGCCTACGTGGTCGGCATGGTCGCCCCCGACCTCCTGAAGCAGTACCATTCTTTCGCCGCCGACTACTGGCTCACCAACGGAGATTACCGCGAGAGGCTGTTCCACCTCCTCAGCGCCGGCCGGGCCAGGGAGGCGGAGATGCTGCTGTCCTCGAGGGGGAGCGCGCTGCTGGCGTCCGCCGACCGCGACCTCATGGACATCGTGTGGTCGTTCAAGGAGCCGTCCCCCCGCTACCGGGGGCGGGTGCTCTATGCGCAGGCCGAATCGGCCCGCCGGGCCGGAGAGCCGGACCGGGCACTGGCGAAGGCGGAGGAGCTGCTGTCATCATCGGACCCCCGCGACCGCTTCGACGGCGCCGTGGTGAAAGGGCTGGCGCTCCGGGAGAGGGGCGATGCCGGGGAGGCGCTGGCCGCCCTCTACGCCGCCAGGGACCTGCACGAGGGGGAGGCGAACATCCCCCTGGAGTGCGACATAGCCGAGACGCTGATGCTTACCGGCCAGCCAGCCGAGGCCAGGGTGGTGCTGGAGCGGCTCATCTCCGGCGGGGTGAAGGACGGCGAGCTGCTGGAGCGCATCTTTTACCAGCTGGGCACCATCTCGCTGAGGGCGGGGGACGGGGCGGAGGCGGTGCGCCTGTTCAGCAAGAGCAGGGGCGCATCGAGGGACCGCGAGAACGGCGAACTGTACATGGCGCTGTCGGACGCCTACGTGCTCATGGGAATGCCGGAAAAGGCGACCGAGTTCGCGGCGCGCGCCAAGAGGGTGAAGGGCTCAAGGTCCGGACCGTGACCCAGCAGCGGCCGCGGGGGCCAGAGGTCATATATAGCTTCTTAGCGATTCCGTTTCGATTTTCAGGGGGAACCAATGGCGGCATCGCTCACCGTAGGAGAACGCATAATCATCCACCTGTCGCAGTACGCGAAGTTCCAGGACTCCTACGAGGTTCCCATCGACATAAGCCAGGACGGCATCGCCGCCGCGCTCCGCATCTCCAGGGCGCACGCCGCCCTGGAGCTGAAGAAGCTCAAGGACAGCAAGGACGTGATGGAGCGGCTCTCCCACATCAAGAGGGGCAAGACCAAGCGCAAGGTGTACTTCCTCACCCGCAGCGGGACCGACAAGGCCAAGGATATCAAGGACTTCGCCGAGGAGAACAACATCGACCTCAGCCAGTACCAGGACATCCGGAAGTGCAAGGGCCCGGAGCTGTGGAAGGCCCTCGATGACAAGTTCAAGCCAGTGGTGGCGATGTCCTGCGTGTTCCGCAAGCCGTTCTACCGCGACGTGTTGCCGGACATCAGCGTCTCCCTCCTTCCGGTGGACGAGAAGGGCATGGTCGATCTCCCCCGAGAGCTGAAGGAATACGTGCTGTCGGAGACCGACCCCGAGAAGGTCAAGGACTACCATACCATCGCCGCCGACTACTGGATGCGGTGGGATGATCTCAAGGAGGCATTGTACCACCTCGTTAACGCCAGGAGGTTCGCCGACGCCGAGATCCTGGTCAACAGCCGCTACAAGGAGCTTCTGCTCGTGCCGGACGACGACCTCCTGGAGGCGGTGGCCAATATCCGCGACGTGACCAAGGGCTACAGCCCCATGGTGCATTACGTGCAGGCCGAGGTGGCCCGCAGGGTGGGCAAGGCGGAGTACTGCCTCATCCTCACCAAGGTTATGGAGGCGTCCAGCATCCCGTCGGAAAGGTTCAACGGCTACTGGATCGAGGGCATGCTGCACATGGACCGCAAGGAATGGCACCTGGCATACCGCTCGTTCATCCGGGCCAGGGGCGTCTACGACGACCACATCAACGGCGCGCTGGAGTGCAACATCGCCGAGTCCCTGATCCGAGACGAAGATTATCACGAGCCCAAGGAGATATTGAGCCGCCTCATCCAGCACGGCTTCGAGAACCCCGAGGACGAGGCCCGCGCGTACTTCCTTCTCGGCACCATTGCCATCAAGACCGGGGACGACGACGAGGCCCTCAGGATGTTCTCCCGCTCGCGGCAGGCCATGATCAACAAGCAGGTGGAGCTGCTCAACGACCTGTCCCAGTTGTACACCTCCATGGCCATGCGGGACAAGGCGCTGGAGATGGCGCTCCTGGCCAACAACGTGAAGATGTCCAAGTGAGATCAGAGCAGGGGGCTCTGGCGCAGCATGTCCACGTCGCTGATGTACAGGTCCCTGAGGTCCTTGAGGTTCCATCGGAGCATGGCGAGGCGCTCGAAGCCGAAGCCCCATGCCAGCACCGGGTACTCTATCCCGAACGGGGCGGTGACCTCAGGTCGGAATATGCCGGAGCCGCCGAGCTCCATCCAGGTGTCCTTGAACCGGACCTCGATCTCCATGGACGGCTCAGTATAGGGGAAGTAGCCTGGCCTGAACCGTATGTCCTCGAAGCCCATGCGCCGGTAGAACTCGCGGATGACGCCGCACAGCATGTCGAAACTGGCGTCCTTCTCCATGATGATCCCCTCGATCTGAGTGAACTCCGGGAGATGCGTAGCGTCGATAGCTTCCTTCCTGAACACCTTGCTTAGGGAGAAAACCTTGACCGGTGGCTCGGGATGCTTCCAGAGGTGGCGTATGGTGTTGACGGTGGTGTGCGTGCGCAGAAGCGCGCGCTCCGACTCCTCGCGACACCATTTGTACCCCCAGCCCTGCGAGCCGGTCTTCCCGCCGCACTCGTGCATGGAGCACACCTTTCCCACGAGGTCCTCGTCCTCCGGGGCGATCTTGGCGGGGTTCTTGAGGAAGAAGGTGTCCTGCATCTCCCGGGCAGGGTGGTCCTGGGGGATGAACAGCGCGTCCATGTTCCAGAAGGCCGGCTGGACGTACTCCTCGTCGATCTCCTGGAACCCCATGTCCACGAAGATCTCGCGGACCTCGTCGGCGATCCGGGTGAGCGGATGCTTCTTGCCCGGATAGATGGCCGGAGCGAAGGTCCTTACGTCGTACTTGCGGATGGTGACGTCCCTCCACTTCCCCGTCTGGATCAGCTCGGGGATGAGCTGGGCGACCTCGTCCTTGACCTCGATGCCCATGCCGATGATCTCCTTCCCCAGGCCGGTGACGGTGATGGTCCTGCTGACCACCAGCTTCTCGTTCACCATGTCCTGGCGGGACTTCAGAGCGGCGATGGTGGCCTTGTCCAGCTTGTCCTCCGGCAGGTCCTCCTCGGCGAGGGCTTTCAGCGTCCTCTCGTCGTCCATCTGGTCCAGGAGCATGCCGCGGCCCTTGTCGGTGATGGTGATGACGGTGCGGTCGTCGTCCTTCTTGACGGTGGCGAGGCCTTTCTTCCTCAGCCAGCCCAGGGCGATGGACGCCTCCTCCTTGGCCACGGCACGGGAGAGGTCCTTCATCTCCACCTCGCCGCTGCAGTCGGCCAGAAAGTTCAGCGCCCTGCGTTCGGGCAAGCCCTTGTCCAGAACGGACCTGTCCTTGAGAGAGTAGACCTTGCGGGCCATCTCGGAGATCTGCACCAGGCCCTTGGACTGGAGCCAGGAGGCCGCGTTCATGACCTCCACCGGCTGCTCGAACCCGCCCGCGGCGAAGACCTGCTCAGGGGTCCCCTTGCCATGCAGGCTGTCCAGCGCCAGCAGGAGCTTCGCTTCGTTGGCGCTGAGCCCCTCTAGTATCTCCGAGACGTTCATGCCATCAGTGAAAAACAGGAAAGTAATTAGAGTTTGCTCCGGGGAGCACAGGGGCGGCCGCTCCCGCGGATGCGCTGCAGGGGTGGGCCTTACCCGCTCACACCCTTCCCTCGTCCATCATTCCGAAGCACTCGGTGAAGAACACCCGGCTGGTGCCGTCGTACTTCCCCACGACCTCTTCCATGGCCTCGTTCATCAGGCCTTCCAGGACCGGCGCCTCGCATGCCGCTCTGGCGTTGACCACGACGCGGAGCTTGTCGTAATGGTTCCTGATCTTCTTGTCATGCTCCGTTCTGTAGTCTATGCCCAGAAGCGATGCCTTCGCGATGTCCCCGTCCTCCGCGGTGGCGAACACCTTCAGGTGAGGCACGTTGCGGTCGGCGGCCCTCAGCTTCCCGCGGACGCTCTCGATGAAATCGTCCACGAAGGCGTTGCCGTCGAAGTCCTTACTCGATACCATGTAGAAGCGGCGGTTGTACCAGGTGAGCTTGCCCTCCGCCGCCATGAACTCCTCCCCGCCGTACCCGATGTCGACGACCTTCAGCTTGGCCTTGTTGCTGTAGACGTAGTCCACGACCTCCCCGATGTTGTGCTTCTCCCGGGCGGAGATCGCGAAGACCGGCGTGTCCGGGCAGAACGACCTGAGAAAGTCGACATACCTCTTGGTCTCCTGATCGGACAGGAGGTCGATCTTGTTCAGAACGACCGCGTCCGCCTCGGCGAGCTGCGACCTGAAGAGATACTCCATTTCCGGGGGAAGGTGTATGTCCGCCTTCTCCGGCATGATGGTGCGGAGCCTTTCCGGGTCCGCGATGACGATGAACGGGGCTAGCTCGAAATCATCCCTGTACGCGTCGTTGAGCTTGTGGTATACGTGGTCTAGGGCAGCGATCCCGCATCCGGGGATGTCGGACATGACGAAGTCGGCGTGGTCCACATCGCTGAGCCTTTTGATCTTGTCCACCAGCACCTCGGTCTGGTAGCAGATGCAGTCCCCCGTGATCTCGACGGCGGCGCAGCCGCATGAGGAAGTATATTCTTTGTCCACCAGGTTCTTGGCG